>DATAVF010000138.1:0-4384 GCA_036267835.1 Caulobacteraceae bacterium | reverse complement strand
CGGTGGCATGCCGAAGCGCGGTGGCGTCCATCCGCACGGGGTCGTCCCCCGCGTCGCTTCCTGAACCGGCCGGAGGTGGAGCGGCAGACGCCGTTCAGAGAGGCCGAGCCACCGCGGCGATCCGGGCCGCGTCGGGGCAGCTGACTGCCGCGCCCTTCGTTGTGCAGGCCAGCGCGCCGGCGGCGACGCCCCAGGCGAGGGCGGCGACGGCGTCGCCGTCACTCACCCAGCGGGCGGCGAAGGCGCCAGTGAAGGCGTCGCCCGCGCCGGTGGTGTCGACCACGGCGACCGGCGGCGGCCGGGCGGCGTGGGGCGCGCGGTTATGCTGGAAGAGCATGGCGCCCGCGGCGCCCAGGGTGACGACGACGGCCCGCCCGACGCGCTGGATCAGCGCCTCGCCGATGGCGGCGGCGTGGTCGTGGCCGGAGAGCGCGCGGCCCTCGCCCTCGTTGACCACGAGGATGTCGGTCAGGGCCAGCAGGGCGGGGTCGATCAGCTCGGGCGCCGGCGCGGCGTTGAGCAGGGTGGCGGCGCCGGCGGCGCGGGCCAGTTCGAAAGCGCGGACGGTAGCGCTGACGGGCGTCTCCAGCTGGGCGAGCACCAGCCGCGCGCCGGCGATCAGGCTGCTGGCGGCCCCGACGTGGGCCGGGGCAAGCAGGGCGTTGGCGCCGGAGTCGACCACGATGACGTTCTCCGCGGCGGCATCGACGAGGATCATCGCCATGCCGGTGCCGACGCCCGCCAGCCGCACGACGCCCTGGATATCGATGCCGTTGCCGCCCCAGAGCGCCAGCGCTTCGTCGCCGGCCCCGTCGAGGCCGACGGCCGCGACCATGGCCGTGGCCGCGCCGGCGCGGGCCGCCTGGATGGCCTGGTTGGAGCCCTTGCCGCCGGGCGACTCCAGCCGGCCCGACGCGAGGCAGGTTTCGCCCGGCGCCGGCAACCGGGCCACCGACAGGCTGACGTCGCGATTGTAGCTGCCGACGACGACGATCTGGCTGGTGCTCATAGTGGCGGCCTCCGCCGCCCGCTTTAGCCCGCCGGGGTCTGGCGCGGGAAGACCGAGCGCGGAATGCGTACATGGGCCCCCTGGCGGCCATCGACCACCTGGGTGACGGCGAAGTCGGCGGCGACGCTCATCAGCGAGTAGGCGTCATTGCGGCTGAGGCCGATGTGGTCGGTGAGCAGGCCCAGCATGTCCAGCGCCGCGCCGCGGGTGGCGACGTTGAGGTCCTCATCGAACCCGTGGACGATCCACCAGTTCGGCGTCTCCAGCAGCGGACCCGGGAAGCTGAAGTCGCGCCGCAGCACGATCTGCATCAGCACGTTCAGCGACGACTCGATGGCGGTGCCGGAGATCTCGCCGTCGCCCTGGCTGACGTGCGGGTCGCCGATGGAGAAGAGCCCGCCCTCGACCTGCACCGGGTAGTACATCGTGGCGCCCGCGCCGATGCGCCAGTTGTCGATGTTGCCGCCGTGCGCGCCGGGCGGGATGGTGCTGACCCGGCCGGCCACGTCCATGGCGACGCCAGCGGTACCGAGGTGCGGCCGCGCCGGCACCCGCACCCCGGCCAGCGCCGGCTGACGGTCGCACACCGGGCAGTGGGTGATCGTGCCGGGGATCAGGTACTTGCCGGGGAAGTCGTAGGCGTAGAGCGCCTCGGCCTGATTGGCGTTCGGGTCGAGCGAATAGATCGTCACCCGCTCCTTCTCGCCGAACTCCTTGTAGAGGTAGCCCCAGTTGGCGGCGAGGTTGGAGCCGTAGTTGCAGCGCGGGGTCATGCGCAGGTAGCGCACCTCCAGCATGTCGCCAGGGCGGGCGTCCTCGACGTAGATCGGCCCGGTCATGATGTGGACGCCGGGGTTGCGGTCGGCCTCGGGGATCTCGTGGAAGATCGCCTGCACGGCTTCGTCCATCATAAGCTCGGGAGCGTCGCCAGCGTGGTGGGTGATGGCCTCGGCCTGGACCAGGTCGCCGCTCTTCACGCGCAGCACCGGGGCGAGGGCGGCGTCGAAATAGCCCCAGTGCACGGTCTTCGGGGTCGCCGCCAGCTGGTGCAGGGCGCCAGGCGCGGTGTCCGGGCGAACGGCGCCGACGTCGCAGATGAAGGGCATGTGCTTTGTCTCCCAAGACCCGAGCTTGAGGTCAGGCTAGCGGTGGCCCTCGCTCCGGTCTCGCGCCGCGGCCCGTTTCGCCCAGTCCGCGGGCGCCTCGACCGCTTTCTGGGCGCCGGCCGGGGACGGCGCCGCGCCGGTTTCCGATCCGCGCTCAAATGAACGGTCGCCCAGGTGCAAGACTGCCCGCGGCCGCCGCGCTACCCTACAATTCCAGAGTCAGCTCACCGCTCGCCACCCGGGATTCCGCTCATGAATACTGCGGTTCAGGTCCGCACCCGCCCGCTGAAGCCGGGCTTCGGCGCCGAAATCCTGGACGTCGACCTGCGCGCCGCCGACGAGGCGACGCTGAAGCAGGTGGTCGACACCTTCCATCGCCACGGGGCCATTCTGCTGCGCGGCCAGGTGCTGGATCCCGGCCAACTCACCGACTTCATCGCCCGCTTCGGCGAGCCGGAAGACCACACGCTGAAGGAATTCACCGTGCCGGGCTTCCCGAAGGTCTACCGGCTCTCGAACAAGGTCGTGGACGGCAAGCCGATCGGCGCCCACAACGACGGCGTCGGCTGGCACACCGACTATTCGTACAAGCCCGAG
Source organism: Caulobacteraceae bacterium (assembly GCA_036267835.1). Lineage (GTDB taxonomy): Bacteria > Pseudomonadota > Alphaproteobacteria > Caulobacterales > Caulobacteraceae > Acaudatibacter. Next base: position 1,672 of record DATAVF010000138.1, on the reverse strand, counting down.
CCGGTGATGGCGACGATGCTCTACGCGGTGGAAGTGCCGCCCGTCGGTTCCGACACCCTGCTCGCCGACTGTGTCGCCGCCTGGAGCGCCCTGCCAGCCGCCAGGCAGGCCGAGTACCGGGGCCGCATCCTGCACCACTCCTACCAGCACTTCATGCGCACCCGGGAATACGGGGCCCGCGAGCTCAGCGACGAGCTGAAGGCGGCCAACCCGGACGTCTACCACCCGCTGGTCCGCACCCACCCCGCCGACGGCCGCAAGGCGCTCTGGCCGTCCACCGGCACGGTGATCGAGGTGATGGGGATGCCCGAGGACGCGGGGTTGGCGATGGTGCAGGAGGCGGTCGACTGGGTGATCCAGGACCGCTTCGTCCACGCCCACAAATGGCAGGTCGGCGACATCCTGATGTGGGACAACCGCTGCACCCTGCACACCGGCACCCTCTACGACGACACCAAGTACGACCGCCTGATGCACCGCCTGTGGGTGCGCGGCGACCGGCCCTACTAGGCTCTGCGCATGACAAGCTGGCTGATCACCGGCGTTTCCGGCGGCCTCGGCCGCGCCCTCGCCGAGGCGGCGTTGGCGCGCGGCGACAAGGTCGCGGGCACGGTGCGCAAGCCCGCCGACCTGGCGGCGTTCGAGGCGCTGGCCCCCGGCCGGTCGCTCGGCTACCTCGCCGACATGGCCGACGAGACGGCGGTGCGCGAGGCCGTGGCCCGCGCCGAGGCCGATCTCGGCGGCATCGACATCCTGGTCGGCAATGCCGGCTACGGTCTGGTGGGGGCGGTCGAGGAATCGAGCCTGGCGGAGATCCGGGCCCAGTTCGAGGTCAACGTCTTCGGCCCGATCGCGGCCATCCAGGCGGTGCTGCCGCATTTCCGCCAGCGCCGCGCCGGGCACATCATCACCATCACCTCGGTCAGCGGCGTCGCCGCCTGGGCTGGCACCGGCATCTACTGTGGCAGCAAGCACGCGCTCGAGGGCGTCACCCAGACGCTGGCGCAGGAAGTGGCCGAGCTCGGCATCAAGGTCACCAACGTCGAGCCCGGCGGCATGCGCACCGACTACGCCGGCCGCTCGCTGATCGTCACCCAGCAACAGATCGCCGACTACGACGGCGCGGCGCGCAACGCCCAGCGCATCCTCGGCGATCACGCCGGCCAGGAACCGGGCGACCCGGCCAAGGTCGCGGCAGCCATCCTGGCCGTCGCCGGCGCCGAAGACCCGCCGCTGCAACTGCTGCTGGGCGCCGACGCGATGCTCTACGCCACCCGCCAGCTCGCCCAGTTCCAGACCGAAATCGGCCGCTGGGCCAAGCTCAGCCTCTCGACGGGCTACGACTAGTCTCCCTTCTCCCCGGGGAGACGGGGACGGGTTCAGCACGCCGCAGAAACGGTCGCCCGAGCAGGGTCGATAGCGTCTCTGTTAAAATATAATCCCACAAATCTTCGGTATATCTCAAACAACAACCGTGACGGTTGCCGCTACCTGCTGTTCGGAACGACGTTCATCGGGTTGCGTTATATGATCGACGTGGGCCACAAGCCTCGTCAATGCATAAGGAGAACAGCATAATGCGCCGTTTATTCACGGGAATAGCTGCGCTCGCCCTGGTGACGAGTCTGACGAGCACGGCTTTCGCGGACACTTACAGCTACCGCGATGACAC
>DATAVF010000137.1:0-1796 GCA_036267835.1 Caulobacteraceae bacterium | reverse complement strand
GCCGACGAAGCCGCCGTCGCGCGCCATGAGCGGCAGGTCGGGCGAGAGGCCAGCGGCGAGGGCGGTGGCGTACAGTTGTAGCTCTTGGCTGGGCTGCAGCGCCGCGATCGCCCGCGCCAGTTCGCCCGGCATCGGCGCCAGCTCGTCCGCCCCGCCTTCGAGCAGCGGGACCAGACCCGCGCCGATCGCCAGGCCGTCGCGCAGCAGGGCGAGGTCGCGGGGGCCGCCACGGCCGAGCGCCAGCCGCGAGAGGGCGCGGGCCATGTCGCCGGCGCCCTTCAGCGCGGCGCGCAGGCGTTGGCGCAGGGTGCGGCGGGCCAGCAGCCAGTCGATGGCGTCGAGCCGGGCGTCGATGGCTTCCGGCGACATCAGCGGCCGCGCCAGCCGCGCCGCCAGCTGCCGCGCGCCCGGCGCGGTGACGGTGCGGTCGATGGCGGCCAGCAGCGAGCCGTCACGGGCGCCGCCGGTGGCGCGCTCGATCTCCAGGCTGGTGCGGGTCGCCGGGTCTATCGCCATCACGTCGGCCTCGCCAGCCCGGCGCGGGGCCGAGAGCGCCGGCGCGCGGCCGCCTTGCGTGGTCTCCAGGTGCGCCGCGATCAGGCCGAGCGCGCTGACCTCCGCGCCGCTCAGCGCGCCGAAGCCGTCGAGCGTCTCGACGCCATAGAGCCGCTTCAGCCGCGCTTCGGAGGCGGCCGGCTCGGCCAGCGCCTGCGCCATCGGCTGCACCAGCCCGCCCGCCGTCTTCAGCGCCGCGCTGAGCCCCGCGTCGGCGAAGAGCCGGTCCGGCACCAGGATCTCGGACGGCGCCAGCGCCGCGAGCGTGGAGGCGAGCGCGCCCACGCCCAGGGCGAAGCACTCGACCTCGCCGGTGGACAACTCGACGCTGGCCACCGCCACGTGGCCGGCGCGCATCGCGACCGCCGCCAGCCGGTTGGCGCCGCGCGCTTCCAGCAGGCCGTCTTCGGTCAGGGTGCCCGGCGTCACCACCCGCACGATGTCGCGGCGCACCACCGACTTGCCGCCGCGCTTGCGCGCCTCGGCCGGGTCTTCCATCTGCTCACAGACCGCGACCTTGAAGCCGGCGCGGATCAGCTTGGCGAGGTAGGCCTCGGCCGCGTGCACCGGCACCCCGGCCATGGGGATGGGCGCGCCGGCGTGCGTGCCCCGATGCGTGAGCGTGATGCCGATCGCCGCCGACGCCTTGGCCGCATCCTCGAAGAAGAGCTCGTAGAAATCCCCCATGCGGAAGAAGATCAGCGCGTCCGGCTGGCGCGCCTTGGCGTCGAAGAACTGGGTCATCACCGGGGACGCCGCGGCGGTCTCTAGGGCCTTGCTTTCAGATGGGGGAATCGCGGCGTTCACGGCCGGCACGCTAACGGCTGTGGACGGGGCTTTGAAGGCGGCTTGACGAAGGCGGCGGCCCACCCGACCTTTCAACTGTGGAAGGCTTGCTCGACTACACCATTTCGCCCGCTGGCCCCGGCGATGCCGGCGACCTTGCCTGTGTTCACGTCAGGGCCTGGCGCGAGACCTACCCGGGCCTCTTGCCCCAGGCCGCGCTCGACCGCATGAGCCCCGCCTTCCACGCCCGCCGCTTCCGCCATGAGCTGACGGCCGCCCAGCCCGGCCAGGTGACCCTGATCGCCGAGGGCGCGGAAGGGGCGGTGGGCTATGCCGCCGGCGCGCTGCTGAACGGCGATGGCAAGGGCGCCGACGCCGAGGTCTTCACCCTCTACGTCGTCCGCGCCGCCCAACGCGCCGGCGTCGGCCGCGCCCTGCTGAAGAGCGCCGCGCGG
>DATAVF010000136.1:0-5061 GCA_036267835.1 Caulobacteraceae bacterium | reverse complement strand
GAAGGCCATCATCCCGGGCGGCGTCTCGATGGCGGTGATCACGCCCGAGCAGGCCGAGACGGCGCTGATGGATTTCGATTCGCTGAAGGAGCTGCGCTCCGGCCTCGGCACCGGCACCATGACGGTGATGGACAAGGACACCGACATCGTCCGCGCCATCGCCCGCGTCGCCCAGTTCTTCAAGCACGAGAGCTGCGGCCAGTGCACGCCGTGCCGCGAAGGCACCGGCTGGATGTGGCGGGTGATGGAACGGATGGTCACCGGCGAGGCCGACCCGAAGGAGATCGACACCCTGCTGGACGTCGCCAGCCAGATCGACGGCCACACCATCTGCGCGCTCGGCGATGCGGCGGCCTGGCCGATCCAAGGGCTCTTCCGCCACTTCCGCGGCGAGGTCGAAGAGCGAATCGCCCAGTACCGCTCGCGCCGCCCCCATGTGCAGGGCCACGCGCTGCAGGCGGCGGAGTAGATCATGCGCGGCCGCGGCGGCTGGCTCTGGCTGGCGCTCGCGGCCTTCGTCGTGGTGGCGGGGTGCGGGCCGCATGGGCCGCACGTCAGCGTCGGCAAGCTCGCCGACCTGCCGACGCCGTTGCCTGAACCTTACGACTCAACCGCAACGCCCGCCGCGGTGGACGCGCGGATCGACGCCGCGCTCGCCCAGGCGGGCCGCGAGCATAAGCGGGTCATCGTCGATTTCGGCGGCAACTGGTGCAGCTGGTGCCGCATGCTGGCCGGCGTCATGGACCTGCCGGAGGTGAAGCCTTTCATCGCCGCCAACTTCGTCGTCATGCCGGTCGAGGTGGCCCCGGCCGAGGGGAAGACGGACCGCAACCCGCAGGTGCTGCGCCGCTTTGGCGTGACGTCGGTCGAGGGCGTGCCCTGGTTGGTCGTCGCCGAGCCCGACGGAAAGGTGGTGGTCAGCAGCGACGCGGTCACCGACGACGCCCACCACACCCCGCAGACCATGGTCGACTGGCTGGCGCAGTGGGCGCCGAAGCCGGTGGCCCGCCAGAGCTAGGCCCCAGCGCCTGCCGAAGGCCGCACTCGGTCCTTGTCCCGGCGACCGCGCCGTGGAATCGACGCGCTCATGTGGAAACCCCTGGCCTGGGCCTTCTCAGGGCTCTTCGCGCGCGCCGTCTATCGCGATGGAAGCGAGGCGGAGCTGCTTCAGGCCTTCTTCGACAGCGACACCGGCGTTTTTGTCGAGGTCGGGGCGAACGATCCGATCCAGGGCTCGCAATCGTTCGCCTTCGAGCAGCGGGGTTGGACCGGCCTCCTGATCGAGCCCTTGTCGGAGTGTGTCGACAACCTGCGGCGGGTTCGCAAGGCGAAGGTGTGCGCCGCGGCCGCCGGTTCGCCCGAAGACGAGGGCAAAGAGTTACCGATGCTGGTCGCGGGCCACCTCGGCGGTCTTTCGACGCTGTCGGCGTCCAACAAGATGATGTTCGAGGGGGACTCGACGCGATTGGTTCCAGTCCGCACCCTCGACTCCATGCTGGCTGAGGCGGGAATCGAAGCGATCGACTTCCTGTCGATCGATGTGGAAGGCCACGAGATCGACGTGCTGAGGGGCTTCTCGATCGAGCGCCATCAGCCGCGGCTGATCCTGCTGGAAGATGACGTTCATACGCGCTCCAAGCACGCGTATCTGACCGCCAGGGGCTACGTCCTGGTGCGCAGGACCAACCTCAACAACTGGTACGTCCGCAAGCCGGCGCGCTTGGCGATTTCGCTGTTCGGCCGCTGGCAGCTGTTCCGCAAGATGCGGCTTGGCGTCCCGATCAGGCGGCTCCGCTACGCCATCTGGGCGCGGCGCAAGCAGGCTGAACGAGCGCGCCTGTCAGACCGGACGGCGACGTTTGGAGACTGACGAAGCTGCCAGCGAGGCGTAGCCTTCACCGCGAACAGGCAGGAGGGATTGCCGATGTCGAGGCTGCTCGCGGACCGGGACCGCATCTTCACCAACCTCTACGGCCTGCACGACTGGCGCCTGGAGAGCGCCTGCCAACGCGGAGCCTGGAACGCCACGGCGGACATGATCGCGCTGGGGCCGAAGTGGATCCTGGCGCAGGTGAAGGCCTCGGGCCTGCGCGGACGTGGCGGGGCAGGGGTGCCGGCGGCGACCAAATGGGGGCTGATGGCCCCCGAGGACGGCCGGCCAAGATACCTGGTGGTCAATGCCGACGAGTCGGAGCCGGGCGCCTGCAAGGACCGCGAGATCATCCGCGGCGACCCGCAACTCCTGATCGAGGGGTGCCTGCTCGCCAGCCGGGCGATCGGGGCGCAGGCGGCCTACATCTACATTCGCGGCGAGTACGTCGCCGAGCGCGAGCGGCTGGAGGCGGCGATCGCCGAGGCCTATGCGGCGCGGCTGATCGGGCCGGGCAATCTCAACGGCTGGGACTTCGACCTCTTCGTCGCCCACGGCGGCGGCGCCTATGTGTGCGGCGAGGAAACGGCGCTGCTCGAGAGCCTGGAGGGCAAGAAGGGCTTCCCGCGGGTGCGGCCGCCCTATCCGGCGCACTCGGGCCTCTACGGCTGCCCGACCACGGTCAACAACGTCGAGACCATCGCCGTGGTCGGCACGATCCTGCGGCGCGGCGCCGACTGGTTCGCCGGCATCGGGCGACCCGGGAATGCCGGCACCAAGGTGATCAGCATCTCCGGCCACGTGAACCGGCGCTGCAATGTCGAAGAGGCGATGTCGATCCCGCTGAAGCAGCTGCTGGAGACCCACGCCGGCGGGGTGCGCGGCGGCTGGACCAACCTGAAGGCGGTGCTGCCCGGCGGCGGGTCGACGCCGATGATCCCGGCCTCGCAGGCCGAGACCGCACTGATGGACTACGACAGCTTGCGCGAACTGAAGACCGCGCTGGGCTCGGCCTCGGTGATCGTGCTCGACCGCGACACTGATCTGGTGCGCGCCATCGCCCGGCTCTCCTACTTCTACAAGCACGAGAGCTGCGGCCAGTGTACGCCTTGCCGCGAGGGGACCGGCTGGATGTGGCGTGTCATGGAGCGCATGGCCTCGGGCGAGGCCGAGATGCGTGAGATCGACATGCTGATCGATGTCGCCTCGGAGGTGGAGGGCCACACCATCTGCGGCCTCGGCGACTTCGCGGCCTGGCCGATCCAGGGCCTCTTCCGCCACTTCCGCCACGAGGTGGAGGCGCGCATCACCAGCTATCGCGTCGGCCGGCCGCACGTGCAGGGCGCGGCGCTGGCGGGCGCCTTGTAGGCGGGAACGCCGGCGGCCCACCCGCCGTCAAATCCCACGAGGCCCATCGGGGCGAGGATCCGGCCAATGGCGGCTGTAGCAGCGGCGGAGCGGGCGTTCGACGGCATGGGCGACCGCGAGCTGGCGGGACGCATTGCCGGCGGCGACCGCGCGGCCTTCACCTTCCTGATCCGGCGCAGCAACCAGCGGCTGTTCCGTGCGGCCTGGGCGGTGCTGAAGAACCGCCACGACGCCGAGGAGGCGGTGCAGGCCGGCTACCTCAAGGCCTTCTTCGCCATGGGTCGTTTCGATGCGGCCTCGTCGCTCGCGACCTGGCTGACCCGCATCGTGGTCAACGAGGCGATCAGCCACGGCCGCGCCAGCCGCCGGCGCAAGCGCTCGCTGGGCGACCAGGGGCTGGCGGTGCTGGAGGACTGGCGCGAGCGGCTGCGCGCCACGCCGAGCCTGTCGGCCGCCCCTGAGGACGCGCTCATGAGACGTCAGCTTGCCCAGATCCTCGAAAGCGCCATCGCACGGCTGCCGGATACGTTCCGCCTGGTCTTCGTGCTGCACGAAGTCGAAGGCCTGACCACCGAGGAAGTGGCCGCCGCCACCGGCGTGCAGGTCGGCACCGTGCGCACCCGGCTGTTCCGCGCCCGCCGCCAGCTGCGCGAGGATCTGGGTCCCGAGATGCGGCGCGCGCTGGAGTCCACCGTGGCCTTCGCCGGCGCCGATTGCGACGCCCTGACGGCCAAGGTGCTGGCGGCGCTGGAGCAGCGGACACCGCCTGCCGCCGGCTAGGGAACGGCGCGGCCCGGGTTGGCGTCCAATAGGCGTCGCAACAAACGAGGCAACGCCATGTTCCGCCCACTCGCCATCGCCGCCGCGGTGCTCACCATCGCCAGCGCCGCCTACGCCGCGCCCGCGCCGACCGATCCGCAGATCGCCCACATCGCCTACACCGCCGGCGTGATCGACATCGCCGCCGCCAACCAGGCGCTGGGCAAGTCGCACAACGCCGACGTCATCGCCTTCGCCCAGGAGATGGTCCGCGACCACACGGCGGTGAACAATCAGGCCCTCGCCCTGGTGAAGAAGCTGGGCGTCACCCCGGAAGCCAATCCGACCAGCGCCTCGCTGACGGTCCAGGCCGACGCCAAGCGCGCCGAACTGGCCAAGCTCAACGGCGCCGCCTTCGACCGCGCTTACGTGCAGAACGAGGTCGCCTACCACAAGCTGGTCAACGGCGCCCTGAAGGACACCCTGATCCCCAGCGCCCACAATCCCGAGCTGAAGTCGCTGCTCTCGACCGGCCTCACCCTCTTCACCGAGCACCAGATGCACGCCGAGCACCTGGCGGCCGAGCTTCACTGAGCCCGCTCGGGTGACGACGCGCCGTTTCGCCGTCCTCGCGCTGGCGCTGCTGGCGGCGAGCGCAGGCCTCGCCGCCTGCGGCCCGCCGCCCGCGGCGAGGACTCCGCAGACCCTGGTGATCGTGGTCGACAAGCTGCTCTACGGGCCACCGCCGATCGTGGCCCACGTCGGCGACACGATCGAGTGGGACAACCACGACATCTTCGAGCACTCGGCCACGGCGGACGAAGGCGCCTTCGATCTCGACCTGCCGGCTGGCGGCAAGGCGACCTTCACCCTGAAGCAGTCGGGGGTGATCAGGTACCACTGCAAGTTCCACCCCGGCATGCTGGGCCAGATCACGGTGACGCCGTAGCGGCGCCGACAGTTTGGGGTGTCGAGCACGGTCGATCCTAAGTCGCCCACCGGCGGCGCCTACCGGGACCGCGACACCGCTTACGGCAACCTGATGACCACCACCGCCGAACAGG
>DATAVF010000135.1:0-12043 GCA_036267835.1 Caulobacteraceae bacterium | reverse complement strand
AGCGACGCCGAGCGGGCGCTGATCGGCTTCGAGGCCCACAACCGCGGCATGGGCCGCATCGCCCCGGCCCTCGGCCGCGCCAACACCAACTGGCCGGACAGCGCGGTCGGCGTGCTGGGGGACTGAGGGCTACAGCGCCCGCAGCGCCGCGCCGACCTGCTCCAGGGCGAAATCGACCTCGGCATGGCCCATCGGGGTGGAGAGGGTGAAGAGCAGGGCGGGCGAGGTCAGCACGCCGTGGTTCAGCAGCTGCCGATGCACCGCGGCCTGGCGCTCGACGAAGCCATCGGTCTGGAAGAGGTCGCGGTAGGTCTGCATCGGCCGCTCGCTGAGGGTCAGCATGGCGAAGGAGCCCTGGCCGGACACGTGGCCGGCGGCGTCGGCCACTGCCTTGGCCAGGCCGTCGCGCATCCGCTGACCGAGGCCATTGAGCCGCTCGAATGCCTCCGGCGTCATCAGCTGCAGCGTCTTCAGGCCGGCGACCATGCTGATCGGGTTGCCGTTGTAGGTGCCGCCGTGGGGGACCTTGGCGCGGCCCTCGTCGAAGCCGAACACTTGCATCACCTCGGTCCGGCCACCCACCGCGCCGACCGGGAAGCCGCCGCCGATGATCTTGCCGAGCGCGGTCAGGTCCGGCGCGAAACCGGCCACGCCCTGGGCGCCGTTGTAGCCCAGGCGCAGGTTGTAGACCTCGTCCCAGACGATCAGGGCGCCGATGCGGGCCGTGACTTCGCGCAGCATGGCCAGGAAGGCCGGCTCGATTGCCGCGTAGCAGAGCCGCGAGGGCGTCGGGTCGATCAGCACACACGCCAGGTCCGCCGCGTGCGCCTCGATCAGCGCCAGCGCCGCGGCGACATCGTTCCACGGGAGCACGACCACGTCGTCCAGCATCGCCTGCGGCGCGCCCGCCGAGGTCGCGGTGCTGGTGGGCCGCTCCGGATCACCCCAGGCGCCCGGCAGGGCGGTCTGGCTGACCTCGGCATAGTCGTAGCCGCCGTGGTAGGCGCCCTCGATCTTGGCGATCTTCGGCCGGCCGGTGAAGGCGCGCGCCGCCTTCAGCGCCAGCATCACCGCCTCGGTGCCGGAATTGGCGAAGCGGATCTGCTCGACCCCCGCCAGCCGGCCGACGAGCAGCTCGGCCAGCGCGATCTCAGACTCGGTCGGCAGGCCGATGGCGACGATCCGGTCCAGCTGCTCGGCGACGGCGGCCATCACTTGCGGCGGGCGGTGGCCGTGGATCAGCGAGGAGTAGTTGTTCACGAAATCGAGGCGGGTGACGCCGTCGACGTCGGTCACACGGCAGCCCTCGCCGCTGGCGGCGTAGAGCGGATAGGGCTTGAAGAACACGGTGCCCCGGGTATTGCCTGACGGCATCACCCGCCGCGCCCGCTGATGCAGCCTCGCCGAGACCGAGGCCTCATCCGGATAGCGCGGGGTGTTCGCGCCGTCGAATTCGGGTGTAACTTGCGGCGGGTCCATATCGCTTTCCGTGATCACATATATCGATATAAGCGCCATTTCAGTTGAAGGAAACGGGTTCGATGCGGCTGTTCATGGCCTTGCTGGCGACCGAGACCAACACCTTCTCGCCGCTGCCGACCGGCTGGGCGGCGTTTCGTGAGGGCGGCTATTTCCAGGGCGACGCCTCGCGCCATCCCGATAACGGCAACGGCGTGCTGTTGGCCGAGTGGCGCGGCCTGGCCGAGGCGGACGGCATCGAGGTGGCCGAGGGCACGGCCGCCAGCGCCCAGCCGGCCGGCCGCACCCTGCGGGGCGTCTACGAAGCTCTGCGCGACGAAATCCTGGAGCAGGTGCGCGTCGCCCTGCCGCTGCAGATTGTGCTGCTGAACCTGCACGGCGCCATGGTCGCCGAAGGCTACGACGACTGCGAGGGCGACCTGCTGGGCCGGGTGCGGGCGCTGACCGGGCCGGACACCATCATCGGCGCCGAACTCGACCTGCACTGCAACGTCACCGCCGAGATGTTCGCCGCCGCCAACGTGATCATCGCCTACAAGGAATACCCGCACATCGACGAGGTGGAGCGCGGGCGCGAGCTCTACGCCATCTGCCGCGACGCGGCGCTCGGCAAGGTGCGCCCCGCCACCGCCGTCTACGACTGCGCCATGATCGGCATCTGGCGCACCACCGAGGAGCCGATGCGCACCTTCGTGGCCGAGATGCAGGCCGCCGAAGGGCAGGGTGGCGTGCTCTCGGTCTCGTTCGGCCACGGCTTCGCCTGGAGCGACACCAGCTTCGTCGGCGCCCAGATGTGGGTGATCACCGACGGCGATGCGGCCGGCGCCGAAGCGCTGGCGCGGCGCTTCGGCGAGCGCATCTACGGCCTGCGCGAGGCGACCCGGCCGTCGGGCCTGAGCATCGAAGCGGCACTGACCCAGGCGGCGGCATACAATCGCGGCCTGGTGGTGCTGGCCGACGTGGCGGACAATCCTGGCGGCGGGGCGCCGTCGGACAGCACCTTCATCCTGCAGGCCTGCCTGGAGCGCGGCCTCAGCGGCGTGGCCCTCGGCGCAATGTGGGACCCGCAAGCCGTTGCGCTGTGCCACGAGGCCGGCCTCGGCGCGCAGTTCGCGCTGAGGGTCGGCGGCAAGACCGGGCCGGCATCCGGCCAGCCGGTGGACCTGCTGGCCACGGTGCGCGGCCTCAGCGAGACGCACAGCCAGCGCGGCCTCAGTGGCGACCGGAGCCATCTGGGCCGCGCCGCCTGGATCGAGGCGGACGGGATCGACGTGGTGCTGACCTCGCGCCGCGAGCAGGTGTTCTCGCCCGACATGTTCACCGGGCTGGGCGTGCCGCTGGCCGAGCGGCGCATGGTGGTGGTCAAGTCGACCCAGCACTTCCACGCGGCCTTCTCCGGCCAGGCAGAGGCGGTGCTCTATGTCGACGCGCCGGGCGCCATCGCCCCGGAATTCGCGACCATCCCCTACACCAAGCGCGACCCCAACTTCTGGCCGCGCGTGGCCGACCCGCTGGGACTGGACGGCTAACTGAACCGCGCTGGCGACACCGTCGCGACGTCCAGTCCGAGTTCGCGGATGTCGGCCGGCGCGTCGCGGCGGAGCGCCAGGGCGGCGGCGAGGCGGGCGGCGGCGGGGGCCGTCTGCACGCCGTAGCCGCCCTGCCCGGCCAGCCAGAAGAAGCCCGGGGCGTGGGTGTCGTAGCCGACGACCATCGAGCGGTCAGGGGCGAAGGTGCGCAGGCCCGCCCAGGACCGGCCGACCCGGCGCACCGGGATGTCGGCCGCCTGTTGCACCCGGTCGATGCCGATCGCCACGTCCATGTCGTCCGGGTAGGCGTCGCAGGGCTCGGATGGCTGCTCGTCGGCGGGCGAGGCCAGGATCTTGCCGCTTTCGGGCTTGAAGTAGAACTGCTCGCCGGCGTCGATCACCGCGGGCCAGGCCCGGGCGCTGACCCCGGGCGGCTCGTCGAGCAGCACCGCGGTGCGCTTCAGCGGCATCAGGCCGATCGGCCGGACGCCCGCCATGACCGCCACCCGATCGGCCCAGGCGCCCGCCGCATCGATGACCGCGCGCGCCGTCAGCGTCTCGCCGCCCGAAAGCCGCGCGATCCAGCCACCGGCATCGCGCTGCAGCCCGACCAGCTCGGAGCTAAGCCGGGTGACGCCGCCGTTGCTGCGGAACAACCGCAGGTAGCCCTGGTGAAGGGCGTCGACGTCGATGTCCATCGCCTCGGGCTCCAGCGCGGCCCTGGCCACATAGCCGGGCCGCAGCACCGGGCAGAGCGCCAGGGCCTGAGCCTCACCGAGGTCCTCGACCGCCACGCCGGACGCCACCGAAGCGTCGCGAATGTGCTCCAGGTCCGCGCGCTGATCAGGCCGCGCGATGTAGAGGCAGCCGCGCGGGCCCAACAGCGGATGGGCAGCGAAGCCCTCCGGCGGAGCATCGTAGAAGGCGCGGCTGGCGCGGGTCAGCGCCCGGATCGGGACGCCGCCATAGCTCGCCGCGTAGAGCGCCGCCGAGCGGCCGGTGGTGTGATAGCCGTGCGCGCTCTCGCGTTCGATCAGGGTGACGCTGGCCTCGGCGCTCAGCATCGCCGCCGCCGACGCCCCGGCGATGCCGGAGCCGACGACGAGAAAATCCCATTCGGCCATGCACTTCAGAACCCGACGGCGGATCCGCCTTTCAGCTTCAGGATCGCCCGGGCTTCGTCCGGCGTCGCGATCTCGAACGAGAGTTCTTCGGCGATCCGCCGCACCTTGGCAACCTGCTCCGCGTTGGATTGCGCCAGGCGGCCCTTGCCGATGTAGAGGCTGTCCTCCAGCCCCACCCGCACATTGCCGCCCATCGCCAGGCTGACCGCCGCGATGTTCATCTGGTGGCGGCCGGCGCCGATGACCGAGAGGTAGTAGTCCTCGCCGAACAGCCGGTCGGCGATCTGCACCATGTGGGTCAGGTTGGCGACGTCGGCGCCGATACCGCCCAGGATGCCGAAGATGCCCTGCACGAAGAACGGCGGCTGGATCAGCCCGCGGTCGGCGAAGTGGGCCAGCATGTAGAGGTGGCCGACGTCGTAGCACTCGAACTCGAAACGGGTGCCCTCGCCGTCGCCGAGCTCGTGGATCACCGTCTCGATGAAGCCGGCGTATTGACCGCGATGCGCTCGCCGGAGCTGGCGACGTAGTCTTGCTCCCAGGCGTAGCGCCAGGTCTTCACCCGCTCGGCGGCGGCCGTGTAGTCGAAGTTCATCGTGCCCATGTTGAGCGAGGCGACCTCGGGCGAGAACCGCTTGGCCGCCTCCAGCCGCTGCTGGTGGGTCATGCCGTTGCTGCCGCCGGTAGAGATGTTCACCACCGCGTCGGTCTGCTGTTTGATGCGGCCGAGGAACTCGCCGAACACGTCGGCAGAGGGCGTCGGGCGGCCGTCGCGGGGATCGCGGGCGTGCAGGTGGATGATCGAGGCGCCGCCTCGGCCGCCTCGACCGAGGCCGCGACAATCTCGTCCGGGGTGATCGGCAGGTGCGGCGACATCGAGGGGGTGTGCACCGAGCCAGTGACCGCGCAGGTGATGATGACCTTGTTGCTTCGCTTCACGGCGATCGGCTCCGATTAATGTGATATGTGATATGTGATATCGGATTGCAGAGCGGCGACGCCCCGTCAAGCGCTTGAACGGGCGCCAGTCTCGATGTAACTGATATCACAGATCACATATGGACGATTGATGGCCAAGGAAGCGACCCGCCCCGGCTTGCCGGTCAGCCTTGCCTACGCCGGCTACGCCTTGCCGATGGGGCTGATGATCCCGCCCCTGAGCCTGGTGCTGCCGGCCTTCTACGCCCAGACCATGGGCGTCTCCCTGGCCGCGGTCGGGGCGATCGTCGGGGGCTTGCGGCGTGCGTGGCGAAGTGTTGAGGGTCGGCCTGATCGGGCTGGGCGCGGTCGGGCGGCTGCACCTGGAGGCCTGCCGCGCGGCGGGCCGGGTGCGCGTCGTCGCGATTGCCGAACCGGATGCCGGCCGGCGCGCCGCCGCTGCCGCCCCAGGCGTCGAGCTCTACGCCGACGCGGCGGAGATGCTGGCGAGGGAGCGGCTCGACATCGCCTGCGTGCTGACACCGGTCGCCAGCCATGCCGCGATGACCCGGCTCTGCGCCGAGGCTGGCGTGCACGTGCTCTGCGAGAAGCCGCTGGCCGCCTCGCTGGCCGAGGCGTCGGCGATGATCGCCGCCTGCCGCGAGGCCGGGGTGCAGCTCGCCTACGGCGCCTCGTACCGCTTTCTCCCCGCTGTAGCCCGGGCAAGGGCGCTGATCGCCGACGGCGCGCTGGGCGACGTGGTGCTGCTGCGCGAGCAGTCGATCGGCGGGGCGGGGCCGGCATCGCGGGAAATCCTGCCGCCCTCGCACTACCCGCCCGGCGGTCCTGGCGGCAGCCCGATGGGTCTGGTGGATCACGGCGTGCACCTGATCGACGCCTTCGCCTGGCTGGCCGGCGCGCCAGTGGTTTCCGCGCATGGCCGCGGTAACGTTTCCGGCGAGCCGCCCGGCCCCGAGCACCTGACCATGACCCTGGCCAACGGCGCGGTGGGCGCGCTGCTCTACGACGAGGGCACCTATCCGACCGACCTGCCGGCCGAGGGCCTGTTCAGCTGGGGCGCCTCGTGGGACGCCGACGGCTATCACGCAGGCGGCGCCTGGGTGGCGCATCCCGGCGCCATCCACGTGCACGGCTCGAAGGGCGCGCTGCGCATCGCCCACTACGCCAACGCCCTCTTCCTGAACGACAAGCACGGCCTGCGCCAGCTGCCGCTCGAAGGCCGCCCCGCGCCCTTCCACTTCGCCGCCCAGATCGACGCCTTCGCCGAGGATCTGATCGCCGGCCGCCCGCCGCGCTGCGACGCCGAGGCCGGGCTCGCCGCGCTGAAGGTGCTGGCGGCCGCCTACCCCGCCTAGCGGGCGCGGCGCGTCCGGACGGCAGGCGCGGGCGGCGCTTCGGCTTCCTCGGCCCGCATCCGCGCAATCAGGTTATCGCGCGCTTCGGAGAGATCCATGGCGATGGCCTGGCGCGCGGCGGCGGCGTCGCGGCGGGTCAGGGCGTCGATGGCGGCCTGGTGGTGGTCGAAGGCGGCGAGCTGCTTGTTGATCATCGGGCCGATCTGCAGCCACAGCGACTCGATCAGGTCGGTCAGCTGCGGCAGGCCGGCGAGGCCATAGATCTTGAAGTGGAAGCGCCAGTTGAGGTCGACGTACTTGCGCACCGCGCCGTCGCGCTGCGCCGCCTCCATGTCCTCTTCCAGCCCGCGCAATTCGGCCAGGTCGCGGTCGGTAACCTTGGCGGCCGCCTCCTGCGCGGCCAGCCCCTCGAGCTCGATGCGGATCTTGTAGACCTCCTCGATCTGCCGGGCGCTGAGCTTGGGTACGATGATGGTGCGGTTGGGCCGCGCCTCCAGCGCCCGCTCGGTGATCAGCCGCCGCACCGCGTCGCGCACCGGCATCGGGCTGGTGCCCAGCGCATCGGCGAGACCACGGTAGGACAGCGATTGGCCCGGCTGCACGGCGCCGCTCATCAGCGCCTTGCGCAGCTCCTGGTAGATGCGTCCGTGCAGGGTGTCGTGCTCGATGGCCTGGAGTTTGATCTGCGCCGCACGCCTCGCCATCTGCCGCCCGATCCCTCTCACTGCCTCAGCCGCCGCCGCGTCGGCGGCGCTGCGGCGCACATTACGAGATCACATATATTGCTGCAATCACTCGAGGCGCCGCAGCGGCTAGGGCGGCGGCGGGGTCTGGGACACGCCCTTGCCCGGATCACGCCAGGTCATGATCGGATCGTCCGTCGCGGCGAGGCCGGCCTGGGTCAGGGCGTCGTCAAGGCCGCGGGTCACGTCATCGGTAGTCGAGAACTTCAGCGTGTAGGTCTTGGCCGAGCGTCCGGCGGCGCTGGCGAAGCGCGGGGCGTCGTTGATCTCGACGGCGTAGGTGTGATTCTGCTGCGGGACCGTGCACAGCAACGCATAGGTGCGCTGGTCAGCCAGCAGCCGGGGATCGGCCAGGCAGTGGGGGAAGTCGCCGTCGGGCGAAGGTCCGTAGGCCCAGGCGTCCGGCGTCATCGGCTGGTCGAAGACGATTTTCAGGATCACCACCCCGGCCGGGACGCTGCTGCCGTCCGCCGGATAGGTCGACTGAACCGTGGGTCCGGGTCCCGGCACGACCGTCAACCCCTCGACCTGCTTGGTCGCTTGCGCGCTTGCGGAAAGCGCGGCGAGGCAGGCGGTGGCGATGAGGGCGGAAGCTGCCAGGGCGCGGATCATGGCGCCAGTCGTACACCGGCTCGATGTCGCCCGTATTGCCCGCGCAGCCCATCGGGCTTTTCGTGACGCGCCCAGCCGTCTACGACCCGGCCCCGACGCCACGCACCTCTCCACCCGGTTCAGGAGCCGCAATGACGACCGAGATCGAACCCTTCCAGGCGATTGGCGTCAGCCGGCTGGCCCACCGGCTGAAGGAGCAAGGGCGGTCGATCCTGCACATGGAGTTCGGCCAGCCATCGACCGGCGCCCCGCAGGCGGCGATCGCCCGCGCCCACCAGGTGCTCGACACCGACGGCATGGGCTATTGGGAAAGCCCGCAACTGAGGGCGCGCCTCGCCCGCCACTATCGCGACAGCTATGGGCTCGACGTCGATCCGGATGGCTTCATCCTGACCTGCGGCGCTTCGCCGGCGCTGGTGCTGGCGCTGATCTCGACCTTCGCGCCCGGCGATCGCGTCGCCCTCGCCCGCCCCGGCTACGTCGCCTACCGCAACACCCTGCGGGCGCTGAGCATGACCCCGGTGGAGATCCCCTGCGGCGCCGACACCCGCTTCCAGCTGACCGCGGCGGCGCTGGAAGCGCTCGATCCGGCGCCGGCCGGCGTCATCGTCGCCAGCCCGGCCAACCCCACGGGGACGATCATCAAGGCCGATGAGCTGCAGGCCATCGCCGAGGTTTGCCGGCGGCGCGGCATCCAGATCGTCTCCGACGAGATCTATCACGGGCTCAGCTACGTCGAGCCGGCGCGCTCCATGCTCGAGTTTGCGCCCGGCGCGCTGATCATCAGCAGTTTCTCCAAGTATTTCAGCATGGTGGGCTGGCGCCTGGGTTGGATGCTGGGCCCCGCCGAGCGCGTCCGTCGGGCCCGCGCCTATGTCGGCAACCTCTTCCTCACCGCGCCGTCGCTGAGCCAGCACGCGGCGCTGGTGGCGCTGGATTGCCGCGAAGAGCTGGACGGCCACGTCGCCGTCTACCGCGCCAACCGCGAGCTGTTGCTGCAGGCGCTGCCGGAGATGGGGCTGCGCGCCATCGCCCCGCCGGACGGGGCCTTCTACATCTACGCCAACGTCCAACACCTGACGAACGACAGCCTGCAGTTCTGCAAGACCCTGCTCGAGGAGACCGGCGTGGCGACGGCGCCGGGCGTCGACTTCGACCCGGTCGAGGGCCGCCACTTCATCCGCCTGAGCTTCGCCCTCTCGACGCCCCAGGTAGAGGACGCGATCGGCCGGTTGCGGCCTTGGCTGGCGGCGCGGTCACAAATCGCGGGCGCAGCGGCAGGCTGAACCCAGTTATTCGGCCGCGTGCCGGACGCCACGCGACAGCACGGGCGTGTAGTCGACCCGCTCGCCCTTGGCGTTCTTGACCCGGGGCGCGAGGTCGCTCTCGGAGCCGAGGTCGCGCAGCAGGGTGGCGAACTCGAAGGCGATCCCGTCCGGGTCGCGGAAGTACATCGAGCGGATCCAGGTCTTCTCGTCAGGCGCCTTGGCGAAGGGCTTGTCGCTGCCGTGGTTGATGGTGACCACAGCGATGTCCCGGGCGCGCAGGGCGTCGGCGATCTCGTCGAAGCGTTCCTTGGGGATGTCGAGCGCGATGTGGTTCATTGAGGCGATGGCGGTCATCGCGCCATCCTTGCGCACGTCCAGATTCTGCGAGGCGATGCCCGGCGCCTTGGCCGGCGCGTCGGCGAAGGTCATGTAGGACAGCATCGCGCCGTTGCCCATGTCGTGGAAGCTGTGCTGGCCGCCGCCGGGCAGCTCCTCCATCTTGAGCAGGGGGATGCCGATGTCTTCCCAGAACTTCACCGTCTCGTACATGTCGGAGCAGACGAGGGCGACGTGGCTGATCCCACGTGTCAGTGCGGTCGAGTTTGCCATGTTGCTGCCAGTCCGTTTCTGCGCGCTCAAGATCGCCAACTCGCCTGAGCTCACCTCACGTGAGTAAAGCAGAAACATCAGCCCGGCACATCGGGCAAACGATTTTGCCGCGTCTAGAGCGGCAGCCGCGAGGTCGCCTTGACCTCCTCCAGCACCGCGTAGGTGCGGGTCTCGCGCACGCCGGGCAGTTCGACCAGGGTCTGGCCGAGGAACTGGCGGTAGGCGGCCATGTCCTTGACCCGCGCCTTGATCAGATAGTCGAAGCCGCCCGCCACCATGTGGCACTCCAGCACCTCGGGTGAGCGGCGGATGGCGGCGGCGAACTCGCTGAACTGCGCCGCCGTGGTCTTCTCAAGCGACACCTCGACGAAGATCAGCAGTGGCAGGCCGACCTTCACCGGGTCGACCAGCGCGGTGTAGCCTGCGATCACCTCGCGCTCGCGCAGCCGCCGCACCCGCTCCGAGCACGCGGCCGGCGACAGGTGGATCAGCTGCGCCAGGTCCTGGTTGGTGATGCGCCCGTCGTCCTGCAGCGCGCGCAGGATTCGCAGGTCGATCTCGTCAAATTCGGTCATGGCCGTCACAGGCAGTAGGATATTCTGAAAAACACCCCACATCCGTTACCTCATCGGTGCAGCGCTTGCTATGCCATGGATATCCGGCCGAATGGTGCGGACAGCCGAAACTTCATGAGGCGATCGGATGGATTGGGATGCGCTCGACGCCGGCAAGTTCCGGCCCGAGGCCGAGGCTATCGCGGCGCTGCTGGCCGCCACGCCCCTGACCAGCGAAGAGCGCGCCGCGGTGACGGCCGAGGCGGAGGCGCTGGTGCGCTCGGCGCGTCGATCCGCCCGCCGCCAGGGCGTGGTCGAGAGCTTCCTGCAGGAGTTCTCGCTCGGCACCCGCGAAGGCCTGGCGCTGATGTGCCTGGCCGAGGCGCTGCTGCGCACGCCCGACGACGCCACCCGCGACGCGCTGATCGCCGAAAAGATCGGCTCGGCCGATTGGGCCAGCCACCTCGGCCGCTCCGAGAGCCTGTTCGTCAACGCCTCGACCTGGGGGCTGATGCTGACCGGCCGGCTGATCGACGTCGAGGACGACGCCAAACGCGACGCCGCCGGCTATGTGCGGCGCATGGCGAACCGGGTCGGCGAGCCGGTAATCCGCGCCGCCGTCGCCCAGGCGATCCGCATCATGGGCGAGCAGTTCGTGCTCGGCCGCACCATCGAGGACGGCCTGAAGCGGGCTAAACGGGAAGGCTACCTCTGCTCGTTCGACATGCTGGGCGAAGGCGCACGCACCGCCACCGACGCCGCGCGCTATGAGCTGGCCTACGCCGCCGCGATCGAGACGGTCGGCAAGGCGTCCGGGGGCGCAGGGCCGGAGGCCGGCCACGGCATCTCAGTCAAGCTCTCGGCCCTGTCGCCGCGCTATGAGGCCACGCAGGAGGCGCGGGTCTGGAGCGAACTTTATCCGCGCCTGCTGCGCCTGGCCCAGATCGCGGCCAAGCACGACATCAACTTCACCATCGACGCGGAGGAGGCCGACCGGCTGGCGCTGTCGCTTAAGCTGCTCGACCGACTGGCGCGCGAGCCGGCGCTGGGCGGCTGGACCGGGCTCGGGCTCGCGGTGCAGGCCTACCAGAAGCGGGCGCCGGAGGCGATCGGCCGGATCTCGGAGCTGGCTCGGGACTCAGGCCGCCGGCTGATGGTGCGGCTGGTGAAGGGCGCCTACTGGGACACCGAGATCAAGCGCGCCCAGGTGGCCGGTCGGCCCGACTACCCGGTCTACACCACCAAGCCGGCGACCGACGTCTGCTACCTGGTCGCCGCGCGGGCGCTGATCGAGGCCGCGCCGCACCTCTACGCCCAGTTCGCCACCCACAACGCCCACACCTTGGCCGCCGTCCACCGCATGGCCAAGACCCGCGGGGTGAAGATCGAGCACCAGCGCCTACACGGCATGGGCGAGGCGCTCTACGCCGCCGCCGATCAGCTCTATGACGGCATCACCCTGCGCGCCTACGCCCCGGTCGGCGGCCACGAGGACCTGCTGCCCTACCTGGTGCGCCGCCTGCTGGAGAACGGCGCCAACACCTCCTTCGTCCACGCCCTCTTGGATGAGCGCGTGCCGGTGGAGCAGGTCGTGGCCGACCCGATCGGCGCGGTGCAGGCCCACCCCGGGCCGCACGCCAAGATCCCGACGCCGCGCAACATGTATGGCGACCGGCTGAACTCGATGGGCGTCGACATCAGCGCCGCCGCCGAGCGGGCGCGGCTGGATGCGGCGCTGAGGGCGCTGGAACCTCTGACGGCCGGCCCGATCGTCTCCGGCCGGTCGCCGGCGCGTACGCCGCTGGCCCCGGTCCGCAACCCGGCCGACCAC
>DATAVF010000134.1:0-19835 GCA_036267835.1 Caulobacteraceae bacterium | reverse complement strand
GTTGAGTGTCGCAACCCGACCCTACCGAAGATCGCGGATGACCACCGCTGCGCCGCTCGCTCGCTACGGCGCCATGTGGAGGGCGCGCGTCGCGAGCGGCTCCGCTACCGCCGAGCTACACCACCACCTGGGACACGACCGGTCCCTTGCCCGGCCCTTCATTTGGCAGGCGTTGTTGAGGTTCTGGCTGGTTGCTGCACTTCAAGTGACAGTCGGAACGCCTTCATATGGGGGGCTACGCACGTTTTCTTCTGCCAGCGGGCCATGCGCCAGCGCAGCGGCAACTCATGCGCGCTAGCCGGGTTTTGACAGTCGTTCCGCCGCAGCGCGGAGCGGTGAACCTGTTGTGCCACAAGGCTTTGCGCCAGCTTCCACATTTCTGGCGACCAATCCTGCGGTAGCCAGACAGCGTAGAGCAGTCGCTTAACGCCCGCCAGCGCATGTCCGCCGCAACCCTCTGAATTTGCTGATGTTCTACACCACTGGCGGCCGGTCGCGCACAAGGCTGGGGCGTGCAGCGTATCGCGGTCCGGTCCAGCGCTTCGTGAATGGGGCCGCCTCGGAACCTCTCGGCTGAGCTGCGAGCGTCGTTATAGCCTGAACCGCCCGGCGACGAGGCGCGCATGTCCAGCCAGGCCAAGATCGCCTGAGCTTTTCCAGGCCGCCAGCAGCTCGTGGTAGGAGAGCGCCTCGAACGAGACCTCGGCCCCCCGAACGGCATCGCCGAAAGCCTCGATCTCCGTGCGATGGGCCTCAGCCATTTTCGGCGTGAGGGGCTGCGCGTTCCACAGCGTGGCGGGCTCGGCGTAGAGGTAGACCAACGTCGCGCGGCGCCTGCTCTTATGCGCCTGGGTGCGCAGGCCGAAAGCGTGCTTGACCAACTGGCAGGCGTCCAGGTGGACGAAGGCGCCGGGCTCCACGCGCAGGCGGTCGCGCATCGTCTCGAAGGGCGCCATCGCATCGCCCCAGACCTTGCGGTCATAGGCCTCTGAGAACTCGGCAGCCTTGGCGTCCCGGAAGGGCTCGAAGCGCTTCGACTCGATGCCGATCAGCGCGCCCGGCTCCTCAACGGCCGCATCAAGCCAGGGATGACTCCCACCCCTCCATGGGAAGGCCATCTTCGCCTCAAGACGAACGGCAGTGGCGTGCCCCAGATCGGCCAAGCGCGTCGGCCAGACCAGCCGTTTCGCGGCCTCCTCCCCGCCCACGAAGAACCCGAAAGCGTTGGCCGCAAGGGCGGCGGATGAGTTCTCGCTCCAGAGCTTCCCGCTGCCGACCTCGGCCCCGCCCGCCGCGAGGAACGCCGAGATGATAGCCTCCTTCGGCAGATGATCGAGCAGGGCGGCGCGCGCCCGCTCCAGCATGGCCGCATCAGGGACAGCTCGTTTCATCGGCCCATCCCCGGCGGCCGGCAGACGCCGCACAATTTCGAGAACGTGCCATCCGGTCGCCCGTGCGCCTTCGCCCAGCTCTCCAGGTCGGCCAGGCTCGGGCTGCAAACCTTCCGATAGCCTCTGGCGGTGTAGGCGCCGGGCGGTCTCGCGGCCTGGATGCTGCGGCAGTTCGCCCTGTGAAGGACCACGTAGCTGGGGTCGTTGGTCGCTCTGACGTTCAGCACGAAACCGGCTGGGTTGCTGCTGGCCCAGGCGAGATACCCCGCGTCATCGTGCTCGAACCTTGCCGCCATCTATCAGCCAATCCTCTTCGCCCGCCGCCTGGCCCCGCTCAATCCTAGCCGCTCTTCCGGCCCGCTGTCGCGCCCAGAGGTGCCGTAGAGCCCCGCCCCCGGCTGCCGGCTAGGATATCGCCTCAGCGGCTCTCGCCCGTCAGCAGAGTCCCTGGCGGCCTCGCTGGAGATCAGGCCACCGCCTCCTCCAGCGCCTGCGCCGCCGCGTCGAACTGGCCGGCGAGCCAGGGATCGGCCGGGCGGCAGGCGTCCACGACGCGCGCCGCCCAGGCCACGTACTCGTCGATGCGCTCGCGGCTCCAGCCCTTCGGCGGGCTGGTGGCCAGGGCGCGCAGGTTCGAGGTCTTGTCGGCCAGCCTGATGATCTGGGCGCCGCGCGAGGCGTGGGCGGCGTGCTCGACCTGCAAGTCCTTGCGCGTCTGCTTCGGCAATGACTTGTCGTCGGTGACCTCGGCGACCAAGGCCGCCACGCGCTCGCCGAAGCAGCCCGCCAGCTCAGCCGGCGTGGTCTCGGTGTCCTCGACGGTGTCGTGCAGGACGGCGGCGATGATGATCTCAGGATCGGTCGCGCGCGTGGCCTGGGCCACCAGCTCGGCCACCTCGGTCAGGTGGTTAATGTAGGGCTAGGCGGCCTCGCCCTTGCGCCGTCGATCGACATGCCGCACGGCGGCGAAGTGGTAGGCGCGCGCCAGCAGCACGATAGGATTGTCGGCCGAACGGTCAGTCATTGAAAAACCCCTCATCGATGGCCTTGATCTCGATGATGTCGCGCACCAGCACGCCGACGCCGTGCCGGACCATCAGCTCGGCCAGTCGGTCGCCGTCCATCAGCACGACGTGCATGGTCGAGCCCGTGGCATGCGCCAGCGCCTGCTTGCTGAAGGTCGAGGCGGTGACGAACAGACCCTTGTTCGCGCGCTTGATGTTGAGGCGCCGATGAAGCTGTTGATCTCGGCCGGGCTGACCGGCGTGTCCTTGTAGCGCTTCGCCTGGATGTAGACGCGGTCGAGCCCGAGTGGGTCCTGGTTGACCACGCCGTCTACGCCGCCGTCTCCGCTGCCGCCCAGCGCCGTCGCCATTTCCTCGCGGCCCTGGCCGTAGCCCATGCGCAGCAGCAGGGTGATGATCAGCTCCTCGAAGTCGCTGGGGTCCATCTCGCGCACCCGGTCCAGGAGTTCGGCCTTCAACTGGGCGCTCAGCTCGCGCTGGGCGGCGTTGATCCGATCTTCCGGCGTCGCCGCGTCAGGGGCCAGGGTAGGGCCGGAAACGGCTTCGGGGGCTTCCTCCTTGACGTGCTTCATGAAGCCGGCGAACGCCGGGTAGCGCGACAGGACGATGTTGTTGATCACGGTCGGGCTACTGCTCAGCAGCGCGCGCGCCTCGGCCGTGACCTGGAACAGGCCACGCTGGGTCGCCTCCAGCAGCCCGGCGCGCTGCATGTAGAACTTGGCCCAGTGCAAGCGGTTGTGGAACACGCCCTGCTTGCCGCTCGGCAGCCGCTCCGCGAGTTCAGCGTCAGTCAGGCCGAAATGCTGCGCCAGGGCCGGCTGCAAGTCTTTGATCCCAGTTGGGCGTCCTGCCTGGGCCGCGAGCCGCAGCAGCGGCAGCATGGTGGTCTGGTAGTCTGGGATGCTCAAGGCGCTTCTACTCTACCGGCTCTACCGGCCGTTGGCGCAGCAGCTCCCGGATTTCGATGAGCCTTTGCTCCAAAGCGCCGATCATCACCATGAAGGCGCCGAGGCTAAGGACGCCGCCAGCCAGATACAGGGCGACGAGGGCACCGTGCCAAGCCCCTGACTCATTGTCGCCCACTCCGACGAACAGGCCGGTGATGCCAGCAACTACGGCACCACAGGCGGAGACCAGCTTGCCAACCTCGAACATGCCGCTGACGGTCGGGGGGCTGGCCGCTGGCTGCTCGTCGCCTGGTTCGCCTGGCGCGCCGAGCGCCCCTACCTCATCGTGCGTCATCACTTCCCTCCGTTTGTTGGAACCCTCTCGGTCACCCGATGCGACAGTCAATCAAGTTTGGAGGAGGTCTGGTAATCTGGGATGCTCAAGGCGCGATTTTCAGCGCGGCGGCCCCGCTGGATCGCCGCCGCCCTGATCCGGGCGCAGCGTCCCGCTCCGCCCGGATACGGTCGAGCATGATCGAGGCCGGCTCGTCGTCGGGGTACTGCGGCACCAGTTCGCCCCGGAAGGCCTTGGCGAGGATGGCCCGGTCGAGGCGGTCGAGGAGGCGGCGGGCGACGGCGGCCTCAGCGGCGAGGCGGTCGATTTCGGCGAAGCGCCGGTCCAACTCGGCGACGGCGCGTTCGGCCGCATCCAACGTGACGTCCGGCACCGGAAATGCGCCTATGTCGTCGAACGCCAAGTGGGGCCGCGCAGCGCCGTAAGTCGCGGCATCGATAGCGCCGCGTCCATGCGCCTCAGACTGGAACCAGTACTCGAGAAACCTGCTGAGGCGGGGGTCGCGGAGCCTAAGAAGGGCGACGCTCTGGCAAACGTAATACTCGCCCTGGAGGTCAGGCACCGCGCAGAGATCGCCGGTGCCGGCTCCAACGATAGTCAGGAGCAAGTCGCCGCTTGCGAGGCGCGACCGGCGAGCGTCAGCCGCGTCGCGTGGCGGGTCTACATGCCGTCTTGCGGCTGGGTCGAATGCCATGGGTCGAACGTTTCCAGCCAGCACGAAAATGGCTGTCCCACGGTCGTAGTAGGGCGACCAATCTCGTGAACCACTCGTGAGCGTCGTCAACATCGAGCGAAGAGGCACCAATTCATGCCCTGACAGGTCCGACGCGAGTGACCGCCCCAGCAGCGCCTGCTTGTAGCGGGCCGCCACGGCTGGGACTCGGTCGAGTTCGGCGCGCGCCTTCGCGGTCCGGGCGGTCAGGGCGTCGAGCTTGGCCACGATCCGGCGCTGCTCGGCCGATGGCGGGACCGGAACCGTCAGCCCGCGAAGAGTGCCTTGCGGCAGATGTTTGATGGTCGTCCCGGTGAACGATTTTTCGAGGATGGCGTCTGCCTGGGCATGTCGGAGGTAAGCGACCAGCAAGTCAGATTGAAAACCCGCCGCGCACCGCACGCGCATCAGCGCCTTCTGGAAAGCCACTTTGGTCGGGCCCATCCTCCATACCGCTGCTCGTCCGGGCTCACCGCCCTCACAGACCAGGACGTCCTTGTCCACGATCTGGAACATATCTCGGTCTTGCGGGGTCATCCGCATCTCGGCGAGATCAGTGAGATCGAAGCCTCCCCACCGTACGTTTACGTTGCGCAGATAGGCCGTCGGCTCGCCTCGATTTTTGACCCTGTCCAACATTTTCCCGAGCTGTACGTCGGCGACCTCGTCCAGCCGAGCAGACGCCCACCCTCTGGGCAAGTCAGTCACGCATCCACCTCGTCCTCGAACACCACCTCGTCGCCCGCCAGCTCGGCGTCGACGGCCTTCACCTCGACGAGCGCGGCGCGCAGATGACCGAGGATCGCGGCGAGGAGGTCATGCGGGTCGCTGAGGCCGTCCTCGTGTTCGGCGCTGTCGTCGCGCAGCCAAGCTAGGTCGAGGTTGTCGTTGCGGGCGGCGATGTCCTCGCGGCTGAAGCGCCGGAAGCGGCCCTCGGCGCCCAGATCAACGCGCGCGGCGTGGCCCAGCGGGTCGTCGCCGAACGCGGCCTCGAACCCGGTGAAGTCGGCCACGGTCAGCGGCCGGGTTTTGCCGAAGGCCGGCGCGTTGGCCCTGAGGTCGTAGACCCAGACGGCCTTGGTGTTAGCCCGGTCTGAGGCGCCGCGCGTCAGGAACAGGACGTTGGTCTTCACGCCCTGGGAATAGAAGATGCCCGTGGGCAGGCGCAGCAGGGTGTGCAGGTCGCACAGCTCCATCAGCCACTGGCGCAGGCGCCGGCCGACGTTGTCCTCGAAGAGCACGTTATCCGGCACGACTACGGCGGCCCGCCCGCCGGGTTTCAGCGCGCGCACCACATGCTCGACGAAGGCGAGCTGCTTGTTCGAGGTGTCGGCGGTGATCGAGAAATCCTGCCGGCTCGGCCGCCCGCCGCCCTTCTTGGTGCCGAAGGGCGGGTTGGTGAGGATGAGGTCGGCCTTGCCAATGGCTTCGCCGTCCGGGGAGAGGCTGTCGCCCAGGGTGATCGGGCTCTCGATGCCGTGCAGCATCAGGTTCATCAGCGCAAGGCGGTGGGTCTCGGGCACCAGCTCGATGCCGGTGAAGGCGTTGTGGCGCTGGAAGAAGCTCTGCGCGGCCGGCAGGGCGTAGAGGTCGTCGGTGTGGTCCTTGATGTAGCGGTCGGCGGCGACCAGGAAGCCGCCGGTGCCAGCGGCCGGGTCCTGCACCACCTCGCCCGGCTGCGGCCTGGTCAGCCGCACGATGCAGTCGATCAGCGGGCGCGGCGTGAAGTACTGCCCGGCCCCGGATTTCTTCTCGTTGGCGTTCTTCTCCAGCAGGCCCTCGTACAGCTCGCCCAGGCCCTCCTCGCGGGCCGAGAACCAGTCGAGGGCGTCGATGGCGGTGGTCAGGGTCTTGAGGTTGGCGGGCTTGCGCAGCTTGGTCTGCGCGTCGGTGAAGATCGCCTGCACGGTGGCGTCCGGCGCCTTGCCCAGATCGAGCAGTGCGCGCCGGTAGTGGTCGAGCTGGTCCACCCCCTCGCGGCCCGCGATCTGGCCCCAGCGATAGGCGGCGGGCAGTTTCGCCTCACGCTCGGTCTCCTGCATCATCTTCAGGAACAGCAGGAAGGTCAGCTCGGTGACGTAGTCCTGGTAGGTGATGCCGTCGTCGCGCAGCACATTGCAGAGGCCCCACAGCCGCTGGACGATGTCCTGGGTCGTGACCCTGCCGCGCGTCAGCTCGCCGTTCGCCATACTTCCTCGCTGATATCGCCCAGCAGCGCGCCCAGCTTACCGTCGAAGCGCTTGTTGATCAGGCGGAAGCCGCCGTCGGCCTTGAAGGGCTCGTCGTCGAGCGCGGCCGGGTCCACCACCACCTCCTTCTCCAACTGTTCGCCGATGCGGCGCAACCAGCGTTTCTGCACGTCGCTCCAACCGCCGCGCGCCTCGATGGCCGAGATCGCGCGCCGGACGCGATCGGCGTAGGGCACCAGCGGGTCGCCGAGCGCCGCCTGGCGCACGTAGCCGATGATCGAGGCGGCGATGTCCTGGTTGTTCGCATCGCTCCAGGCGCGGCGGATCGCGGCATCCGAGAAGCCCTCGGCGTCGAGGCGCAGGCGGAGCTGGCGGAGCTGCTCGCGGGTCAGGTCGCGGGGGCGCTGCACGGCGATGGTGAGCGCGGCGATCTGGTTGAGGTTGCCGTTCACGAAGGCGCTGAAGGCATCGAGGAAGTCCTCGGGGCGGCTGGCCTTGCCGTAGCCTCGGGTGACCGAGGTCACCTCGTCGGGGTGCTCGGAGATCGGGATGTAACGCGGCGCGCCGCCATCGGTGGACCAGTCGAGCGCGGGGCCAAGGCTGGGCCTCGCCCTGGCCCAGCCGGCCAGATCACCCGGATCGCCGTGACGGAAGCGCGCCAGCACATCCTGCGGCGGCTCGCCGGCGGCCAGTTCGACCTTGGCCCGCCCCTCCTCCGTGAGCCGGCCAATGCGGCGCGCCAGGCGCACGATGATCTGGTCGCGCAGCTCGGCCCGGTGCTGCTCCTCCTGCACCTGCGTCAGCTCGTCGAGAAGCTGGGTGAGCGTGATGTTGGGATCGGCGGCCACCGGCTTCATGTCCGCCAGCGCCTCCAGCCGCTCGTAGAGGCCAACGGCGTCGAAGATGCGATAGGTCTGCTTGCCGATTTCAGGGCAAAGGCGCGTCGCCCGGCCCTGCATCTGGGCATAGAGGATGCGGCTGTTCACCCGGCGCAGGAAGACGAGGTTGGTGATCTTGGGCACGTCGATGCCGGTGGTCAGCAGGTCCACGGTGACGGCGATCTTAGGCAGGGCGTCGTTGCGGTAGCTGAGGATCAGCTTGCGCACCTGATCGACGCTGCCGGTGATCTTGCGGATCGCCGCGTCCTCGATCTCGCCGTAGGCCTCGCGGAAAGCGGTCCGCAGCTCGCCCACCACGATGTCGGCGTGAGCGTCGGAGGCGGCGAACACCAGCGTCTTATCGGGCAGCGACGGGTCGATGTGCCGGGTCAGCTCCTCGGCCACGACGCGGTTGAAGGCCTGGGTCACCACGGAGCGGTTGAAGGCCTCGACCTCGAAGTCGAGGGCGTCGGGCAGGGTGAACAGCTCGACCTCGCCCGTCTGGGCGTGGATGAACTCCACGTCCTCTTCGGCGACAAAATGGATCCCCGACTGCGAGAGCGCCGTGGCGATCCGCACCGGCGGCTCGTGATCCACCAGGAAGCCGTCGATGACCGCCTCGCGGTACGAGTACTGGAAGACTGGCTTGCCGAAGATTTCCACAGTGTGGAGGGCCGGCGTCGCGGTCAGGCCGATCTTCACCGCATCGAAGTGGTCGAGCACGCGCCGGTACTTGGAGACGTAGTCGCCCTGGTCGCGGAAGCTCAGTTCGGCGTCCGACATTTCGCGGTCGAGCAGGTAGCCGCGATGACACTCGTCCACCACGATCAGGTCGTACTGGTCCACCGGCGGCGCGTCGGCCGGCGTGTCGGCGTAGAGGGCCCGCTGCACCAGGCCCTGGATCGTGCAGATGTGCACGCGGGTCTCGGGGTCCGGGGTGGCGTCGCCGAGGCCCTTCAGCCCGAAGATGTCGGCGAAGCCCTTGGCGCCGACGATCTTGGTGGTCTTGAACTCGCTCTCGGCCTGGTCGCCCAGCGCGCTGCGGTCCACCACGAAGCAGATGCGCCGAAAGCGCTTGGCCGCGATCAGCCGGTAGAGCATGGCGATGGCGAGCTTGGTCTTGCCGGTGCCGGTCGCCATCGCCAGCAGCATGTGGTCCGCGCCGGCCGCCAGCCGCGCCTCCACCGCCTTGATGGCGGCGCGCTGGTACTCCCTGAGCGGGAAGCCGAAGTCGAACGGCCGCGCTTCAAGGTCCGCGTCGGCCGCCGCCGCATCGACTTGCAGGCGCTCGACCAGGCCCTGCGGCGTCGGCCAGGCCTCCAGCGGCCCGGCCGGGTTGGTGGCGCGCCGCACATCGCGCCGCCAGATGCCCGACCCGACCCTGAACTGGCGCAGATACGGCCGGCCGTTGGTGGAGAAGACGAAAGGGACCCGGTGTTCGCCGTAGGGCGCGCCGACGGCGAGGGTCAGGCCCTCGGTGGCGATCCCGCGCGAGTAGCGCTCGGCCTGGTCCAGCGCCGCCATGACGTTCTTGGCCGCGCGCTTGGCCTCCACCACGCCGACCAGGGTCAACCCGGCGAACAGCACGTAGTCGGCGCGGCCATTGGCCATCGGCCACTCGGCGATGGCAAGGTTCTGGCCCTTCAGGGGCCGCACGCCAGCGCCGTGGCGCAGGGACGCGCTGTCGGCCTCCCAGCCGGCGTCGCGGAGCTGCTGGTCGATCACCTGCCGGGTCAGCGCCTCGTCGAGGTCGATCTTCCCGGCGGCGGCGCCGGCGGCCTCCTCCAGCTTCGCCAAGGCGGCGGGCGGGGCGCTGGCGGCGTTCTTCTGGAGCGCCGCCAGCGACGCCCTCACGGCGCTCGTGGCGGCCTCGGCTTCTTCAGCCAGGCGCTGCCACACCTCGCGCTCGCCGGCCTCGCGCGCGGCCCGCTCCTGCGCCGTGCGGCCCGCCTCCGCCAGGGCGTCAGCGCGCGCCTTCTCGATCTCGGCGGCGGTGCGGTGGGCGTCCGCTTCGGCTTTGAGCCGGTCCAGTTCCTGGCGCAGCGCGGCGGTCGGGTCCGGGGGCGCTGGCGGCGGCGTGAACGAGCCGGCGGCAAGGTTCGGCTGGCCGCCGTAGCTGCGGGCGTACCAGACGCCAAGCTGGCGGGCGGCCTTGAGCGCGCTCAGCCCGCTGGCGAAGTCATCGCGGCCCTGGTGCACCGCATCGTTGCCGACGCGGCGCAGGAAGTGAAACAGATCGAGCGGTTCGCGAGGCACGTAGCCCGCCCGCCCAATGACCCCGAGGATCGCGCTGAACTCGGCCTCCGGGTTGGGCAACAGGCCGGCGCGGGCCGCGACCTCCTTGGCCATGAGTTCGGCGAACTGCCGCAGCTTCATCACGCAGGTGTTCGGGTCGATGCGGAAGTAGCCTTCGCCCTGCGCCGCCAGCCGGAAGAGCTGCGCGTCGCCGGCCTTCAAGAACTCGAAGTTGGCGCTCCGCGCATCGGCCCCGTTCGCCATGGGGTCATAAGACGACGAAACATCGTAGTCGTGCAATCGCTAGGCGCGATACGCCGACGCTCAACGGGAACCGCGCCGTGACTCCAGGGAGTCGCGTGGCGGCCGTTCTGCCGTTTGGCTACCACAGGACCAGAAGCGCCTCCGCGCCCGCCACCAAGCCCGTGGACTCCGCAGCGAGGCATGCTGGCGCGGGATGCGGCGATGGAGCAAGACGGAGCCGGGGTTGGCGCCCACGGCACGAGCGGCTTCGATGGTGCGCGACCACGACCCAGGCGTTCCTCTCAGCCACTACCGTCAACACGGCGCCGGCGTGCGGCTGACCTGCCGCGACTGCCAGCTCCACCGCGACATGCCTCTAGAAGCCATCATCCGGCGGCTGGAGGCGCGTGGGGTGGGTGGCGAGCGAACCGGCGTCCGGGCGGTCGCCCACCACGTCACCCAGCCATGCCCAAGGTGCGGCGGTTGGCGGTTCACCACAGCCCCGGCCTTCCCGGACGGAGTGCGGACGCCGGACATGCTGCCGCCTGTCGCCGGTCAATGAGCCTGGCGGGCGCGCGACGCGCCGAGATCGCGGGCGATTGGAGACGCAGCGCCGCGACTAAGATCAGCGGCCCGGTCGCCACATCTGTGCCGCATGAGACCTTCGGTCATGGGCCGATTCCTGGGCGCGAAAATTCCCGCAGCCGGGTCGAATTGGTTTTCCCGGCCGGCTGCGTCCATGGGTACCCCCGGGGGGGTGGTCTGCGGGCCTCCGTGCTGCCGGGATCATCGGGGGCGTGATCGCAGCGCGGCCTCCACGATGCCCTTCAGCCAGGTCAGTTCCTCATCAGAGAGGTCCACGAGCAAGCTTGTCAGGTTGACGAGCGCCTTTCGCGGGTTGGCGCCTGCGGGCACTCCCGAGGCGAACAGGGCCTCCGGCTCGACGTCGAGCGCGTTCGCCAGATTCTCGATGGTGCCGAAGCGCGCGCCAAGTGCTCCGGTCTCGATCTTCGACACCGTGTCGATGCTGAGGGAGGCCGCTTCAGCGAGCTTCTCCTGCGTGAGCTTCCGGTCCGTCCGCAGGCGCGCGACCCGCTTCCCGAACCTGATCTTCAAATTGCGCATCGCCACCTCGGGGTCGGTGTCGGATGCGGGCAGCGGCGCTGACAGAGAGCTAGAAGGCGGAAATCCCCTGAGTCCGCTTGCTAACACCGGATTGAGGATCGATCATCGACGCACCAGGGGCTGGCGGCGCGATGGACTTCAGGACCCTCCTGCTGAGCTACATGCGTGAGCATGCACCTGACGTGTATGCCCGGCTCAAGCGCGACGGACTGCTAGAGGCATATCTGACAGAGGCGTGTGATGCCGCCTTCCGCCAGCTCGCGGCGACGGTCGAAGCGGATGGCCTAGCCGGCGACGAAGCTCGCATCGACATGGCGGCCACCATCGTCCTCACCGAGTTGCTTGCGCCTTTCACGCCCTCAGAGGATCGGCAAACTCCCGAAGCTTATCGGCAGTGGAAGGCTTTTGTCAGTGGCGCGCGGACCATCGACGTGCCGAGCGACACGCCTCAAGCCGGCGCGCGAGCGAACCAGCCGCCCGGAACCGGACCTCTTGAAGCGCGTGCAGGAGAGGCCCTGTCGCAGGCGGCCAGCCCGCCGGACTGGATCGCCGCAAGTGACGGAGGGATCAGAGCCCCACCACCGGCAGAGCGTCCATCAGCGAGCGGCGGCAAGGGGACCGACAGCGAATCGCCCCGACAGCCATCAGTCGGCGGAGGCCCTGGCGGGACCCAGCGCCAGCCGCCCCCGAAGGCGACCACTTTTGCGGGCCGGGACCCGGCCGGCGCGCCACCGGGGGAGGAGGCGGGGGCGCCCCGTAAGCTGCTGCCCAGGCTGGTCGGGCCGTGGCTGATCGTGGTGATCGCAACCTGCCTCTTCACCGACCGCACCGCCGATCTCATGGCGGACGCGTATCACCTGACACTCGCGCTCTCCGTGACCGCAATCGGGCTGGGCGTCCTCGTCTTTCTGCCGATGAGCTTTTTCAGGACTACTCTGCGGGTGGCGCACGAGGGATTCGCACTTTCGACCTGGGTCTTCGTGGTGGCGGCCTGGGTTGGCTCGTGGTCGCTCACCTACACCGCCTGGGGCGCCGTGGGCGTGATGATCGGCGTTGGCCTGTTCGGACTGGGCGTCGTGCCGCTGGGCCTGATCGGAGCGGCGTTGGACGGGCAATGGGCTTCGTCGCCGTTATCATGGTCGAGATCGCGGCGTGGCTGGCTGCAGCCAGGGCGATGAATGCAGTCGCCCATCGACTGGGTGCCGATGTACCCGAAAAAGCATCCCCCGCTTCCGGATGGCCAAATCGGAGGCCGGACGACGAGCGAGTGACGCTCGGCGCCGCCCTAACCGCCGTCGGTATCGTCCTCGCATTCGCCCTACCGCTCGCCGCAGAATTCACCCACCTCGTCTGGTGCTTTCAGCATGGGCGTTGGACCCAGGTGATGAATGGCAACGAGTTCGGCCTAGGCGCCGTGGTTCACGGCTTCGGCCTGTGGTTCGGCTGGTTCCACTGGGCGTAGCATTGCCGCCGCTGTCCGCAATTGATCGCTGACGGCCGCCGTCCATTTGTACGGCGATTTGTTGAGAGTTCCGCAAAATGCCGAAAAGGTTAGTATTTTCAAGGGCATTGAGCGGACACCCCATCCGCCATTGCCAGATGCATAGGATTTGGCATCAGGCGATGCTACATTCGTGCTGTCTGGAGCTAGGAAATGCGCACGACAATCGCACTCGACGACGACTTGGTGGCTGAAGCGCACGCTCTCACCGGGCTGAGGGAAAAGTCCGGTCTCGTCCGCGAAGCGCTGAAGGCCCTGATCGAACGTGAAAGCGCGCGGCGGCTGGCGTTGCTCGGCGGGAGTGAGCCTGAACTGGTCGCAGCGCCGAGGCGGCGGCCGCGCTCAGCGTGATCCTGGTCGATACGTCCGTTTGGATCGACCATCTGCGCGCCGGCAATGCAAGGCTTGTCGGGTTGCTCGGGAACGGCGAAGTGCTCGGCCACCCGTTCGTTGTAGGAGAGCTGTCGCTCGGAAATCTGCGCAGTCGCGCCGCGGTCTTGCATTCCCTGGCGAGACTGCCGCAGGCCATAGTTGCGACAGACGCCGAAGTTCTGGGTTTCATCGATCGCCACGGTCTGGGCGGTAGCGGCATCGGCTACATCGATGCCCACCTGTTGGCCGCGATCAGGTTGTCGCCCGGCGCCAGACTCTGGACAATCGACAGGAGGCTTGGAGCCGTCGCAACCCGGCTCAATCTCGCCATGGCGGTCGTCTAGCCGGACGCCTAGGGTCAAAACCGCACACCCCAGGGAGCGACCAGATGGGCTTTTTCGATGCATTGCTCAGCGGCGCGGAGGCCGAGCTGGTCGGCAGCCAGCAGGTGCATCAGGCGTTTGGCGATATCCTTGGCGGGACCTCGCTCGGGGGGATGCAGGGGTTGCTTGATCATCTGAGCCAGGGTGGGCTTGGGCCGGCGGTGCAGGCGTGGACTCAAGGAGGGCAGCATCCGGCGATCAGTCCGGCGTTGATCCAGCAGGTGCTGGGGGATCAGCATATCCAGCATTTCGCGGCGGCCATGGGCATTTCCACGACGCAGGTCGTGCAGGAACTGTCGCAGCACCTGCCGGCGCTGGCCCAGGCCCATGCGGCGACGCTGCCGATCTAGGACGTGGACAGCGAAGCGCGCGCCGAGTTCAGGGGCCGATGGAGTCGTGTTCGGTCGAGTGGTTGAGGCCGTGGTTCATGGCGTAGACGCCTACGGCCATCACCACGACGGCGGCGACGATGCCGATGCCGAGGCCGGCGGGCGTGCAGAAAGAAATCACCAGCAAGGTGAGCAGGGTGGCCAGGTGCAGGCAGAACCACTTCACGCCGAGGGTGAAGCCGTGAAAGGTGCGGCCGTGGAAGGCCATGATGGTGTGGTTGTCGAGGGCTTGGTCGGCCATGGGAGGGCCCCTTCGGATTGAGTTGGTCGTGCCAATTCAACCCGTGGCCATGGGCGGCGGTTGCACCGGAATGCGAAAGCGGCGGGACCCTTGCAGGTCCCGCCGTCAATCGTCTGGACTTTGTGGGTCCGGATCAGAAGCCGATCCAGACGCCATTGCGGTAGTAGCCATGGTCGGCGCGATCGCGGCGCCAGTGGTAGCCGCGCCCGTGCCAGGTATCGCCGTGGAAGATGATGCCGAGGCCAGTGGGATAGGTCAGGCGGTCATGCACGTGCCAGCATTCGTGAAAGCGGTTGCAGGCCACATCGGCCGAGGCCGCAGTCGCCACCATCGTGCCGCCCACGACGGCCGCCACCATTGCACCCTTGAGGAGGGCGGATCTCAGAAAAGTCATAGGTTTCACTCCTTTGAATTACCGTCTCCCCGGACCCGAGATTAACGGGCCATATGGTCGGTAGTTCCGCGCTGCCCGCGTCTTGGGAAAGCTTCAGATTTCGGCAGTAAGCTTGCCGAAATCGATCACGACCTTGACGTCATTGTCACGCTTCTCGAACGCTTCGCGCCATTGCGTCAGTGGCACGCGGCGGGTGATCAGCCGCGACAGCCAGGCGCGGTCGGCCCTGGCCAGGGCTTCGGCGGCGGCCTCGTAGTGCGCGCGGTTGGCGTTGACCGAGCCGAACACCACGTCGTTGCTGAGCACGGCCCGGCGATTGAAGCCGCCGACGTCGAACGGCAGCCGGCGCCCGCCCGACGACACGCCGGCCAGGCAGACCACGCCATCGGCGCCGCTCCCGGCCATCACCTGCAGCACCACCTCGTCGGCGCCGGTGCATTCGAGGGTGACGTCGGGGGCGAGGTCGGCGAGCTCGGCGGGGTCGGCGTGGAAATGCGCGCCGAGGTCGGCGACCAGCTGTGGCTTGGGCCCGTCCCGGGTGTGGTCGAGCACGTGAACCTCAAGGCCCTTCTGGCGGCCGATCATCGCGGCCAGCAGGCCGACGGGGCCGGCGCCGGTGACCAGGGCCCGGCGCGGCGTCCAGGCTTTGCTGCGCCCGCCGATGCGCAAGGAGTGGTCCCACGCCTTGGCGACCACGCTGGTGGGCTCCAGCAGCACCCCGAGCAGGCCCAGCGCCGGATCGACCTTGATGGCGAAGTCGGGCTCGATCAGCCAGCGCTCGGCGCCGTAGCCGTGCCGCTGCTTGATGCCGCGCTCGGTGTACTGGCCGTTGCGGCACATATCCCATTCGCCGGCGGCGCAGGCGGGGCAGGGGACCGGGTCCGGCCGGCGGACGATGCCGACCACTAGGTCGCCCGCTTTCAGGAGCGAGCCGGCGGGCGCCTGGATCACCCGACCCAGCGATTCGTGACCCAGGATCAGCCGGTCCTCGCCCGCGGGGGCCCAGCCGTAGTCGCCGTGGATAATCTCCATGTCGGTGCCGCAGACGCCGAGGGCGAGCGCCTCCACGAGGGCGCAGGCCAGGTCGGGTGTGGGCTCCGGGCGCTCGTCGAGCTGGATCGAGTTCTTCTGGCCCGGAGCCACGGTGAGGGCGCGCATGGCAGCTGAATGCGTCAGCGCCCGGAAGGGTCCGGGCGGTGGGAACGCGGCGGTCAGTCGCCGCGAAGAAGGGCGCCGAGACCCGCAAGCGCCACGCCGAGCATCACGCACACCCTGAAGCGGCCTGCGTGCACACGGCTGCGTGTTGGCGGGAACCAAACGCCACTTAGCGGACTGAATATCCAGAATGCGGGCTGGGCGAGCAGCCTGCCTGTGCCTGTAGCTTAGAGGGACTTTAAGTCATGAAAATTGCCCAGATCACGCCTTTGTACGAAGCGGTGCCTCCCAAGCTCTATGGTGGAACCGAGCGGGTGGTGGCGCAACTGTGCGAAGCGCTGGTCGATCTGGGGCATGAGGTGACGTTGTTCGCCAGCGCCGAGGCCGAGACCCGCGCGGATCTGGTCGCGGTGCGCGATCAGGCGATCCGGCTGGACCCGGCGCCGCTGAAGTCGGACATCGCCGCGCACCTGACGATGCTGTCGGAAGTGCTGGCGCGCAAGGACAAGTTCGACATCATCCACTTCCATACCGACATGCTGCAGTTCCCGATGTTCGAGTGCCTCGCGCACCGGACCGTGACCACCCTGCACGGGCGACTGGATCTGAAGGACCTGCCGCCGGTCTACCGGCGCTGGTCGAAGTTCCCGCTGGTCTCCATCTCGGATTCGCAGCGTCAGCACCTGCCCTTCGCCAACTGGGTCGCCACCGTCTACCACGGCATGCAGGCCGACAATTCGACCTGGTTCAGCCCGCAGCCGCGCGGCGACTACCTGGCCTTCCTCGGCCGCATGTCGCCCGAAAAGGGCCCGGCGGAGGCCATCGCCATCGCCAAGCAGCTCGGCATCCCGCTGAAAATGGCGGCCAAGGTCGACACCAACGACGCGGCCTATTTCAACGAAGTGGTGAAGCCGCTGCTCAACGATCCGCTGATCGAGTTCATTGGCGAGATCGGCGATGCGGAAAAGCCGGCCTTCCTCGGCGGCGCGCGCGCCCTGGTGTTCCCGATCGACTGGCCCGAACCCTTCGGCCTGGTGATGATCGAGGCGATGGCCTGCGGCACCCCGGTGCTGGCCTTCCGCTCCGGCTCGTCCCCCGAGGTGATCGATGACGGCGTCACCGGCATTCTGGTGCGCGACGTCGAGGATGCGGTGCGGCGCTTCGGCGAGGTCGATCGCCTCGATCGCCGCGAGGTGCGGCGGCGCTTCGATCGCCGGTTCTCGGCGACGGCGATGGCGCGCGGCTATCTCGACGTCTATTCCGACCGCCTCGCTCGCGCCCCATTTGCGATGGACCTCACCCAGGACGAGATCGATCTGGAGTCGGCGCGCGGCCGCGGCGCATTCGCCCAGATCGCCTGAAGTCTGCGAGTTGGCGCGGGCGGCAAGCGCGCCGTCCGCGCGGGAAAACGCGAGGCGTAGATGGACGAAGGGGCCGAGCCTGCGGCCTTGGCGGACGAGGCGACGGTCGCCAGTGGCGTCGAGCTGATCTCGCTGAAGGACGGCCAGGCCTTCCTGGTGGCGGACCAGAACGGTGACGTCAGCGGCGGCGCCGAGGGCCTCTTCGACCGCGACACCCGGGTGCTTTCGCGCCTGGTGTTCTTCGTCGGCGAGCGCCACCCGACGCGGCTGTCGGCGACCCTCTCGCGGGACAATGCTGTCTTCACCTTCCACGGCTCCAACCGCGCTCTGCCGCCGGTGAACGGCCGCGGCACGCCGCGCGGGGCCATCCACATCGAGCGGCGGCGCGCGCTGCAGGGCGAGCGGCTGTACGAGCGCATCCGCTGCAACAATTTCGGCCTCGACCAGGTGATGTTGCCGCTGGCGTTCGAGTATGCGGCCGACTTCCGCGACATGTTCGAGGTGCGCGGGCTGAAGCGGCGCCGGCGCGGCTTCACCCACCCGCCGAAGGTGCTCGGGCGGCACGTGATCTTCGCCTACGACGGGCTGGACGAGGTGACGCGGTTCTCGACCCTCGCCTTCTCCGAGCCGCCCTGGCGGATGGACACCGAGCGCGCCGAATTCATGTTCACCCTGGCGCCCGGCGAACGCATCGATCTCTTCCTCGAAGCCGGGGCCGGGGAGGGCGAGCCGCCGAGCCAGGAGCGCTTCCGCCGCGCCCTGGCGTTGGCCCGGCGGACCATCCGCCGGCGCGAGCGGCGCGGGGCCTTGCTGCGCTGCTCGGATGACGCCTTCGGCGAGTGGTTCGACCAGTCGCGCGCCGACCTGGGCCTGCTGGTCTCCGACCTGCCGACCGGGCCCTACCCGTTCGCCGGCATCCCCTGGTTCTCCACCCCGTTCGGGCGCGACGGGCTGCTGACGGCGTGGCAGTCGCTGTGGCTGGATCCGGCGCTGGCCAAGGGCGTGCTGACCTACCTGGCGGCGCGCCAAGCCACCGAGCACTCGGCGTTTCGCGACAGCGCGCCCGGCAAGATCATGCACGAGACCCGCGGCGGCGAGATGGCGGCGCTGAAGGAGATTCCGTTCGGGGTTTACTACGGCGGCGTCGACACCACGCCGCTGTTCATTGCGCTGGCGGGCGCCTACCTGCGCCGCACCGACGACCTGGCCCTGATCGCCGCGCTCTGGCCGGCGCTGACCCGCGCCATCGGCTGGGTGGAAGGCGAGGGCGATTCGAACGGCGACGGCCTGGTCGACTATCAGCGCGGCGCCGATACCGGGCTCGCCAACCAGGGCTGGAAGGACAGTGAGGATTCGGTCTTCCACGCCGACGGCCGCTTCCCGGTCGGGCCGATCGCGCTCGTCGAGGTGCAAGGCTACGCGTTCGCCGCCTACCAGGCGATGGCCGAGATGGCCGACCGGCTGGGCGAGCCGGGCGCCGGGCGCTGGATCGGCCAGGCCGAGGCGCTGCGCCGCCGCGTCGAAGAGCGTTTCTGGATGGAGGACACCGGCTTCTACGGCATCGCCGTGGATGGCGCGGGCGCGCTTTGCACGCCGCACACCTCCAACGTCGGCCACCTGCTCTTCACCGGCCTGCCATCGCCGGCGCGGGCGGCGCGGGTGACCGAGTGCCTGCTGGCGCCCGGCTTCAACAGCGGCTGGGGCCTGCGAACCCTGGCGTCGGGCCAGGCCCGCTTCAACCCGATGAGCTACCACAACGGCTCGGTCTGGCCGCACGACACCAGCATCTGCGTCGCCGGCATGGCCCGCTTCGGCGAGCGGCGCGGCGTGGCGCGGGTGATGGGCGACATGTTCCGCGCCGCGCGCTGCTTCGGCCTGCGCATGCCCGAGCTGCTCTGCGGCTTTCAGCGCCGCGCCGGCGAGCCGCCGATCGCCTACCCGGTGACCTGCATGCCGCAGGCCTGGGCGGCGGGATCGCCGTTCCTGATGCTGCAGGCCTGCCTCGGCCTCTCCATCGACGCCCAGCGGCGTGAAGTGCGGGTGGTGCGCCCGGCGCTGCCGCACGGCATCGACAGCCTCAACGTTGACCGCCTCGACGTGGCCGGCGCCACTGTAAACCTGACCTTCCAGCGTCTCGACGGCGCCACCGTGGTCAGCCCGGGGCACGGCTCTGACCGCTCGGTCTCGATCGTCCTCGAGCGCTGACCTCGCACTCGCACAAACGTGACGGTTGGGCGCGGAACCAACGCCCAGCCCAACCGCTACGCTGAAGCCCGCGTCAATTGTCGGCGCCGGGGGGCCGGAGCGTTTCAGTCCATGAGCCGTCTCGTCGTCGTGTCCAACCGTGTCGCCGCGGCGGACGGCGCGCCTTCGGGCGGGCTGTCGGTCGCCATGGCGGCGGCGCTGCGGGGCCAGGAGGCGCTGTGGTTCGGCTGGAGCGGCGAGCGCACCCCCCACTTCGACGGCCAGCTCGGCCGGCGCCAGCTGGGCGGGATCGAGGTCGTCACCCTCGACCTCGAGGACGCCGACTTCGATGAGTATTACAACGGCTACGCCAACGCGACGCTGTGGCCGATCTTCCACTCGCGCACCGATCTGGCCGCCTACGACCGCTCGTTCAGCGAGGGCTATGCGCGGGTCAACAAGCGTTTCGCCGAGGCGCTGGCGCCGCTGCTGCGTCCCGACGACCTGGTCTGGGTGCACGACTATCACCTGATCCCGCTGGGCCGGGAGCTGCGGCGGCTGGGCTTCGCCGGGCCGCTCGGCTTCTTCCTGCACATCCCGTGGCCGGCGCCGCAGCTGTTCACCACCCTGCCGCAGCATCGCGACCTGGTGGCCGCGCTCTTCGCCTACGACCTCGTGGGCATGCAGAGCGACGAATGCGTCGCCGCCTTCGAGGCCTATGTGCTCGGCGAGGCCGGTGGGACGCTCGAGGCCGGGCGGCTGAAGGCGCTCGGCGGGCAGGTGAGGGCGCGGGCCTTCCCGATCGGGCTCGACAC
>DATAVF010000133.1:0-21564 GCA_036267835.1 Caulobacteraceae bacterium | reverse complement strand
GGCCGCGGCTCAGGCCGGCGACAAGGCCGCGGTGGCGCGGGCCAACGGCGTCGGGCCGAAGCTGGCGCTGCGCATCGTCACCGAACTGAAGGACAAGCCGATCGCCGGCGAGGCCGTGGCCGCGTTCCATGCCACCATTACCGCGCCGCATGCGCCGCCGAGCGCCTCGGGCAACGCGGTGTCGGCCCTGCTCGGCCTCGGCGTAGCTGAGGCCGTCGCCCGGCGGGTAGTCGAGCATGCCGCGGCGCGGCTGGGCGAGGACGCCCAGGAGACGGCGCTGATCCGCGCGGCCCTGCAGGAGTTCGGCCGATGAGCGCCGACGCGCCGCGCCTCGTCTCGGCCGAGCCCGCGCCCCTCGAGCCGACCGATCGGGCGCTGCGACCCCAGACCCTGGCCGAGTTCGTCGGCCAGGCGCAGGCCAAAGGCAATCTGAAGGTGTTCATCGACGCGGCCCGCTCGCGCGGCGAGGCGCTCGACCACGTGCTGCTGTTCGGCCCGCCGGGTCTCGGCAAGACCACCCTGGCGCAGATCATCGCCCGCGAGCTGGGGGTGAACTTCCGCTCAACGTCGGGTCCGGTGCTGGCCAAGGCCGGCGACCTGGCCGCCATCCTGACCAACCTTGAGCCGCGCGACGTGCTCTTCATCGACGAGATCCACCGCCTCGCCGCCAACGTCGAGGAAATCCTCTACCCGGCGATGGAAGACCACGCGCTCGACCTGATGATCGGCGAGGGCCCGTCGGCGCGCTCGATCCGCATCGACCTCGCGCCCTTCACCCTGGTGGCCGCCACCACCCGCGCCGGCCTCTTGGCAACGCCGCTGCGCGACCGCTTCGGCATTCCGCTGCGGCTCCAGTTCTACACCCCCGCCGAGTTGCAGGAGGTGCTGATGGCCGCCGCGCGCAAGATGGGCGCGCCGCTCAGCGCCGACGGGGCCGCCGAGATCGCGGCCCGGGCGCGGGGCACGCCGCGTGTCGCCGGCCGGCTGCTGCGGCGGGTGCGTGACTTCGCCGCCGCCGACGACTGCGAGCTGATCGACCGCAAGGCCGCCGCTTCGGCGCTGGCGCGGCTGGAAGTCGACCAGGCGGGCCTCGATGGCCTCGACCGGCGCTACCTCACCGCCCTGATCGAGCACTACGGCGGCGGCCCGGCCGGCGTGGAGACCCTGTCCTACGCCATCGCCGAGGCGCGCGACGCGGTCGAGGACGTGATCGAGCCCTTCCTGCTGCAGCAGGGCTTCATCCAGCGCACGTCGCGCGGCCGCCTCGCCTGCGGCAAGGCCTACCTGCACCTGGGCCTGACCCCGCCCGCCGGCCCGCCCGCGGCGCAGCCCGGGCTGTTCGACGAACCATGAGCGGCGCATTCGAGGGCCTGGAGCACGTGCTGCCGGTGCGGGTCTACTACGAGGACACCGACTTCACCGGCGTCGTCTACCACGCCAGCTATCTGCGCTTCTTCGAACGCGGGCGGACCGAGTTCCTGCGCGCCGCCGGCGTCGAGCACAGCGCCCTGTTGTCGCTGCCCGAGCCCTGCGCCTTTGCGGTGACCCGAATCGGCGTCCAGTTTCGAGCCGCAGCGCGGGTCGATGACGCCCTTGACGTCCGCACGCAATATCGCTGGGGCAAGGGGGTGAGGATCGAGGCGCGCCAGCGTATCCTGCGCGGCGAGGGATTGATCGCGGAGGCCGAGGTGGAGGTGGTGTGTATCCGGCTGGATGGACGCCCGCGCCGGCCGCCGCCCGAACTGACCCGGAAGATCGCTCCCTACGTCTCGGGTTCGACGCCATAGTTTCACCATCGGCCGGCGCCATCCGCCGTCTCCTTTTCCCTGCGCCCCAGCCCCAACCTGAAAGGCCCCATGGACCCCAACGCCGCGATCACCCCCGACACCTTCAATGTCGTGCACATGTTTGTCGCCGCCGACTGGGTAGTGCGCGGCGTGCTGATCGGCCTGGCGCTGGCCTCGCTCTGGTCGTGGGCGGTGATCCTGGACAAGGCGGTGCGCTTCACCGTGCTCAATAGCCAGGCCAACAGCTTCGAGCGCGCGGTCGGCTCCGGCCGGGCGCTGGAGGACATCGCCCAGCAGGCCGGCGAGACCCCGCGCCCGCCGCTGCCGCGCATGCTGCAGGCCGCCCTCAAGGAGTGGCGCGAGGCGCGCTCCAAGGGCCTGCTGGCCGGGGCCCAGTCGGAGAGCCAGGCTGCCTTCCTGGTGCAGCGCATCGACCGGGTGCTGGGCTCGCTGATCGCCCGCGAGAGTCAGCGGGTCGAGGACGGACTGGGGAGCCTCGCCATCGTCGCCACCGCCTCGCCGTTCGTGGGCCTGTTCGGCACGGTTTGGGGCATCATGCACGCCTTTCAGGCCATCGCGATCGAGAAGAACACCAACCTTTCGGTGGTGGCGCCGGCCATCGCCCAGGCGCTGTTCGCCACGGCCATCGGCCTGGCCGCGGCCATCCCGGCCTACATCGCCTACAACAAGTTCTCCACCGACGCCGGCAAGTTCGCCGCCCGCCTCGAGGGCTTCTCGGACGACCTGGTGACGGCGATCCAGCGCCGGCTGGCGGAACGGGCCGCCTAGGGGCATGGCGCTCTCGATCCACGACCCGTTCCAGGCCCGGCGCCGGGGTCGGCGGGCGCGGCGCAGCGCGCTCTCCGAGATCAACGTCACGCCGCTGGTGGACGTGATGCTGGTGCTCTTGATCATCTTCATGATCTCCGCGCCGCTGCTCACCGTGGGCGTGCCGCTGCAGCTGCCGAAGACCGAGGCCGGGGCCATGCAGGACCAGGCCGAGCCGTTGACCGTGTCGATCCGCGCCGACGGGACCATCTTCCTCAACCAGGACCAGGTCCCCTTCGCCCAGCTGTCCC
This sequence comes from Caulobacteraceae bacterium, assembly GCA_036267835.1. Taxonomy (GTDB): domain Bacteria; phylum Pseudomonadota; class Alphaproteobacteria; order Caulobacterales; family Caulobacteraceae; genus Acaudatibacter. The sequence continues at coordinate 18,698 of DATAVF010000133.1, read as the reverse complement.
CGGCCCTGCACGCGGTGGCCGGCGCCGGCATGAAGCGGCCGATCTATGTGCGCGCCGACGGGCGGGCGACCTATGCGGTGGTGGCGCAGGTGATGGCGACGCTGTCGTCGTCCGGCTTCACCGAGATCAACCTGATCACCGACACCGGCGGCCCATCCTCCGGCCCGCACCCGCCGACGCCGCCCGACCAGCCGCCAGCTGACGCAGGCTCCGGCCAATGAGCGGCGCGGTGATGGCGCCGCGCGACAACCGCGGCCTCGCCCTCGTCGGCGCTGTGGCCCTGCACGCGGCCGTCTTCGCCCTGCTGCTATACGCGCCGAGCAAGCTGCCGCCGGCGGTCGGCTCGTCGGTGCCGATCAACATCGTCTCGTCCGAGCCCACCGACACGCGGCCCGCCGTGCAGGCGCCGCAGCCGCAGGCCGCAGCTTCACCCGCGCCGCCGCAGCCCCAGGCCCCGCCGCAGCCGCCGGCCCCGGTCCCCGCGCCGACGCCGTCATTCAGCCGGGCCCAGCCCAAGCCGGTCCCGGCGCCCACGCCCAAGCCCAGGCCGACCCCGCCGCCGCCCGTGGCGACCCATGCGGTCGCCCATTCGCCGCCGCCGCAGCCGGCGGTGCGCCCCACCCCCGCGCGGCCGGCGCCGGCGATGGATTTCAACCGCCTGCAGCAGATCATCGACAACGCCCGACACAACGCCGGCCCGCCCGCTTCCAGCGCCCCGCACGCCGCGACGCCGCGCCGCGAGACGGCCCCGCAGGCCCGGCCCGACGCCGGACGTGGCGTCTCGCAGAGCGACCTGACCGGCCTGACGCAGCTGCTCGACCGGCTGTGGAACCTGCAGTGCGCGGTCTCCGGCGTCACCGGCGTCGCCCCGTTCAAGGTCCACTTCGTCGTCGATCTGTCGGGCAACCTGCTGGGCGCGCCGACCGCGGGCGGGCTCGAGCATTCCTCCGACCCGGTCACCGCCAGCGTCGCGCGGCGGGCGATCGACGCCGTGCATGCGGTCACGCCGCTGCCGGCGCCTTACTATGGCCAGACCATCACCGTGAACTTCATCCCCAAGCAAGCGTGCGAGAATCGATGAGCACCCCTCTCCGCCCATGGCTCGCCGCCCTCGCGTTGGGCCTGGCCACGATCCTGGCCGCCGCGCCGCCCGCGCTGGCCGACATCGTGGTCAACGTTGATCAGGCGGCCACCCAGCCGCTGCCGATCGCCATCCCGTCGTTCGGTGGCGGCACCATGGGCGAGCAGATTTCGGGCATCGTCACCGCCGATCTCGAACGCTCGGGCCTGTTCAGGCCGCTCGACCCGGCATCGTTCCGCCAGACCAATCTCGACGTGAACGTCACCCCGGCCTTCGACGCCTGGAAGAGCATCGCCGCGCAGGCGCTGCTGGTCGGCAACGTCTCCAGCGGCGCGGACGGCCGGCTCAGCGTCGATTTCCGGCTCTGGGACGTCTACGCCGGCGACCAGCTGGTCGGCACCCGTCTGACCGCGACCCCCGATTCGATGCGCACCATCGCCCACCAGATCGCCGACGCGGTCTACGAGAAGCTGACCGGCGAGAAGGGCTATTTCGACACCCGCGTGGTGTTCGTGGCCGAGACCGGGCCGAAGATTCACAAGGTGACGCGGCTGGAGATCATGGACCAGGACGGGGCCAACCCGTCCTACCTGACCGATGGCTCGTCGCTGGTGTTCGCCCCCCGCTTCTCGGCCAAGCGCCAGGAGATCACCTACATGGTGCTGCGCCCGACCGGGGCCAGCATCTACCTGAAGAACCTGGAGACCGGCCGTGAAGAGGTGCTGGGCCGCTTTCCCAACATGACCATGACCATGGCCCCGCGTTTCTCGCCCGACGACAGCAAGGTCGCCTTCGCCGCCGAGAGCGATGGCGCGGCCAACATCTACATCATGGACCTGGCCAGCCACGCGGTGCGCCGCATCACCGATGGACTCTCGATCGACACTTCTCCCTCCTTCTCGCCGGATGGCGGCCAGATCGTCTTCAATTCCGATCGCGGCGGGTCGCCCGAGCTTTACGTGATGAGCGTCAACGGCGGCGGGGCGCACCGCATCTCGTTCGGCTCCGGCCGCTACACGGCTCCCGACTGGAGCCCCGATGGCAAGCTGATCGCCTTCGTCAAGCAGGAGGGCCAGTCGTTCTCCATCGGCGTCATGGCCCCCGACGGCTCAGGCGAGCGCATCCTCACCACCAGCTATTTCGCCGACGAGCCCACCTGGGCGCCCAACAGTCGGGTGATCATGTTCGAGCACAAGGCGGGCGACGGCGAATCGCGGCTTTGGACCGTGGATGTGACCGGCCACGTGCAGCGCGAGGGGCCCGGCGGCGTCGCCGGCTCCGACCCGGCGTGGTCGCCTCTGCTACACTAAAGCCAGGAACTGGCGGCGGATGGCTGAGCCGGGGAACAGAAGAGCCGGCTGGGCCGTATTGGTTTTCGAAAGGGTGCAGAATTCATGGCCCGTTCAGGTAACCTGGACTCCATTGCCGCATCAGGGAGAGTTTCAATGAACCTACGCCTGGGGGCGACATATCGTCTGACACTGGCCGCGCTTGCCGCGATGGTCCTGACCGCCTGCGCTTCGCATCCGCCGCCGCCCCCCGCGCCGGTGCCGCCGCCGCCGCAGTCGTCCGACGAGGGCCCGCCGCCGCAGGGCTATCAGAGCGCCCCGACCCAGCAGACCTCGGCCGGCCCGCTGCCGGGCACGGTGCAGGACTTCGTCGTCAACGTGGGCGAGCTGGTCTATTTCGACTTCGACGGCTCCAACATCCGCCCCGACGCCCAGCCGGTGCTAGCCGGGCAGGCGCAGTGGCTGCAGCGCTATCCGCAGGTGCGGGTGCGCATCGAAGGCAATTGCGACGAGCGTGGCACGCGGGAGTACAACTTCGCCCTGGGCGCCCGGCGCGCCGACGCGGTGCGCAGCTTCCTGATCGCCCACGGCGTCGCCGCGGCCCGCATCACCACCATCTCGTACGGCAAGGAGCGGCCGATCGATCCCGGCCACGACGATCAGGCCTGGGCGCGCAACCGCAACGCCCATACCGCGATCACCGAGGGGGCGCGCTGAGCCGGCGCTTCAACAGAGACGAGGCGCCAGACGCCGGTTGACTGGACCGTTCCAAAGCTGAAGCTCGCGCGCCGTAATTCCGACGCGCGAGCCGACAGGATGTGCGCCATGAAGACTCTCCGAACCTTGGCTCTCGTGGCGACGCTGGCGCTGGCCGCGCCGGCCTTTGCGCAGGTCCCGCTCGATCCGCTCGACGATCATTCGGCCAAGCGCCTCGACCGCATGGAGCAGGCGCTGCGCGAGATCCGCGCCATCGTCTTCCAGGGCCGCGAGACGGGCAAGCCAGTGGTGGTCGAGCCGGCGGATACCGACAGCCAGGTCGCGGCCGTGTCGCAGAAGATCGACGACCTGCAGCAGGCCATCACCCGCCTGACCGGCCAGCTGGAATCGGCCGGCCACGACGTCGACCAGGCCCGTCACGAGGCCGACCAGCTGCGCGAGGAGAACGGCGCCCTCAACGCCCGCCTCACTGCCCTTGAGCAGAAGGTGGCCGCGGCCCAGGCCGCCGCGACGCCGCCCCCGCCGGCCGCCGACACCGCGCCGGCCGCCGTCAGCGCCAACGCCCCGCCTCCGCCGCCGCCCACCGACGCCGCCGGGACCATGGCGGCCGCCAGAGCCGCCCTCGCCGCCGGCGACACCCAGACCGCCGAGGTCGGCTTCCGGGATGTGATGGCCCGCTTTGGCAACACCCCGCGCGGTCCGGAGGCGCGATACTTCGTGGCCAAGATCCTGCTCGGCCGCGGCCAGTTCGCCGACGCCGCGCACATGGACCTCGAGGTGGTGCGCGAATGGCCGACCACCGGCTGGGCCCCGGACGCCGCGCTCGACCTCGCCAAGGCGATGATCGGCATGAAGCAGCGCCCCTCGGCGTGCGGCGTACTGACCGAGATCGACAGCCACTATCCCCACGCCAATCCCGAACTGAAGGCCGCCGCGATCCAGCTGCGCGCCGAGGCCCAGTGCGACGCGGGCTGAAACTCCGCGATACCCAGCCTGACCCGTTCGACCGGCTGAACGCCCCGGACCGGGGGCCGATCACCGTCGCGCTGTCGGGCGGCGGCGACTCGCTGGCCCTGCTGCACCTGGTCAAGGCCTGGGCCGACCGCGCCGGCCGGCCCCTGGTCGCCCTGACCGTCGACCACGGCCTGCAAGCCGCCGGCGCCGCCTGGAGCCGATTCGCGGCCGAGCGGGCCGCGCGGCTGGGCGTCGCCCACCGCACCCTCGTCTGGACCGGCGAGAAGCCGCGCACCGGCCTGCCGGCGGCGGCGCGCGCCGCCCGCCACGCCCTGCTGGCCGACGCGGCACGCGATCTCGGCGCCCGGGTGATCCTGATGGGCCACACCGCCGACGACCTCGCCGAGGCCGCGGCCATGCGCCAGGCGGGCGCTACCGCGCCCTCGCCGCGCGCCTGGTCGCCCTCGCCCGCCTGGCCCGCGGGGCGCGGCGTCTTCATCCTCCGCCCGCTGCTGGACGTCCGCCGCGCCGAGCTGCGGGACCTGTTGCGCGGTCTCGGCGAAAGCTGGATCGAGGATCCCGCCAACGACGACCCGCGCTATTCGCGCACCCTCGCCCGGCGCCGGCTGGTGTCCCGCGATGGCCCCTTGCCGAACTTCGAGGAGGCGCCGAGCCGCTGTCTTGCGCTCGATCAAATGCGCCACGGGGCCGGCGGCGAACTCGCCATCCCCCGCGCCGCGCTGGACCGATCGGACGATGCCCGCCGCCTGCTCGGCGCAATGGTGCTCAGCGCGGCCGGAACCACGCGACCGCCCTCCGCAGCGTCACTGGATCGCCTCCTCGCCGAACTCGCGCCGTTCACCGCCAGCCTCGCCGGGGCCCGGATCGAGGCGGGCCACGCCCAGGTGACGGTCTGCCGCGAGGCGGGCGAACGGGCCCGCGGCGGCATGGCCGGCTACGACCTGCCGACCGGAGAAAGCGTCTTCGATGGCCGTTTCGCGATGACCGCCGAGGCGCCGGGCTGGCGCGTCGCGCCGCTCGGCGGCCTGGCCCGGCGTCTGCCCGAGCCGCAGCAGCGGCGCCTGCGCGCCCTGCCGCCCGCCGTGCGGCCTACGCTGCCGGCCGCAATCTTGCACACCGGATACGTGACCTGCCCGGTGATTGCCGACGCAGGTCCGGTCCGTGCCTTTCCGCTGCCCGGGACGCGACTTTTTGCAGCGCTTGGCGCAATCCCTGACGAGGCGTCGATCTGGCGCGTAGCGAAATTGCCTTCGGCCCCCTAAATTGAGACCCTTACGACGATGAGGCCTTTCGGTATGACCCTTCGAAACTTGGCGATCTGGGGCGCCATCGCGATCGCCGTCCTGGTGCTCTACAGCGTCATGCAGGGCCAGCGGCCCGGCGCGGCGACACCGCAGGAGATCGCCTACTCCGACCTGCTCAACAAGATCGACGCCGGCCAGATCAGCAAGATCACCGTGCGCGGCCAGGTCATCGACGCCAGCGACAAGTCGAACCACGACTTCCGGGCGCAGGGCCCCGCCAGCGACTCCAATCCGCAGCTGCAGACGCACATCGAAGCGCACAAGGACATCCAGCAAACCTTCCAGCCGCAAGGACCCAACTTCCTGGTCACCCTGCTGCTCAACATGGCGCCCTTGCTGTTGCTGTTCGGCGTGACGCTGCTGTTCATGCGGCAGATGCAAGGTGGGGCGCGCGGCGCGATGGGCTTCGGCAAGTCCAAGGCCAGGCTGCTGACCGAGAACAAGAACCGTGTCACCTTCGATGACGTCGCCGGCGTCGACGAGGCCAAGGAAGACCTGACCGAGATCGTCGACTTCCTGAAGGACCCGGCCAAGTTCCAGCGCCTGGGCGGCAAGATCCCCAAGGGCGCGCTGATGGTCGGCCCGCCCGGCACCGGCAAGACCCTGCTCGGCCGCGCCGTCGCCGGCGAGGCGGGCGTGCCGTTCTTCTTCATCTCGGGCTCGGACTTCGTCGAAATGTTCGTGGGCGTCGGCGCCAGCCGCGTGCGCGACATGTTCGAGCAGGCCAAGAAGAACAGCCCCTGCATCATCTTCATCGATGAAATCGACGCGGTCGGCCGTCACCGCGGCGCGGGCCTCGGCGGCGGCAACGACGAGCGCGAGCAGACCCTGAACCAACTGCTGGTCGAGATGGACGGCTTTGATCCCAACGAGGGGATCATCGTCATCGCCTCCACCAACCGGCCCGACGTGCTGGACCCGGCGCTGCTGCGGCCGGGCCGTTTCGACCGCCAGGTGGTGGTGCCCAATCCGGACGTGGTCGGCCGCGAACGCATCCTGCGCGTCCACATGCGCAATGTGCCGCTGGCGGCGGACGTCGATGTGAAGGTGATCGCCCGCGGCACGCCCGGCTTCTCGGGCGCCGACCTCGCCAACCTGGTCAACGAAGGCGCGCTGATGGCGGCGCGCAAGAACCGGCGCATGGTCACCCACGCCGACTTCGAGGACGCCAAGGACAAGGTGATGATGGGCGCCGAACGCCGGTCGATGGTGATGACCGAGGACGAAAAGCGCATGACCGCCTACCACGAGGCAGGCCATGCCCTGGTCATGCTGACGGTTCCGTCTTCCGACCCGCTGCACAAGGTGACGATCATCCCGCGCGGCCGGGCGCTGGGCCTGACCATGCAGCTGCCCGAGCGCGACCGCTATTCGATGGACTTCCAGCAGATGACTTCGCGGCTCGCCAGCTGCTACGGCGGGCGCGTGGCCGAGGAACTGATCTACGGCAAGGACAGGATCAGCTCCGGCGCCAGCAACGACATCAGCCAGGCGACCAAGCTCGCCCGCGCCATGGTCACCAAGTGGGGCTATTCCGAAGCGCTGGGCCTCGTCGAATACGGCGAGAACCAGGAGGAAGTGTTCCTGGGCCACTCGGTGGCGCGCAACCAGAACGTCTCCGAGGACACCGCGCGGATCATCGACTCCGAGGTCAAACGGCTGACCCAGGGCGGCTACGACGAAGCCAAGCGCATCATGACCGAAAAGATCGAGGACCTGCACACCCTGGCCAGCGCCCTTCTGGAGTACGAGACCCTGTCCGGCGACGAGATCATCGCCGTGCTGAAGGGCATCGCGCCGCGGCGCGACGACCCGGAACTGAAGGCCCCGCCGCGGCCCAACTCCTCCGTGCCCTACGCCCCGCGCCCTGTCCCGGCGATCTCGCCCGGCGCCGCGCCGGAACCGGCTTGAGCAAGGTCCCTTCTCCCCTTGCGGGAGAAGGTGGCGCGGAGCGCCGGATGAGGGGTCCGCGACCCTTCTCCGGCTGGCGCCTCGCAAGGCTAGTCCGATAGATCGTGCGACCCCTCATCCGTCGCCTACGGCGACGCCTTCTCCCGCAAGGGGAGAAGGGGGCCGCGAGTCGCCTTTGCTGATGGGGATCGTCAACGTCACGCCCGACAGCTTCTCCGACGGTGGCCGCTTCCTCGACCCGGCCGCCGCCGTCGCTCACGCCCTGCGCCTGGCCGACGAGGGCGCTGACATCCTCGACGTCGGTGGTGAATCCACCCGCCCCGGCGCCCAGCCGGCCGACGCGACCGAAGAGATCGCCCGCGTCGTCCCGGTGATCGAGGGGATCCGCGCCCGCAGCGCCATCCCGATGTCCATCGACACCATGAAGCCGGCCGTCGCGCGCGCCGCCGTCGCCGCGGGCGCCGGCCTGTGGAACGACGTCACCGCCCTCACCTGGTCGCCCGCCAGCCTCGAGACCGCCGCCGACCTCGCCTGCGACGTGGTGCTGATGCACATGCAGGGCGATCCGCGCACCATGCAGGCCGCCCCGCGCTACGATGACGTGGTGGCGGAGGTCGCCGCCTACCTTGCAGCCCGCGCCGAGGCGGCTATGGCGGCCGGCGTGGCCCGGGAGCGCATCTGGATCGACCCGGGCTTCGGCTTCGGCAAGACAGCCGGGCATAACCTCGCCCTGATCCGCGGCTTGTCGCGGCTCGCGGCGCTCGGCTTCCCGGTGCTGGTCGGCGCCAGCCGCAAGAGTTCGATCTCGCGCATCGCCGGCGACCGCTCGGGCGACGCGGGCCGGCTGGGCGGGTCGATCGCCCTGGCGCTGGCGGCCGCGGCCGGCGGGGCGGCGGCCATCCGGGTCCACGATGTCGCCGAAACCAAGCAGGCGCTTGCGGTCGCCGCCGCCATCAGCCACTCCCCGCCGGATGAGCGATCCTAAGGGCCGCGTCCTGATCATCGCCGGCTCGGACTCGGGCGGCGGGGCAGGCATCCAGGCCGACATCAAGACGGTGACCGCGCTGGGCGGCTATGCGGCGACGGCGGTCACGGCGATCACCGTGCAGGACACGCTGGGCGTCCACGGCGTGCACCCGATCCCGCCGGACGTCATCGCCGCCCAGATCCGGGTCGTGCTGGCCGACATCGGCGCGGATGCGATCAAGACCGGCATGCTGGGCGACGCCGCCGCGGTCGAAGCCGTGCTGGAGGCGCTGGCGGACTGGCCGGACATCCCGCTCGTCGTCGATCCGGTGATGGTGGCCAAGGGCGGCGCCTCGCTGATCCAGCCGGACGCCCTCGCCCCGCTGCGCCGCCTCATCGAACGCGCCGCGCTGGTCACGCCCAACGCGCCGGAGGCCGAAGCTCTCACCGGCCTCCCCGTCGCCACCACCGACGACCTGCGCCGCGCCGGCGAGGCGCTGCTGACGTCGGGTGTCAGGGCGGTGCTGATGAAGGGCGGTCACGTGGCGGGCGAATCGGTCGTAGATCTGCTGATGACCCCCGCTGGCGAAACCGCGCTCGAAGGCCCCCGCATCGCGACGCGCCACACCCACGGCACCGGCTGCACCCTGGCCAGCGCCTGCGCCGCCGGCCTCGCCCAGGGCCTGCCGCTGGAGCACGCCGTCGCCCGCGCCTGGGCCTACACCGCCGAAGCCATCCGCCGCGCGCCCGGCTTCGGCGCCGGCGCCGGCCCCCTGGATCACGCCTGGCCGGTGCGGGACCACTGAGGAGACGCCGCTTGCGATACACCTTGCTCGCATTGATGCTGGGTGCGGGCGGCGCCGCCTCCGCCCAGCCAAGACCGCTGAGATCGTGCTGCTGTTCAATGGCCAGGCGATGGGCCGGCGCCCGTGGCGGATGTTCGCGCAGAACAAGGGGCAGCAGTCGCCCTACCCGGCGCAGCGGCCGGTCGCGTTCACCGGCATCGTCCCGATCTCGCCGGAGCTGGGGCCGGTTGACGACGGGCTGCGCAAGCTGCTGGCCACGATTGGGCACACGCCGGGGACGCTGGAGGTGAAGATCGTCGGCGACGACGCCAGCGTGATCGCGGACGGCTCGTACGACGTCAGCCAGTCGCCGATCGGCGACGCGGCAGTGGTCGGCGCGGCGCTGCAGCAGGCCGAGGCGGCGGCCAAGACGCCGACCGCGTGCCGGAAGGTCGGCCCGTGACCAGCCTCGAAGCCCGGCTGGAGGACATCCTCCGCGCCACGCCCACCCTGATGCAGGTGCTGCGCGTCGCCCGCGAGCTCGACCTGCCGGACTGGCTGATCGTCTCCGGAGCGGTCTACCAGCGGGTGCTGAACGACGCGACGGGCCGTGATCCCGACTACGGGATCAAGGACTACGACCTGGCCTATTTCGACGCCACGGACACCTCGTATGAGGCCGAAGACGCGGTGATCCGCCGGGTGGCGGCCGGCTTCGCGCCGCCGCTGAGGGAGCTGATCGAGGTGCGCAACCAGGCGCGGGTGCACCTCTGGTTCGAGGGCAAATTCGGCGAGCCCTACACGCCACTCACTTGCAGCGAGGAGATGCTCGAGCGCTTCGTCAGCCCACTCTTCGCGGTCGGCGTGCGGTTGGACGCGGGCGACCAGCTGGTAATCAAGGCGCCCTTCGGCCTGGACGACCTCTTCGCCCTGCGCCTGCGCCCCAACCCGATCCGCAAGACCCACGGCTTCGAGCGGGTGGCCGCCAACCTCGTAGGCCGGTGGCCGGAGATCACCCTCGCCCGCGATTAGCCCTGGCTGGGGCTGGGCTGGACGCCGTAGATGATCTGCGAGGTGTCGACGCCGTTGCGCAGCGGGGTGCCGTCGGGCTTGCGCATGTTGGTGAAGACCAGGCTCTGTTCCTTGCCGTTCCAGTCCAGTTGCCAGGAGCGGGTGGTGTAGAGGTAGCCCTGCTGCACGCTCTTGTCGTTGCGATAGAGGCTCCAACCGTTCTCGACCGCAGCCCAGTCGTTGAGCGCCACCACGATCGGCTTGCCTGGCGAGTCGGGGTCGAGCGGGTGGGTCACGTCGACGTGGCACTGGGTGGGGTTCGAGCCAGGATCTTCCACCGTGACCGTATAGTCCCTGGTCTTGATCACCCAGTTGTTATCGTTGTTCTTCCTCAGGCCATAGGTCTTGGCGATCTGGACGAAGTTGCCGCCGTTGGCCGCCGGAATGCAGACCTTCTGCAGGATGGCGAGCAGCGCGACCGCGGTGGGATCGGTGGGCGGCGCGGGCGGGGGCGGCGGCGTGGGCGCGGCCAGCGGGGCCGGCGCCTCGGTTGCAACAGCAGCGGGCGCAGCGCCGGGCGCGGGCGTCGCCGCAGCGTCGGTCGGCGCGCCGGGCGCGGCCGGTGAAGCGGGGGCCGGGGCGGCCGCTGTCGTCGCAGGCGCTGCCGGTGCAGCAGCCGCCGGGGTCGGTGCGGGCGTCGTCGCCGCGGGGGCCGTCGGCGCTGGGGCCGCGGCCGGAGCGGCGGGCGCCGGCGTCTGGTCGGCCGGGGCCGGGGTCGGGGTCGGGGTCGGGGTGGTAGCCGGCGTAGTCTGGGCGAAGGCCGTGGAGCCGGCGGCGAGGGCCATCAGGCTGACGAGCGCGAGACGCATGGTGTGGAAGTCCTCGAGGATGGATATCCGTTGCGGAGAGTCTTCTAGCGAGACCTGGCCACGAAATCCAAGCGGCTAAATGACCTCTACGGCATGCTCGGCCAGAATGATCAGCCCTTCGGCGTTCACATCTGCGAAACCGCCCCTCACATCGAACACCATGGTGTCGCCTTCGTCGTAGGCCTTGACCCGGCCTTCGCGCAGGATGGTCATGAACGGCGCATGGCCGGCGAGCACGCCGAAGTCGCCCTCGATGCCCGACGCATCGACCTGATCGACGTCGCCGGAGAAGAGTTCACGCTCCGGCGAGACCAGCGAAAAGCGCAGCTTGGCCATCAGGCTTCCGCCGCCATCTTCTCGGCCTTGGCCACCGCGTCCTCGATGGTGCCGACCATGCGGAAGGCGGTCTCGGGCAGGTGGTCGTAGTCGCCGTCGCACACCGCCTTGAACGAGCGGATGGTGTCTTCGAGCGACACGAAGATGCCGGGCAGGTTGGTGAAGGCCTCGGCCACGTGCATCGGCTGCGAGAGGAACTGGGTGATCTTGCGCGCCCGGGCCACCACCAGCTTGTCGTCTTCCGATAGCTCGTCCATGCCCAGGATGGCAATGATGTCCTTCAGCGCCTTGTATTGCTGCAGGATCTCCTGCACGCGGCGGGCCACCATGTAGTGCTCTTCGCCGATCACCAACGGGTCGAGGATGCGCGAGGTCGAGTCGAGCGGGTCGACGGCCGGGAAGATGCCGAGCGCGAAGACGTCGCGCGACAGGATGGTGGTCGCGTCCAGGTGCGAATAGGCCGTGGCCGGCGCCGGGTCGGTAAGGTCGTCGGCGGGCACGAAGATCGCCTGCACCGAGGTGATCGAGCCCTTGTTGGTCGAGGTGATGCGCTCCTGCAGGTTGCCCATCTCCGTGGCCAGCGTCGGCTGATAGCCCACGGCCGAAGGGATGCGGCCGAGCAGCGCCGACATTTCCGAGCCGGCCTGGGTGAAGCGGAAGATGTTGTCGATGAAGAGCAGCACGTCCTTGCCCTCTTCGTCGCGGAAGTACTCGGCCTGGGTCAGGCCGGTCAGGGCGACGCGGGCCCGGGCGCCGGGGGGCTCGTTCATCTGGCCGTAGACCAGGGCGCACTTGGAGCCTTCCGTCGAGCCGCCGTGTTCGCGCGGATCGACGTTCACCTTGGACTCGATCATCTCGTAGTACATGTCGTTGCCTTCGCGGCTGCGCTCGCCAACGCCCGCAAGCACCGAATAGCCGCCGTAGTTCAACGCGATGTTGTTGATCAGCTCCTGCATGGTGACGGTCTTGCCGACGCCGGCGCCGCCGATCAGGCCGATCTTGCCGCCCTTAGTGTAGGGGCAGAGCAGGTCGATCACCTTCATGCCGGTGACCATCATCTCCTTGGAGGTCGACTGGTCGGCGAAGGACGGGGCCTCGCGGTGGATCGACGAGCGCTTGTTGTGCGGGATCGGGCCGGCTTCATCCACCGGCTCGCCGATGACGTTCATGATCCTGCCGAGGGTGCCCGGGCCGACCGGCACCATGATCGGGCCGCCGGTGTCGGCCACCGGCTGGCCGCGGGTCAGGCCCTCGGTGGCGTCCATGGCGATGGTGCGCACGGTGTTTTCGCCCAGGTGCTGGGCGACTTCGAGCACCAGCCGCACTTCCGCGCCGGTGCGCTGGTCGTGGTTGGTGGTCTCCAGCGCCGACAGGATGGCCGGCAGGTGGCCGTCGAACTCGACGTCGACCACGGCGCCGATGACCTGGGTGATGCGGCCGGTGGCGGCGCCCTGGGCGAGCATGCCGGCGGGCTTTTCAGCAGTGGTGGTGGCCATAACTCTTCTTATCTCTTCGCGGCTAAAGCGCTTCGGCGCCGGAGATGACCTCGATCAGCTCCTTGGTAATCTGCGCCTGGCGGGTTCGGTTCATGACAAGGGTGAGGCTGGCGATCATGTCGCCGGCGTTGCGCGTGGCGTTGTCCATCGCCGCCATCTGGGCGGCGTAGAACCCCGCGTCGTTCTCCAGCATGGCGGAGAACAGCTGCACGGTGATGTTGCGGGGCAGAAGCGTGGCGAGGATGGTTTCCTCGTCCGGCTCGTATTCGTAGATGGCGCCCTTCAGGTCGATCGGCGGCGTGTCGGCCGAGATCTCGGCCGGGATCAGCTGCTTGCGGGTCGGGATCTGGCTGACCACCGAGCGGAAGCGGCTGTAGAAAAGCGTGCAGACGTCGAACTCGCCGGCCTCGAAGCGCTCCAGGATGACGTTCGCCACTTCCTGCGCCCGGTCCAGCGACGGCTTGGCGCCGGCCTCGACCGAGTGGACGTAGCGCTCGCCGTAGAGGCGTTGCAGCTGGACGCGCGACTTGCGGCCGATGGTCAGCACCGACACCTGCTTGCCGGCGTCGAGGGCGTGCTGGATGTGCTCGCGCGCCGCCCGCACGATCGACGAATTGAACCCGCCGGCGAGGCCCCGGTCGGCGCTGGCCACCACCACCAGCTCGCGCTTGGTGGACCCCGTGCCGACCAGCAACGTCGGCGCGCCCGGCCCGCTGACCGCGGCCGCCAGGTTAGCGATCACCGCGGCCATGCGCGTCGCATAGGGGCGCGCCGACTGGGCCGCGTCCTGGGTGCGGCGCAGCTTCGCGGCGGCGACCATCTGCAGAGCCTTGGTGATCTTCTGCGTCGACTGGACGCTTTTGATCCGGGTCCGCATGTCCTTGACGCTGGCCATGCCAGTAAGGCTCCGGAGCTTTAAGCGAAGGTGGCGGTGAAGCCGTCGAGCACGGCCTTCAGCCGATCCTCCACGTCACCGGCCAACGTCTTCTTGGTGCGGATCTCTTCCAGCAGGTCCTGGTGCTGGCCGCGCAGGCGGGCCAGCAGCTCGGCCTCGTAGCGGCCGATGGCGTTCAGCGCGACGCCGTCGAGGTAGCCGCGGGTGCCGGCGTAGAGCACGCAGACCTGCTCTTCGACCTGCTGGGGCGAGTACTGGGGCTGCTTCAGCAGCTCGGTCAGGCGCGCGCCGCGGGCCAGCAGCTTCTGCGTCGCCACGTCGAGGTCGGAGCCGAACTTGGAGAAGGCGGCCATCTCGCGGTACTGCGCCAGCTCACCCTTCAGCGTGCCCGACGCCTGCTTCATCGCCCGGATCTGGGCGTTGCCGCCCACGCGGCTGACCGAGGTGCCGACGCTCATCGCCGGGCGGATGCCCTGGTAGAACAGGTCGGTTTCCAGGAACACCTGGCCGTCGGTGATCGAGATCACGTTGGTGGGGATGTAGGCCGAGATGTCGTTGGCCTGGGTCTCGATGATCGGCAGGGCGGTCAGCGAGCCGGAGCCGAAGTTCTCGTTCAGCTTGGCCGCGCGCTCCAGCAGGCGCGAGTGCAGGTAGAAGACGTCGCCCGGATAGGCTTCGCGGCCCGGCGGGCGGCGCAGCAACAGGCTCATCTGGCGATAGGCGACGGCCTGCTTGGAAAGGTCGTCATAGATGATCAGCGCGTGCATGCCGTTGTCGCGGAACCACTCGCCCATGGCGCAGCCGGAGAAGGCCGACAGGAACTGCAGCGGCGCCGGCTCCGACGCGGTGGCCGAAACCACGATGGTGTAGTCGAGCGCGCCGCGCTCCTCGAGGGTGTTGACGATCTGGGCCACCGTCGAGCGCTTCTGCCCGATGGCGACGTAGATGCAGTAGAGCTTGGTCGACTCGTCGCCGCCCTCGTTGACCTGCTTCTGGTTCAGGATGGTGTCGATCGCCACCGCGGTTTTGCCGGTCTGGCGGTCGCCAATGATCAGTTCGCGCTGGCCGCGGCCGATGGCGGTCAGCGAGTCGATGCACTTCAGGCCGGTGTACATCGGCTCCTGCACGCCCTTGCGCGGGATGATGCCCGGGGCTTTCACATCCACGCGGCGGCGTTCGGCGATGTCGGTCAGCGGGCCCTTGCCGTCGATCGGCTCGCCCAGCGGGTTGACCACGCGGCCCAGCAGGCCCTTGCCGACCGGCACGTCCACGATTTCGCCGAGGCGGCGCACTTCGTCGCCTTCCGAAATGGCCCGGTCTTCGCCGAAGATCACGATGCCGACGTTGTCGCGCTCGAGGTTCAGGGCCATGCCCCGCACCCCGGCCTTGGGGAACTCGACCATCTCGCCCGCCTCGACCTTGTCCAGGCCGAAAACGCGGGCGATGCCGTCGCCGACCGACAGCACCTGGCCGACGTCGGAAACGTCGGCTTCCTCGCCGAAGTTGGCGATCTGCGACTTGAGGATGGCCGAAATCTCGGCGGCGCGGATGTCCATAGGGTCTCTTACGCTCTCTTAAAGTCTCTTACGCCCGCTTCAGGGCGAACTTCAGGGAATCCAACCTCGACTTTAGCGAGGCGTCGAACAGGCGCGAACCCACGCGCACCTTCAGGCCGCCGAGGATGGCGGGATCGACGCGGGTCTCGATCTCGGGGTCCTTGCCCAGCGCCATGCGCAGGGCGGACGCCAGCGCCTTGGCTTGCGCGTCGGTCAGCGGCATGGCGGTGGTCACCTGGGCCGAGACCGCGCCGCGGTCGGCGGCGGCCAGGCGCTCGAAGGCGGCGATCATGCCGGGGATGGCGTTGGCGCGGCGGTTGGCCGCAACCAGGCCGAGGAACTTGCGGGTGGTGGCGGCAAAACCGGCGGCCTCGGCGATGGCCGCCAGGCCCGCGGCCTTGGTCTCCGCGTCGAAGCGCGGCGAGCCGATCAGGGCGCGCAGATCCTCGGAGGAAGCGCGCATCGCCTTGAGACTCTTGAGGTCCGCCTCGACCACGGCCGTCTCCTGGCCGTCTTTGGCCAGTTCGAAGAGGGCCTGGGCGTATCGATCGCCCACGTCCGAGGCCTTTGAATCGTCCGCCACTAGATTTGACCGTCCGTCACTTGACAGCGCCGGGGCCAGAGACGCTCTGGATCCGACCTAAGGGCTTGAATGCCTTGGAAAAGCACGCAGCCGCAGGGATTGCTCAAGAACCCCCTCGCCTGAAGCCGCGCGCCTGATAGCACGCGTCTTTCAGGCTCGCAACCGAGCCAGACCGTGTCAGAACCGCCCCAAAAGAAGCGGGCGGCCCCCGGCGAAAGGGACCGCCCTAGGAGGCGACTTGGATACGAGAACTGGGTTACGAGACCTGGGTCGTTAGTGCGCGCTGGCGACCGTGGTGTGCGAGACGATGCCGGTGTTGCACTTGTCGAGCTGGTCGCTCGCCAGGGTGTGGGCGTCGTTCTGGGCGCTGGCGACGGGGCCAACCTTCAGGGCGACGCTGTGGCACTGGCCAACGCCGAGGGTCTGCTCGGGCACGAAGGCGGCGCAGGTGGCGCCGTCGCAGCGCCACATGGCGCCGTTGACGATGAAGTCGACGTGCTTGGCCAGCGGCTGTTGCAGGGTGATGGTGGTCTGGCTGTCGGCCATGGCCGCGGTGGCGAGGCCGAGGGTGGCGAGCAGGCAAGCGCCCGCGAGTTGGAGCTTCATGAGAGAGCCCTCCGATAGGATTTGCGAGTGGCGGAAGCGGATCGAGTGCTTCCTTTGGGGCGTCAGGCCCAGGGCCGCTAAGTCCTGGCCGGCGTATCCCCACGCCGGCCCGACCCTAAATCTAACACTGCTTACTTAGCAGTGTTCAGATGGGCCGTGCAAGCCACCGCAGACTGAAATTTTCTTAATGAGTCAATGAGCGGCGCTCATCTGGCGCCCCTCGCCGGGGCTACCTACATAGCGGGGTTACAACAATTCCCGGGCCGCCAACGGGCCGGTCAGCCATTCCGGCGCGTACGGCAGGTTGTCCTCGATGGCCCACAAAACCGACAGCACCCACTGGCTGAAGCACCAGCCGATCACCCGGTCGTAGGCATGGCCGCGGCGCCGGCAGATCTGCCGCGCCCGCCGCTCGATGATCGCCGGATCGGCGCAGAGGTCGGGGTCCTGCGGATTGCGCAGCATGGCGCCCGTCTCATAGGCCGGCTCGCCGAGGATGCCCTTCGGGTCGATCGCCAGCCAGCCGCGCTCAGCGTCGCGCACCACATTGTAGTGTTGCAGGTCCCCATGCAGCAGGATCGGGATCGCCTGGGTGACCCACAGGTCCATGAAGACGCTTTGGGCCGCCTCGATCAGCTCGGCCGGCACACCGACCCCGACGGCCTTGTCGCGATTGCGCCCAAAGCCCCGGGACCAGTCGCTGATCGAGCGATAGTGCGGCCGGAGCG
Source organism: Caulobacteraceae bacterium (assembly GCA_036267835.1). Taxonomy (GTDB): domain Bacteria; phylum Pseudomonadota; class Alphaproteobacteria; order Caulobacterales; family Caulobacteraceae; genus Acaudatibacter. The sequence goes on along the minus strand of DATAVF010000133.1, from coordinate 1,590 downwards.
GCTTCGGCCGCTTCAGCTTGGCCATGATGTCGCAGAGAATATCGGTGGCGGCCTCGTCGCCACCATTGAGGACCATATCCACCAGGTCGTTCCCCGGCATCGCCCGCTCGATCAGCACCGCGCCGTGGCCCTGACGGATCACCCGCACCGCGCCCTGCCCGTCCCAGTGCGCCAGCACCGCGCCGGAGCGCTCTTCGTCCGTGCCGGCGGGGGTGGTCTTCAACACCAGTTGGTCGCCGCCCTGGCGCACGAAGGCAACGTCGCCCGTGCCCGGGTATTTCGGCCGATCACTGACCGGGCGGCCGACGAACTCCAGGTCCCAGCGATCCAGGAATTCCTCGATCGGCGGCGCCTCGGCCATCACTGCGCGGCCAGGGCTTCCGCCTGGCGCAGGTCGACACTGACCAGTTGCGAGACGCCGCGCTCCTGCATGGTGACGCCGAAGAGGCGGTCCATGCGCGACATGGTCAGCGGGTTGTGAGTGATGGCGATGAAGCGCGTCGGCGCGCGGCGGCGCATCTCGTCCAGCAGGTTGCAGAAGCGCTCGACGTTGGCGTCGTCGAGCGGCGCATCGACCTCGTCGAGCACGCAGATCGGGGCCGGGTTGGCGAGGAAGACGGCGAAGATCAGCGAGGCGGCGGTCAGCGCCTGCTCGCCGCCGGAAAGCAGGCTCATCACCGTCAGCCGCTTGCCGGGCGGACAGGCGTAGATCTCAAGGCCCGCCTCCAGCGGGTCCTCCGATTCCACCAGCCGCAGCTCCGCCTGGCCGCCCTCGAACAGCGTGATGAAGAGGTCGCGGAAGTGGGTGTGGATCACCTCGAAGGCGGCGAGCAGCCGCACGCGACCCTCGGCGTTGAGCTCGGCGATCGCCTGTCGCAGCTTGGCCAGGGCCGCGGTAAGGTCGGCGCGCTCGGACTTCAGAGTCTGCAGGCGCCCCGCGACCTCCTGGCCGTCCTCGTCGGCGCGCAGGTTGACCGCGCCGATCTGCTCGCGTTCGCGCTCCAGCACCGCCAGCTGGGTCTCCATGCCGGCCGCGCCCGGCGGCAAGGCATGGGCTTCCTCGGCGAGGCGCTGGCCGAGCGCCTCGGGCTCCAGCCGCATCTGTTCGCGGATGGCGCTGGCCGTCTCAGCGAAGCGCTGCCGGGCCGCGTCGAGGCGGGCGGCGACGGTGGCGCGGCGCTCGCGGGCTTCGCCGGCGGTGGTCTCGGCAAGGCGCCAGGCCTTGTCCGCATCGCCGCGCACGGCTTCGGCCATGTCGAGCGCGTCGGCCGACTTGGCCTTGCGCGCTGCGGCGACGGTCAGCTCGTCCAGCAGGGCCTGGCGGCGCGCCTCGACCCGACCCGGCGCGTCGCGGGCCGCGACGACGGCGGCTTCGGCCTTCTCACGCTCGGCGGCGAGCTGGTCCTGGCGCTTGCTGGAAGCCTGGGCGCGGCGCGTCCAGTCGGCGCGGTCGGCGGTCAGCTGCTCCAGCCGGCGCTGGCGGCCATCGCGCTCGCGGCGCTCGGCGTCGAGCGCGGCCCGGGCCGAAGCTTCCTCATTGCGGGCGGCGGACGCCGCGGTGCGCGCCGCTTGCAACGCCTCTGCGCCGAC
>DATAVF010000132.1:0-6869 GCA_036267835.1 Caulobacteraceae bacterium | reverse complement strand
GCCGCCGGAGACCGTATGGCCGGTCGTGGTGATGTTGCCCGCGCCGGTTCCGACGGCGCTGATGCCGGTCCCGGTGCTCGCCGAGACATTGCCCGTCGGCGCGATATCGATCGGGCCGGCGCCGTTTTCGACGGCCTGGATGCCGAAGGCCCCGCCGCTGACGTTGCCGGGCGTAAGGTGGATCCCGACCGCGCTGGTGTCCTTGACGTTGATGCCGGGATCGCCGGTGATGTTGCCCGTCAGATCGACGGTGACGCCGCCCTTGCCCTGGATCTGGATGCCGTCGCCGAGCGTGCCGCCGGAGACGGTGCCGGAGCCGGTGACGGTGATGTGGCCGCCGCCGCTGGCCAGGATGGCGTTGCCCGTCGTGGAGCTGACGGCGCCCGTGCTGGTGACGTCGATCGTGGTGGCGCCGCCCGCGGCCAGGGTGTGGATGCCGCCGCCGCCGCCGGTGATGGTGTTGACCGCGGTCACGTTGATGTTGCCCGAACCGGCCGACTGGTTGTTGACCACCAGGCCCGTCCCGTTCGTGCCGCCGAACAGGCCGCCCGGGCCGCCGACCGTGGTGATGTCGCTGGTGACGGTGACGTTCTGGCTGTTGTCGGTGATATCGAGCGCGTCGCCGGCGCCGGTGTTGGTGATCGTGCTGGCCGAACTGCCGGCGACCGAGTCGTTGTAGTCGAGGTTCACGATCTGGTTGTTGGCGTTGACCGTCACCACCGCCGTGTTCACCGCCGTGTTGGCCGTGTCGCTGAAGCCCTCGAACAGCACGTCCTGCGGGCTCGTGGTGATGTTGATCGTCGTCGGCACGGCGACCGCGCCGTTGCAGGTGGTCACGTTGACCAGGGTCACGCACCCTGGCGCCGCCAGCGCCGCGCTCGGCGTCAGCGCCGCGAAGACCAACGCCCCGCCGCTGACCGTCGAGGCGACAAGCGACGACGATGTCAGCAGGCTAATGCGACGACGCGCGGTGATTGAACGAAACATGCTTTTCAGCCCCTCAGCCAACTTGATCCGCGCACCCAAGCGCGCAAGCGCACTGCCCCACGGAACAACGTTACGGCCATCTGTAGCCGAGCTTTTGGCGTTCGTCTCGCCAAGGCTATCGTTACCGGGCAGAAATGTTGTGACGTCGGAAGGCGCGCCTTAAACGGGCGGGACCGCGCCCGCCGCCTCAACCTTCACGATGGTACCGCCTCTCCGGATCGAACGGAGGACCTCCAGATCCACAATCTGGCGCTCTAACCGACTGAGCTAAGGCGGCGTGTCGTCGGGGACGTCGTTTACGTTGGGCGGGCCGGGCGATCAAGTCGCCGATCCATGCGCCGACGAAGGCAAAGGGTCCAAAAAAACGAAGGCCCCGGAGACGGCTCCGGGGCCTGAAGGCTTTGGCTGGGGTTCCGATCAGTCCTTCGGAACCTGGAAGCCGATCGGGATGATCACCTGGGCCCCGGCGACGGGGACGCCGTCGCGGGTCTGCGGCTTCATCTTGAACAGCCGGGCGAGGCGCAGGGCCGCCGAACCGAACTCCTGGTCGGGCGGGCTTTCCGCGGTGATCTCGCAGGCCGTCACCGTGCCGGACGCCGTAACGGTGCAGCGCATCGTCACGTGGCCGTTGACGCCCATGCGGCTGGCCCGCTCCGGATAGTAGGTGGCCATGTCGTCGCCGGAGGGACGGTGCAGCCAGTCGGGCTGGCTGATCACGGTCGGACGCGGCGGCGGCGGCTTCTCCGGAGTCACCACCGGCGGGGCCGGCGGCGGCGGGGCCGGGTGGGCGACCGGGGCGATGTTCAGCGGCGGCGGCGGCGCGATGTTCGGCGGCGCGGCGACCGGAGGACGCGGCTGGATCGGCGGCGGCTTGACCTCGACCTTGGGCGGCGGAGGCGGCGGCGGTGGGGGCGGCGGAGGCGGAGGCGGGTGAAGGATGTTCACCACCTCCTTCTCGTCCGAGTAGGTCTTGTAGTTGGCTTTGAACTTCGACGTCCCGGCGAAATAGAAGATCAGGAAGTTGAAGATCAACGCGATCACGAACGCGCCGATGAACACCGGAATGGTGCGGGCGTTGTTCGTCCTCGGGATGTCGAACGGGTTATGAGACGGGTGGGCAATGTCGATGTCGGTCACTTCGGATGCACTCCCGACCGGTCTTCGCCCACCAGGGCCACGCTATAGAACCCGTTGTCCTGCAGAGTGTTCATCACGTCGAGGAACTTGCCGTATTCCATGTTCTCGTCGCCGCGGATGAACACCCGCTCCGTGGTCTGCGCGCCGGGCGTGACCCCCATCGCCAACCGCAGGCTGTCAGGCAGCTCGCTGATGTCGGTGGGGAAGTCGCCGATGTAGAGGTCGCCGTTCTCCTTGATGGAGATGTAGACCACCTTCGGCGGCTTCGTCTGCGGCGGCGAGCTGGCCGTCGGCAGCTTCACCTTGATCGTGACCGAGGCGAGGGGCGCCGCCACCATGAAGATGATCAGGAGCACCAGCATCACGTCCACGAAGGGCGTGACATTGATGTCGTGGTTCATCTCGACGTCGAACTTACCCCCGCCTGGCCCTGAGAGTTTGGCGGCCATCTAGTTCTTACGCCCCCTTGTCGAGCTGGCGCGAGATGGCGTTCATCAGTTCGGCCTGGAAGCCCTCACTGCGCGAGCCGTAGGCCGTGATCTGGGTCTGGAAGTAGTTGTAGAACACCACCGACGGGATGGCGGCGAAGAGGCCGAGACCCGTGGCGAGCAGGGCTTCGGCGATGCCGGGGGCCACGACCGCGAGGTTGGTGGTGTTGGTGTTCGCGATACCGATGAACGAGTCCATGATCCCGTAGACCGTGCCGAACAGGCCGACGAACGGGCCGGTGGACCCCACCGTGGCGAGGAACTGCATGCCGCCGGAGAGGCGGCGCGCCAGCGAGGCCTGCACCGCGTTCACCGCGGCCTGGGCGCGGATGATGGTGGTGTCCCGGTGTTCGCCGGCCACGAGCAGGCCCGCCTGGCGGGACAGCTCGACCTCGGCCGCGGCCGAGGCGGCCATGTCGGCCATCAGCAAGCCGGCGAATTCGTCGGCTTCGGCGATCTTGCCCATTTCGGCGATCGACCGCGCACCGCGCCAGCTCTCCAGGAACCGGCTGGTGTTGCGGTTCATGGTGAGGAACTCGAAGATCTTGATGATCAGGATCGTCCAGGAGAACAGCGAGCAGATGGCCAGCAGCACCATGACGATCTGCACGACCAGCTTGGCGGAGAGGAACATCTCCCACGGATTGAGGTGGCCGGCGTTGGAGCCGCCGACGTGCGTCGGCGCGGCGTCATCGCTGGAGGCGGCCGGCGCGGGCGCGGCCGCGGCGTTGGTCGCGGCGGCCGGCGCGGGCGCGGCGGCGGCCGTCGAGTTCGACGCGCCTTGCGCGAACGCAGGCGCCGCGGTCATCCCCGCGGTCAACAGCGCCATCGCGCCGAAGAGGGCCAGAATGGGAGTGGTTCTTTTGGTTTGAAGCATCGTTTCGCCAGTTCCTGCTTTGGTCTTGCTCGCCCTAGGACCCGAAGGGGCCCACGCGCGGGGCGGCCGTCCGCCCTTGCTGAAGGCCCGGTGCGTGGTCGCCTTCGGCGACGCCGCAGTTCCAAAGCCCGTGTCGCCGCGCCCTTGCCTTCACGCTGGTCCGATCCAATCTCATTCGCCGGCCTTACGAAGCTCGCGTGTCAGATGGCGCTTGTTTCAGGGACCGCCGCAGACCTTCGCCCACGGCAAGTCCTTACCGCTTTGTTAGACTTGCGGCTCGGGTCCTTTGGCAATCCCAAATCTCACCGTCAAGAGGGCGTCGCCGATCGCTGTTTGGCGACGATTTGGCGACAGCTGGCGCCCGTTTGCGGCGCACCATTGCCCGCTCGTCAACAAAGCTTGGGCTTTCCGGCGTCCTGGCCACGCTGATATACCGCGCTGCAACATAACCGGGCGGCCGATGGACAACGGAATCTGTCTGCCGGACGCCCAAGAACTTCGCGCCGGGCCGGTGGAAGATTGGACGCACTCGTCAACTGAACGGGCGCCGCGGACGGTCAACGACGGTTGAGTTAACGCCCCGCGCCGCCCCTAGTCGCAGCCGCGGGCGGTTCAATATTCAACTGATCGGGGTTACTGACTCGGCCCAGCGGCTTCAGCTCCGCCATTTGGGGGATCGGATGAGCGGCCAGCCGGCCAGCCTTTGGCGACATGGCGACTTCCTCAAGCTCTGGAGCGCGCAGACCGTCTCCGGCTTCGGGGCGCGGGCGGCGCGTGAGGGCCTGCCGATGACCGCGGTGCTGCTCCTGAAGGCGCCGCCGCAGGCGATGGGGGCGCTGGCGGCGCTCGGCCTGGCCGCCTACGGCCTGGGCGGACTGGTGGCCGGCGGCTTGGCCGACCGCCTGCCCCGCCGCGCCCTCCTGATCAGCGCCGACCTCGGCCGCGCCCTGGTGATGCTGGTGGTGCCCGCCATCGCCATCTGGGGCCATCTGACCCTGGCCGAGCTCGGCCTGGCGCTGGCGTTGATGAGCGGCCTGACGGTCATCTTCGACGTGGCCGACCACGCCTACCTGCCGAGCGTCGTCGCCCGGGCCCAGCTGGTGGACGGCAACGCCAAGCTCGCCGCCACCGACTCGATCGCCGAGGTCGGCGGCCCGGCCATCGCCGGCCTGCTCTTCCAGTGGCTGACCGCGCCGATCGCGGTGGCGGTCAGCGCGTTGACCTACGTCGCCTCGGCCTTGCTGCTGCTGGCCATCCCATCGCGCCCCGATGTGGCCGACTCCGAGGCGGCGCCCGCCGAACCGGCGAGTCTCCACCCGCTGGCCGGCTTGCGCATCGTCTGGGCCAATCCGGTGGTGCGGCCGATCTGGCTGATGGCGGTGGCGGGCGACTTCTTCGGCTGGTTCTTCGGCGCCCTCTACCTGATCTACGCCCTCGACGTGCTGAAGCTCAGCACCACCCTGCTCGGCCTCACCATCGCGGCGGGGGGCGTCGGCGGCCTGGTCGGCGCGGCGGTGGCGCCGATCGCCACCCGCCGGCTGGGCGCGGGACGGGCGGCGGTGACGGGCGCCTTCCTGGGCGGCCTGGCGGCCTTCCTGATCCCGCTGGCGCCCGCCTCGCCGCTGATGGCGATGGGCTTCCTGGTCGCCGCCCAGCTGGTCGGCGATGGCCTGCGCACGATGACCGAGATCGGCCTCTCCAGCCTGCGCCAGACGCTCATCGCCGGCCCCGAGCTCGGCCGCGCCGGCGGCGCCTTCGCGGCCGGACGCGGCCTGACCGGCGTCGCCGGCGCCCTCCTGGGCGGCGCGCTGGGCGCCAGCCTCGGCCCGCGCGAGACCCTGCTGATCGCCGCTGCCGGCATGACCGCCGTGGCCGTGCTCGGCCGCCTCTCGCCGCTCTGGCGGGCGCAGACCCCGGCGGTGTAGTCTCGGGGCCTTGCCTGCCCGGAGACCGACATGACGGCGCTTCACACGCTCGACGCCCCCATGGTGAGGGCCTCGGTCACCTACACGGTGCGAACCGGCAGCAAGCCGGTCAGCGAGACCGGCGGTGCGGACGGCATGTTGCGCAACTACGCCGGCCAGTTCGCCCGCCACGAGGTCGAGATCACCGACGGCCGCCGCGCCGGCGGCCCCTACGGCCTGGAGACCAGCGGCTTCGAACTGGCCGACCACCCGACCCGGATGCGCGACTTCTACGACCCCGACGAGCTGCGCGCCGTCTACTACCCGGAAATGCAGCGGCTGATCGCCGAGCGCAGCGGCGCGGTCCGCGTCGAGATCTTCGACCACACCCTGCGCACCAGCGACGAGGACGCCCGCGCCAAGCGCAAGATCCGCGAGCCGGTGAAGGTGACCCACAACGACTACACCCACTGGTCCGGCCCGCAGCGCCTGCGCGACATCCTGCCGCACGAGGCCGAGGCGTTGCTCGGCCGGCGCATGGCCATCGTGCAGACCTGGCGGGCGATCAATCGCACCATCGAGCGCCACCCGCTGGCCATGATCGATGCGCGCTCGATCGCGCCGGCCGACCTGATCGCCGCCGAGCGCCGCTTCCCCGACCGGGTCGGCGAAATCTACCACCTCGACTACAACCCGGCGCACCGCTGGACCTATTTTCCGCACATGCGCCGCGACGAGGCGCTGGTGTTCAAGGTCTACGACAGCGACGAGGGCGGCCGCGCCCGCTGGTGCCCGCACACCTCGTTCGACGACCCGACCACCCCGCCGGGCGCCCCGCCGCGCGAAAGCATCGAGATCCGGGCGTTCGCCTTCTTCTGAGCATGCGGCTTGGCCTCCTCGGGCTGGCGGCCGCGACCCTGGCCGCCGCCACGCCGGCGCCGAGCGGCGATGCGCTGCCGCTGCGGGTGAGCCTCGCCGCCACCGGCTGGACCACCTACGCCAACGGCTCGGCCGACCAGCGTTTCCCGCTCACTAACGACGCGGCGGGCGCCCTCACCTTCGCCTTCCCCGAGGACGTCCCGCCCTTCTTTCTGCCTGGCGGCCGCAGCCCCACCGCGCCCAGCGCCGACTACCTCTTCACCACCGCCCCGCTGCCGGACCTGACCGGCGCCCACACCCTGACCGCGACCTTCACGGTGACCGCCGCGCCGGGCGCCGCGTTCAACGCCAAGTTCGAGGCGTCCAACACCTGCCCCGCCGGCCCGACCGTCCGCCTGCTGCTGGAAACCCCGGGCCCGCTCACCAACTGGACGGGCGCCACCCTGCCCTACACCCGCTGGTACGGCCCGCCGACGCCACTGACGCCCGGCCCGCACACCCTCACCGTGCCGCTCTCCGGCGCCGCCTGGACCGACGTCTACGCGGACCGCGGCGACGCCACACACCCGCCGCCCGGCCAGTCCCAGACCCCCGCCG
>DATAVF010000131.1:0-11300 GCA_036267835.1 Caulobacteraceae bacterium | reverse complement strand
GCTCGTCCATGCCGTGGTTATGCAGGCCGCCCTCGAGCACGTAGGACATCAGCATGGTGTCGTCGATCGGGGCGACCGCGATGCCATGCCGGGCCAGCACCGCGACATCGTACTTGGCGTTGTGGCCCAGCTTCAGGACCGTCGGGTCCTCCAGCAGCGGCTTCAGCGCGGCCAGCGCCTCAGGCAGCGGGATCTGCTCGAAGCCCTCCGGTCCGGCCAGGTCCAGCCCGTCGCCCGCCGCATGGCCCAGCGGGATGTAGCAGGCCTCGCCCGGCGCGACGGCCAGCGACATGCCGCAGAGGTCGGAGGTGGCCGACGATGGCCCGTCGGTCTCGGCGTCGAAGGCGACCACGCCGGCGGTCCGGGCCTTGGCGATCCACGCTTCGAGCGCCGCGAGGTCGCGGACGCACTGGTAGGCGGTGGTGTCGATCGGCGCCGGCGCCTCTTCGACGCGCTTCGGCGGCGGCGGCGGCGCTTCGCCCCGGCTCTCGACCACGCGCCGCGCCAGGGTGCGGAACTCCATCGCTTCGAGGAAGTCGCCCAGCACCTTGGCGTCGGGCTCCTCGACCGCCAGCGCCTCGATCGGCTCGGGCAGCGGCGTGTCGCAGTCCAGCGTCACCAGTTGGCGCGACAGGCGGATCTGGTCGGCGAAATCGATCAGCGTCTGGCGGCGCTTGTCCTGCTTGATCTCCCCGGCGCGGGCCAAGAGCGTGTCGAGGTCGCCGTACTCGTTGATGAGCAGCGAGGCGGTCTTGACGCCGATGCCCGGCGCGCCCGGCACGTTATCGACGCTGTCGCCGCAGAGCGCCTGCACGTCGATCACCTTGTCCGGGGTCACCCCGAACTTGTCGAACACCTCGGGCGCGCCGATGCGCAGGTTCTTCATGGTGTCGAGCATGGTCACGCGGTCGCCGACCAGCTGCATCAGGTCCTTGTCGGATGAGACGATCACCACCTCGCCGCCGGCGTCGCGCACCTTGCAGGCGTAGGCGGCGATGATGTCGTCGGCCTCGTAGCCCGGCAGCTCCAGCGAGGGCACCCCGAAGGCCCGCGTCGCCTCCCGCACCAGCGGGAACTGCGGCACGAGGTCCTCCGGCGCCGGCGGGCGGTGGGCCTTGTAGTCGGAATAGAGCTTGTTGCGGAACGTCACCTCGGAGTGGTCGAACACCACGGCGAGGTGGGTCGGCGCATCGGGCGCGGCCTTCATGTCGACCAGCAGCTTCCACAGCATGTTGCAGAAGCCGGCCACGGCCCCCACCGGCAGGCCGTCGGTCTTGCGGGTCAGCGGCGGCAGGGCGTGGAAGGCGCGGAAGATGAAGCCCGACCCATCGACGATATAGAGCCGCATTGTCGGCCCGTCCTGGGTCGGCGCGCGGGGGATCTCGTCCAGGGTCTCGGGGGCGGGTTCGAGGGTCTCGCTCATCCCAGGAAGATAGGCGCGGCGGCGGCCCGGGTCACGCCCGCCGTGGCAGCAGCGACGTCCAATCCTAGCCGGACTCGGCCACCGCCGGCGCGGCGGGCCGCGTCAACCGCCACGAATGCGAGAGCAGGTGGTAGATCGGCTCCGGCATCACCCACGACGACGCCCACCTGGCTAGCAGGGCGGCCAGCAGCAGCGGGCCGACCAGCGCCGGCTCGCGCGTCATCTCCATCAGGATGACGGCGCTGGTCAACGGCGCCTGCACGACGCCGGAGAGGTAGCTGGTCATGCCCAGCACCACCGCATCGCGGCTGGCCACGCCCAGGCCGAGGTGGGCGAAGACCGCGCCAAGACCCGCGCCGGTGGCCAGCGACGGCGCGAACAGGCCCCCCGGCGCGCCGCAGGCCGCCGCCGCGAGACTGGCGGCGAACTTTGCGGCGGCGAAGCTGAGTCCTTGCCCCGGATGACCCTGCAGCAGCGACTTGGCCTCGTTGTAGCCGGCCCCGAAGGTCAGTCCGCCCGAGATGAGGGCCACGCCCGCCGCGACGGCCCCGCACCCCACCGCGAACACGACCGGATGGGCTCGTCGCCAATCGGCAACCGGATTGCTTCCGGGTCCGATCAGCGCGGCGAGGGCGCGGGCGAAGAGGCCGCCGAAGACGCCGCCCACCACACCCAGCAGCGGCGCACAGAGCCAGCTTGCCATCAGCGAGCCACCGCCGTGCTGCACCCCAAAGTAGGCGTAGTCGCCCTGCAGGGCATAGGAAGCAAAGCCCGAGATCACCACGATCATGATCACCGTCGTATTGGTGCGTCGCTCGAAGCCCCGCGCCAGCTCCTCGACCGCGAACACCACCCCGGCGATCGGCGTGTTGAACGCCGCCGCGACGCCGGCCGCGCCGCCTGCGATGATGATCGCGCGCCGCCCCGGCCCGCCGCGCAAGCCCCGGGTCAGGGTCCGCATGATGCCCGCCACCACCTGCACCGTCGGCCCCTCGCGGCCGATCGAGGCGCCGCACACCAGCAGGAGGGCCGCCAGCACCACCTTCCAGGCCGCCGTGCGCAGCGTCACCCGCTGCCCGCCCCAGCGCCCGTGCCAGCGCGACTCGGCCGCCGCGATCACCTGCGGAATACCGCTGCCCGCCGCCTCGGGAGCAAAGCGCTGGGTCATCCAGGTCGCCAGGCCAAAGCCCACCGGCAGCAAGAGCAGCGTCGCCCACGGCGCCATCGCATAGAGCCGGCCATGCGCCGCCATCGCCACATCGCAGAGCCGCGCGAACAGCGACGCCGCCAGCCCGCCGAGCAGGGCCACCGCGACGATCACCCCCATCCGCCAGGCGCGCCGCAGCTGCAGGCGCCCGGTCAGCCGCCGCCTGGTCCGGTGTTCCGTGCGCGTTGTCGTCGGTTGATCCTGCAAGATGGGGGTCGAATAGGCCCCGGAGCGTCGCTGTCAAATCTCTACCGTGAATCTGCGGCTTGGCGGCGGCTGGCTTCCACCGGTGAACCGCGTTATCCTTGTCCGCATGGATCCCCCACGCTGACCTGACCGCCTCTTCGGCCTCCTGACGCGCATCGCCCGGTGGGCGATTCCCGTCTTGCGTCGCGCGCCGATGAGCCTCGTCGCGGCGCTTATCCTTGTGCGCTTCGTCGATGAGTGGGCGACCTTCCTGCCGGCCGGGGCGCTCGAACCCATTCGCCGCGAGATCGGGCTGACCTACGCCCAGGCGGCGGCCATCCTGGTGGCGCTGCCGGCGGGCGGCATTCTCGGCAATGTGTTCGTGGTGGCGGCCGACCACGTCAGCCGCCGGTGGCTCGCCAGCCTGGGCGCGGTGGCCTACGCGCTGTCGCTGATCGCCTTTGGCCTGGCGCACACCCTGCCGACCCTGCTGGCAGCCGCCTTCGTCTGGGGCGCGGCCAGCGACGCCTTCATCCATGGCTGCGAAGTGGCCCTGGTCGACCTGGCCGAAGATGGGCTGCCCCGCGCGTTGGCCCGCATGAACGCCTGGGCCGCGGTCGGCGACCTGCTCGGCCCGCTGACCCTCGCCCTCTGTGCCTTGGTGGGGATCAGCTGGCGCGGCGTCTTCCTCGGCGGCGGCGTGGCGGTGCTGGGCTATGCGGCCTGGATCGCCAGCCAGCGCCTGCCGCCACCGCATCCGCCGGAGAAGCGCGCCTCGGTGGCGGGCGGTATCCTGGCGACGCTGCGCGACCGGCGGCTGATGTTCCTTGGGGTGGTGCTGGGTCTCTACGGCCTGCTCGACGAGCCGCTGGCTGGCTTCACCATCGCCTACCTGGAGCGCGTGCGCGGCCTCAGCCCCACGCTGGCCGCCCTGCCGGTCGAAGCGATCCTGGTCGGCGGCATGGTCGGCTTCGGCGCGTTCGAGCGGATCGTCGGCGGGCGGGCGGCGCGGAGCACCTTGCGGATCGCGGCGGTGCTGATGGCGCTGGCGCTGCCGGCCATGCTGTTCCTGCCGAACCTGCCGCTGGAAATCGCCGCCGCCTTCGCGTTCGGCGCGGCCGGCGCGGTCTTCTACACGAGCCTCAACGCCGTGGTGCTCGCGGCCCGGCCAGGCCGGGCCGGCGCCACCAGCGCGGTGGTCTCCAGCGTCGGCATGATCGGCATGGGCTTCCCAGCCCTGGTCGGCTGGGTCGCTGACGCCCACGGCCTCACCGCCGGCGTGGCGCTCTACGCGGCCATCCCCCTGATCGTGCTGGCGCTGATCGCCGCTGACCGGGGAGGCTAGTAGACCCGCGCCTTGGGCGGGAAGGACGCGACCGCGTTGGTCAGCGGCGCGAGATGCACCGGGCGCTCGCCCAGCCGGGGGCCGGCGTCATCGAGCCAGGCCAGGGTGTGCTTCAGCCAGCGTGTGTCGTCGCGCTCGGGGTAGTCCTCGCGGGCATGGGCGCCGCGGCTCTCGGTGCGGGCCAGGGCGCCGGCGACCGCGACCACCGCCTGGCCGACCATGTTGTCGAGCTCCAGCGCCTCGGAGAGGTCGGTGTTCCAGATCATGCCGCGGTCGCTGAGCGCGACGTCGGCCATGCCGGCGCGCACCGCCTCCAGCCGGGCGAGGCCGGTCGCCAGCTCGGGCCCGGTGCGGAAAACGCCGGCGTCCTCCTGCAGCGCGTCCTGCATGCGCCGGCGCAACCCGGCGGCCGGCGCGGGGCCGTGGGCGTGGCGCAGGCGGTCGAAGCGGGTGAGGTGGGGCTCGGTCCAGGCGGCGCGCGGCTCCGGCTGGCTGTCGCCGGCGCGGAGCAGGTCGCTGGCCCGCGCGCCGGCCGCCTTGCCGAACACCATCAGGTCCACCAGCGAGTTGGACCCCAGCCGGTTCGCCCCATGCACCGAGACGCACGCTGCCTCGCCCACCGCCAGCAGGCCGGGCACGGTGCGCCCTTCGCCAGCCAGGGCGTCGCCGGTGAGGTCGGTCGGAATGCCGCCCATGGTGTAGTGCGCGGTCGGCGTGATCGGGATCGGCGCCTTGCGGATGTCCACGCCAGTGAAGATGCGGCTGGTCTCGGTGATGCCGGGCAGGCGCGCCTCCAGCAGCGCCGGGTCGAGGTGTTCGAGGTGCAGCTCGATGTAGTCGCCGGCCGCGCCGCAGCCGCGCCCGGCGCGCATCTCCCGGGTCATGGCGCGGGCCACCACGTCGCGGCTGGCGAGGTCCTTGGCGATCGGAGCGTAGCGCTCCATGAACCGCTCGCCGGCGCTGTTGGTCAGGTAGCCGCCCTCGCCGCGCGCCCCTTCGGTGACCAGGCAGCCGGAGCCCTTCATCCCGGTCGGATGGAACTGGATGAACTCCATGTCCTGCAATGGCAGCCCGGCCCGGAGCGCCATGCCGCCGCCATCGCCCGTGCAGATGTGCGCCGAGGTGGCCCACCGATAGGCGCGCCCGAACCCGCCGGTCGCGATGATGGTCGCCTGGGCGCGGAAACGATGCAGGGTCCCATCGCCCAGACACCAGGCGGTCAGCCCGCGGCACACGCCTTCGTCCATCATCAGGTCGAGCGCGAAGTACTCGATGAAGAACTCCACGGCGTGGTTCAGCGACTGGCCGTACATGGTGTGCAGCATGGCGTGGCCGGTGCGGTCGGCCGCCGCGCAGGTGCGCTGGATCGGCGCCTCGCCGAAGTTGCGGGTCATGCCACCGAAGGCGCGCTGGTAGATCTTGCCCTCGGCGGTGCGCGAGAACGGCACGCCCCAGTGCTCGAGCTCGTACACAGCGCCAGGGGCGTTGCGGACCAGGTATTCGATCGCGTCCTGGTCGCCCAGCCAGTCCGACCCCTTGACGGTGTCGTACATGTGCCAGCGCCAGTCATCCTCGCCCATGTTGCCGAGCGACGCGGAGATGCCGCCCTGCGCCGCCACCGTGTGCGAGCGGGTCGGGAACACCTTGGTGATGCAGGCGGTCTTCAGCCCGGCCTGGGCCGCGCCCAGCGCCGCGCGCAGGCCCGAGCCGCCAGCGCCCAGCACGACGACGTCGAACACATGATCGATCAGTTCGTAGGCGGCGGCCACCGGCGCAGCTCCTTCGCGAAGCACGAAACATGGGCGCCGGCATTGCCTACGGAAATGCGTGATTGTGTTAGGGTGGATTCGCGAGAGGCGAAGGATGCACGTCGACCTGACTGACCTGCGGCTGTTCCGCGACATCGCCGAGGCGGGCTCGATCACGGCCGGCGCGGCGCGCAGCCACTTGGCGCTGGCCGCAGCGTCCACGCGCATCCGCCATTTGGAGGACGACATCGGCGCGGCCCTGCTCATCCGCAGCCGCAACGGGGTCACTCTCACCGCTGCCGGCCGCGCCCTCTTGGGCCATGCCCGATCGATGCTGGCCGGCGCCGAGCGCCTCGCTGAAGACTTGCAGACCTACGGCGCGGGCCTCGCCGGCGAGGTGCGGCTGCTCTCCAACACCAACGCCCTGACCGAATTCCTGCCCGAGGCCCTCGCCAGCTTCCTGGCCGCCAACCCGGGCGTCAGCGTCGATGTGGAAGAGCGACTCTCGGGCGAGATCGTGGGGTTGGTGGCCGAGGGCGCGGCCGATATCGGCATCGTGGCGGGCGTCACCGACCTTGGCGCCCTGCAGACCTTCCCGTTCCGCACCGACCGCTTCGTGCTGGTCACGGCCACCGATCACCCGCTGGCGTCCGCCGGCCCCGAAGTCGCCTTCGCAGACGCGCTCGGCTTCGACTTCGTCGGCCTGGATAGGGCCAGCGCGTTGCAGCGCTTCCTGACCGAGAAGGCGGCCCGCGCCGGCCGGGCGCTGAAGCTGCGGGTGCAGGTGCGCAGCTTCGACGCGGTCTGCCGCCTTGCCGAGGCCGGCGTGGGGGTCGGCGTGGCGCCTCTGACCACGGCGACCCGCGCGGCGGCGACGATGCGGCTGGCGATGCTCCCGCTGACGGACGACTGGGCGCTGCGCGAGCTACGGCTCTGCCTGCGGGACCTGGACGCGCTGAAGCCGACCGCGCGGCGGTTGGCGGATGCGCTGCGGGGGTAGGTAACAGCCGCCATCACCCAACGACCTTGTCATGCCGGAAAGCGGCGCAGCCGCTTGTCCGGGACCTCGTCCGCTGAGGGAGTCGTCCTCAAGTTCTTGGCCGAGCGTTTAAGGCCGTTCCAGCATTCAATGAACGCTGGCCGGTACTGGAGGGCCGGCCGGGGGACGCTGCGCTAGTGCCCGTGCGACCCCTCATACACCCCCGGGGTCTGCACCTCGTCCTCGGTCTTCTCCGGACCGGCCAGCACGAACTTGCGGTCGCAATAGCCGCACTCGACCCAGCCGGCGTCCCCCATTTCCAGCCAGACGCGCGGGTGGCCCAGCGCGCCGCCGACGCCATCGCAGGCGACGCGGCGCGAGCGCACCACCACCACTTCGGGCGCGGACGGGTCGGGGGTCCGGTTATCGGCCATGACGGTCTCCTTCGCCTTGGCGGGGCGGCGTTACGGCCTTAGGTATGCGGCGCGCGGCCGGCGCGTCAATCGAACCTGGCCCGCACCAGTCATATCCGGGGCGAGATGGACCTACCTGAGTACGCGATCGAGGCGAAGAGCCTCGTCAAGACCTACCCCGCCCTGCACGGCGCGCCGGAGATGCGGGCGTTGAAGGGGATCGACCTGAAGGTCCCGCGCGGCTCGATCTTCGGCCTCTTGGGCCCCAACGGGGCCGGCAAGTCGACCTTCATCAACATCCTCTCGGGGCTCTGCAAGAAGACCTCGGGCCAGGTCTCGATCTGGGGCCGCGACATCGACCACCGCCCCCGCGACGCCAGGGCGGCCATCGGCGTGGTGCCGCAGGAGATGGCGGCCGACTTCTTCTTCACCCCGCGCGAGTCGCTCGACGTGCAGGCCGGCATGTACGGGGTGCCGAAGAAGGACCGGATCACCGACGAACTGCTCGCGGCCCTCGGCCTCGCCGACAAGGCCAACGCCTATGTGCGCCAGCTCTCCGGCGGCATGCGGCGGCGGCTGATGGTGGCCAAGGCGATGGTGCACAACCCGCCGGTGCTAATCCTCGACGAGCCGACCGCCGGGGTCGACGTCGAGCTGCGCCGCCAGCTCTGGGAATATGTGGTGGGCCTCAACCGGCGCGGCGTCACCATCGTGCTCACCACCCACTACCTCGAGGAAGCCGAGGAGCTCTGCGACATCATCGCCATCGTCAACCGCGGCGAGGTGGTGGCCTGCGAGCCGACGTCGAGCCTGCTCAACCACCTCGACACCCGCTCGGTGGTGATCACCCCCGGCGAGGCGCTGGAGACGCCGCCGCCGCTGCCGCCATTCGAGACGCGCCTGCGCCCCAACGGCGACCTCGCCATCACCTTCCGCAGCCACGAGGCGAGCGTCGAACAGGTGCTGAGCGCCGCCCGCGACGCCGGCGTCCACATCCGCGACCTGCGCACCGAGGAGCCGGACCTCGAAGACGTGTTCCTGGCGCTGACCTACGGCGCGGACGCGGCGCGGGTCGGGGTTCCCTAACAAAGCTCTCTACCACGGAGGACACGGAGGGTTCACGGAGGTCACGGAGGGCGCGCCCGCGATCAGACCCGGGTGAACTTCAGCGTCATCCGGTCGCTCTCGCCGATCGCGTCATAGCGAGTGTGGTCGAAGGCCGGGTTGGGCGGCTGGCCGGCCGGGGCGCTGCGGCGGGTCGGCGGCAGGGTCCAGACCCCGAACGGATAGTCCTTGGTGTCGCGCGGATTGTCGTTGATGTACGACCGACCGGTCAGGGCAAAGCCCGTCGCCTTGCCGGCCGCGATCACATAGGCCTCGGAGATGTAACCGTTGGCGAGCTTGGGGTCGGCCCCATCGGGCGCGCGATGATCCTCGATGGCGAGGATGCCCGCTGGCTTCAGCGCCGCATGGAAGTCGCCGAACGCCTTCTCGGTGAAGCCATCGATCTGGGCCCAGTCATGGATCTCGCGCGACACCAGCACCAGGTCCACCGTCCCCGCCGGCGCCAGCGGCCCCGAGTGCTGGCCGAAACCCACCACGCTGACGTTCCCGTAGACACCCGGCTTGCCGACATACTTGGCCTCGAACGCCGCCCGCCCCTTGCGCGCCCCATCGCTGACGTGGGGATCGGCAAGGTCCGCCCCGGTGGCGATATAGCGCCCGCCGGTCCTGGACAGGTAGGGCGCCAGGATGTCGGTCCACCAGCCGGCCCCCGGCGCGACGTCGATCACCGTCATGCCGGGCTTAAGCCCCCAGAACAGCAGCGACGCCTCGGGATGGCGCCACTGGTCGCGCGCCTTGTCCGCCGCCGGGCGCAGGTCCGAGGCGATGGCCGCCGCCAGCACCGGGTCGGACGCCGCCGCGAAGGCCGGAAACGCAGCCAGCGCCGGCGCGGCGCCCAGCGCCAGCATCACCCCACGACGATCGATCAATCCCATGGCGTCCTCCCACCAGCTTCTCTGTTTGCGCCACCCTAGCCCCCCAGGCGTTTGCGCCGAAGCCCCCTTTCCGCTAGAGGTCCCGCCCTTCCGCCCAGCCCGCACCCGTAGCTCAGCTGGATAGAGCGCTGCCCTCCGAAGGCAGAGGTCACAGGTTCGAATCCTGTCGGGTGCGCCAGGGCTTCTCCTCCTCCCGCTGCTAATCGACCGGCTGGGGCCTCATGTCGGCGCGGTTGATGGCGGCGAGGGGGACTGGGGCCTTCATGGCGTCGCGGCGGAAGGGTTCGCCGAGTTCCTGATTGAGCAGCACCTCGATCAGGGTGGTGACGCCGTCAGCCTGGGCGGCGCAGGCGCGGGTGAGTTCGGCGGTGAGCGCCGCTGGCGTTTCGACGGCGACGCCGCGCAGGCCGCAGGCGGCAGCCACGGCGGCGTAACTCAGGTCCGGGTTCAGCTCGGCGCCGACGAAGTTGTCGGCGTACCAGAGGGTCGTATTGCGCTTCTCGGCGCCCCATTGGTAGTTGCGGAACACCACCATGGTGACGCCCGGCCAGCCCTCGCGGCCGATGGACGTAAGCTCGTTCATCGAGATGCCGAAGGCGCCGTCGCCGGCGAAGCCCACGACCGCTGTGTCCGGGCAGCCGATCTTGGCCCCGATGATGGCCGGGAAGCCGTAGCCGCAGGGACCGAAGAGGCCGGGGGACAGGTATTTGCGACCCTGCTCGAAGGTCGGGTAGGCGTTGCCGATGGCGCAGTTGTTGCCGATGTCGCTGGAGATGATGGCGCCCGGCGGCAGGCCGGCCTGGATGGCGCGCCAGGCCTGGCGGGGCGACATGCGCTCGGGCTCCCGGCTGCGGGCGCGGGCGTTCCAGGTGGTTCCGGGATCGTCGTCCTCGTGGTCCATGCTGGAGAGCTTCTGCAGCCAGGCCGACTTGGCGGCGTGGACAAGGTCAGTGCGTTCGGCGCGGCCGGCGTCGCCGGCGCCAGGCGCGAGCGCGGCCAGGATGCCGTCGGCCACCTGCCGCGCGTCGCCGCAGATGCCCAGGGTGACCGGCTTGGTCAGGCCGATGCGGTCGGCGTTGAGATCGACCTGGATGATCTTGGCGCCCGTCGGCCAGTAGTCCTTGCCGTAACAGGGCAGGGTGGAGAACGGGTTCAGCCGCGTGCCCAGGGCCAGCACCACGTCGGCGCGGGCGATGGTGTCCATCGCCGCCATCGAGCCGTTGTAGCCCAGCGGCCCGACCGCCAGCCGGTGCGAGCCGGGGAAGCTGTCGTTGTGCTGGTAGCCGTTGCAGACCGGCGCATCGAGGCGCTCGGCCAGCCGCACGCAGGCCTCCAGCGCGCCGCTCAGCACCACGCCGGCGCCGGAGAGGATCACCGGGAACTCCGCCGCGGAGAGCAGGCGCGCGGCCTCGGCGATGGCGCCCGCGCCGCCGGCCGGCCGCTCCAGCTCGACCGGCTGGGGCAGGGTGATGTCGATCACCTGGGTCCAGTAGTCGCGCGGCACGTTGATCTGCGCCGGCGCCGAGAAGCGCCTGGCGCGGGTGATCACCCGGTTCAGCACTTCGGCGATCCGCGCGGGGTCGCGCACCTCTTCCTGGTAGCAGACCATGTCGCGGAAGAGGGCCATCTGCTCGACTTCCTGGAAGCCGCCCTGGCCGATGGTGCGGTTGGCGGCCTGCGGCGTCACCAGCAGCATCGGGGTGTGGTTCCAATAGGCGGTCTTCACCGCGGTGACGAAGCCGGTGACGCCCGGGCCGTTCTGCGCCACGGCCATGGCCATGCGGCCGGTGGCGCGGGTGTACCCGTCGCAAATGAGGGCGCCGTTGCTCTCGTGCGCCACGTCCCAGAAGGTGATGCCGGCGCGGCCGAACAGGTCGGAGATCGGCATGAAGGCCGAGCCGATGATGCCGAAGGCGTTGTCGATGCCATGCAGCTGCAGGACCTTGATGAAGGCCTCTTCGGTCGTGATCCGCACCTGCCGTCCCTCCATCGCGCCTGG
>DATAVF010000130.1:0-64697 GCA_036267835.1 Caulobacteraceae bacterium | reverse complement strand
GAAATAGGTCGGCGAGCGCTGCAGCATGGTGACGTGCGCGCAGTCCGCCGCGATGGCGGGAACCAGGGTCGCGGCCGTGGCGCCGGAGCCCACGACAATCACCCGCCTGCCCCGATAGTCGAGGTCGTTCGGCCAGGTCTGCGCGTGAACCAGCCGGCCCCGGTAGTCGTTCCGCCTTCCACCTACTCGACCAAGCCCTTTGCCCCTGTTGCTGTCTGACGGTGCCTACTCGGCCCGTCCTTCAGACCAACGCCTCGTAGGTCAGCTTCTCGAAGCGATGGAACAGATCAGCGGTTGGCGAGAACTGGTATCCGAATACGTGGGTGAAGAATAAGCCGATGAGATCCTCTGTGGGATCGACGAAGAACCAGGTTCCCGCCGCGCCGCCCCAGCCGTAGGTTCCGATGGATCCCGGCAGCGCCGACCGGGTCATCGACGCACGGACGGCATAGCCAAATCCAAAGCCGTAGCCAGGACCCACGACCAGGTCGATCTCGCGACCGCCAAGATGATTGGCCGTCATGAGTTCAACGGTCTTGCGGCCCAGCACGCGAACTCCGTCCAGTTCACCGCGGTTGAGCAGCATCTGTGCAAAGCGCGTGTAGTCGGCCGCGGTCGACAACATGCCACCGAACATGCCGTTGCCAGAGATCAGGCGACGCTCCGACCGGCCCGCCTTCTCGGTGGTATCCGGCCGATCTCGCACGATGACCTGCCCGCGCTCATCCCACTGATGCTCGGTAACCAGCCGGTCGATACGGTCCGCCGAGCAGTAGAATGCCGAGTCGCGCATGCCGAGCGGCTCGAAGACCCGCTTCCGCATGGTCTCCAAGAGCGACTCACCCGTCGCCCTCTCGATAAGCAGGGTCAGGACATCGAAGTCCGAGCCGTATTGCCATGTCTCGCCGGGTTGGGCGTGAAGCGGTGCGTTGGCGAGGGCCAGCACCATGTCCTCGTAGGAGCCGGGCGGGTCGTTGATTGGCCGCGGATCGTTGGCCATGAAGCCGCTGCCCCGCCAGGCTCGATCGACAAGGTGGGAAAGCCCCATGGGCGTGCGGCTTTGGCTCGGCAGGCCCGAGGTCATGGTGAGCAGGTCGATCACGGTGATTTCACGCCGCGCGGGTTCGGCGTCCACGCCGGTGCTCAGTTCGCCCCGGGCCTTGCCGAGCGCCGGCTTGTGACAGGCGACGGTGCGATTTGCGAACTCGGGCAGGAACTTGGAAATCGGGTCGTCGAGGAAGAGAAGTCCATCTTCCTGCAACATCATCAGCAGGGCGGCGGTCACCGGCTTGGTCTGGGAATACATCCTGTAGATGGCGTCGAGGCCCAGGGGCGTCTGGCGTTCTATGTCCAGATAGCCATGCGACTGGGCATGGATCACCTTGCCGCCCCGGGCGATCACCGTCGCCACGCCCGGAATCGCGCGCCTTTCGACCGCTGCGTCCATCGTCTGGACCAGATGCGCCAGGCGGCTTGGGCAAAAGCCCATGTCGATGGGTTCGGACCGCGGCAGTCCGGCAAATGTGGTCATCTGAGTTCCCCTGCCTCGCGGGCCCTAGAAGGAGACCTTGAACTCGGCGCCGACCTGCCTGGGGGCGCCCCAGGTGACGAAGCGAGTGCCCACGCTGGTCGAGTCGCCCATCGCCTGGGCGTAAGCCTGGTTGGTGAGGTTGTTGACGTAGAGGCGCGCCGAATACCGCTGGTTGGGGCTATCCCAGAGCAGGCCGAGGTTGACGAGGCCGTAGGGTGCTTGTGAGTCAATCGGCTCGTTGAACTCCCGGAAGTAGACGCGCGAGCTGTAGTTGGCGTCTAGCCGGCCGGTCAGGCGGCCGAAGCTGTACTCGTCGGAGCGATAGGCGATGCCCACCGAGCCCGACTCTCTCGGCGAATTGTCGAGCAGCTTGCCCTTGAGATTCTGCAGGCCAAGCTGCGGGTTGAGGCCGTCGGTGTTGAAGAAGTTCGAATAGACCGCGTTGATGTAGGACGCGTTGCCTGTCAGGGACCAGTGGGCGTCCGGGGTCCAGGCGCCCTCCACTTCCGCCCCGTCAATGGTTGCTGCCGCGGCGTTGGTCACGTTGAGGGACAGGCCGATGATCTGGCTGACCTGGAAGTTGCTATAGTCGTAGTGGAACGCCGAGACGTTGAAGGTGACCGAATTGTCGAAGAGCCGGCTCTTGAAACCGACTTCATAGGAGGTGATCTTCTCCGGATTGTAGTCATCCTCGCAAGAATAGATGTTGGCGCCGCCGGCTTTGAACCCCCTCGAATAGGTGAAATACACGTTCATCGCCGGGTTGATATCGTATTGCACGCCGGCGCGCGGAGTGAAGGAGTCGTAGGTCAGCTTGTCGGTCTCGGTCGGGCAGGTAGCCGCGATGGGGATCTGCTGCCCGCCGACCAGCAGGCCGAAGAAGCTCCCGTACGTCGCGGTCTGATTGTCCACCGAATAGCGCACGCCGGCGATCAGCTTCAGACCGCCGATCACGTGCAGGGTGCCGTCGGCGAACCCTGCGTAGGAGACGGTGTCATAGCGCGGCTGTTCGAAGTCGAGGTAGCTGCCCGGCGGTAGCCCCGAGAGCCCCAGCGTGAAATTATAGAACAGCCGGTTGAAGTTACTCTCGTTCAGGTAGAACGCTCCGACCACCCAATCGAGCCGGCTCGTCTGGCCGGTCAGGTCGAACTCCTGGGTGATCGCGTGGTCGGTGGTCTTGCCCTTGTAGGGCGCGATGCTGAGGTTGGCGCCGTCCCCGTCGCCTTCGTAGGTATAGCCGTAGTTCTGATAGGCGGTGATCGACTTCAGCTGGCCGAACGGCAGCCGCCAGGTGAAGGTTCCGCTGACGCTCTGGTAGTCGCGAGCGCCATCCTCCGGATCGTTGATGTCCGTCCGCCATGGCGTGCTGATGAAATTCGCGTTGGCGAGGAAGGGATTTGCCGCGTAGGCGACCGGGGCCGGCGCGCTGATGTTGGTGAAGTATGCCCAAGACCCGGAATTGTGCATGGCCGACAAGCCCAGATCGAACTCCAGGTTCGAGGTGATGTCCGCCTCCAGACGGAACCGCCCGGAAAGGGTTTTGCCTTTGTCGACGTCCTCGCCACCCGGGTCGATGTTCTTGACGAACCCGTCTTCCCGATCGCGATAGTCGACCACCAGACGGGTGCGGATTTGGTCGTCGAGCGGCGCGTTGAGGACCGCCTGCAGATGATATTCGTCATAAGAGGCATAGCCGGCGAGGAAAGAGCCCGAGAGGGTGTCCGTCGGCGCATTGGTGATGAAGTTCACCGCCCCGCCGGTGGCGTTGCGCCCATAGAGGGTGCCTTGCGGGCCTCGCAGGACCTCCACGCGCTGCAGGTCGGTCTGGGCCAGGTCGACCGTGGTGGTTCCCGTCTGGTAGACCCCGTCGATATTCACCGCCACGCCGGATGTGCCGCCGGTTCCCACGGTGGTCGCGCCCACGCCGCGAATGGTGATGCCGGTGGACCCCGTCAGAGTGCCGGAGTGGAAGCTCGGCACCGCGAACTGCAGGTCGTTGACGTTCGCGATGCCGCGCTGGTCCAGGTTGACGCCAGAGATGGCGTCGATGGCGGCGGGCACGGCCTGCACCGACTCGGCCCGCCGCTGAGCGGTGACGATGACCTCCTGGACCTGGCTGCCGCCGCCGGCAGCGGCGGCCGTCGCAGTGGTGTCCGCCGCAGCGGTGTCCGTCGCGGCGTAGGCCGTCGCCGCGATGCTGAAAGCGGCCGTTGCCGCGGCGGACGCGCAAAGCATGCCCCGAAGAGTGTGTCGCATGGTCTCCCCCCTCCCGTGTCCACCCGCGTGTCGCTGTGGCCATCTTTTTTACATCTGCGGTCATCCCTACATCAGAACGTCAGAATGCAAAGAACTTTTTACATATGGGTGCACGTGCAGCTGTTGACGTTGACGCGCGGGCGTGATGAAGGCTGGCTGTGACATCCGCTGAACCCACGCCGGAGGCGCCGCGCCGCCGCGACCGCCGCGCTCGTCTGCTCGAGGAGGCCGCCCGGCAGCTGAACAGCCGCCGCGTCTCGCAGACCTCGCTGTCGGACATCGCCGAGCGGGTCGGCGTGTCGCGCGCGGCGCTCTACTACTACTTCGACGATCAGGCCGACTTGGTGTTCCAGAGCTATCGCCGCTCGTGCGAGTTGATGGCCCGGCGCCTGGATGAGGCCGTGCACACCGGTGGCGGCGCGATCCGGATGCTCGAGCATTTCATCGATGGGGTTCTGAGCGAGGACGAGCCCGAGATCGCGGCGCTGAACGAGGCGGCGTTCCTGCGGCCCGACCAGCGCGACACCATCCTCGGCCTCTACGACGCGATCATGGGGACGATTGCTGAAATCCTGCGCGCCGGCGCCCGTGAAGGTGAGCTGCGAGCGTGCGGCGATGATGTCGTCGCCCAGGCGATCGTGGGCCTGGTATGCTGGGTTCCGGTGGCGCGGCGTTGGCACACCAACGACTTGCTTTCGCACGGCGACATGGTCGAGGCGGTCAAGTCCATCCTGAAGTATGGCATCGCCGTCGACCGGCGCGCCCTGCCCGACTACCGGCCGATTGCGCTCACCGCCGGGACCGTGCGGGCGGAGCAGGTATTCGACGCTGACCTGCTGGCGGCGACGAAACAGGAGGTCCTGTTGGCCTCGGCCTCGTGGCTGTTCAACCTCAAGGGCGTTGACGCGACCTCGCTGGAGGAAATCGCCCTGCGGGTCGGGGTGACCAAAAAGGTGATCTACCACAACGTGGGCGACAAGGAGACGCTGGTGGTTGCCTGCTACCGGCGCGCGCTAGCCCTCAATCAGGACGTCGCCGACAAGGTCAGCGCCTACGATGGCGATCGCCTCGAGGCGATTTGCGCCGGGTTCCACGCCAGTGCGGAATCCCAGCTGCGCGAGGACATAGCCCCGCTCGCGCCGCTGGGTGGTTCCGAGGCGCTGCCACCCACCGCGCGGGAGGAGATCCACGCCTCGGCCTCACGCCTGATGGACACCTACCTGGAGGCCTTCCGGCTTGGCCAGGACGAAGGATCGATCCGCCCCCTCAACTCGCGAGCGATCAACGCGGTCAGGCCCGGCATGTTCGAATGGCTGCCCAAATGGTTCAGGCCTACGCGTCCCGACGCCAACCAATACGCCGCCCGCGAGCTGGCCAACCTGACCGCTCTCGGAATTTTGTCACCAGACGCCCCACCGCCGTCCTGACAGCGGCCCGAACCGAGGTCAGGCGCGCCATCTCGCTAGCTGTGAACTCTAGGGACAGAGACGCTCCGCCGCACTGGCCGGCAGCGGCGGCAGCTCGCCGACGCTCCAGGCCAGCTTCACCCCCACCTGCTCGAAGCGCGGCTCCAGCCGGTCCAGCACCGCCTCTTCGCGGTGGGAGAGGATGCTCAGCGCCTCGGTCGCCGCGGCCGCGGGCCTGGGCCCTGCAGTCCGCCGCCTGACCCGAGCCGGCGACGCGCGCCTCGAAAGCCGCATCACCCTCAGCTTTTAGCGGCCGGCTCTGAGTCTTTGCGCGCAAAGCTTAGCCTTCGGTTCCGGCGCCGCCTGGAGGGAAGGCGACGCCGGCGGGGAACCAACGGCAGCGCTTGGTCTTACCCATCACATCGGCCACTGCTTCCGGGGTGCGAACGAGCGTGCTGCTGGAACCGGGATCGACCTGCTGGCGACGCGAGACGTCCGCGAGGGCGGCGCTGATCATCGACATCGCCGACTATTTCGACGCGGTCATGGAGGCGATGCGCCATGCCAGGCACTCGATCCACCTGTTGAACTGGGCCTTCGAGCCGCAGACGTTGATGCATCCGCAACCCGGCTGCAGCGGGCCTGACGACGACCGCATCGGCAACTTTCTCAAGCAGCTGACGCAGGACAAGCCGCAGCTCGACGTGCGCATCCTGTGCTGGCGCTCGGCGCTGCCGGTCGCCGCGACCCAGGACTGGTTCCCGGTCGCCGGGCGCCGCGCCTTCGCCGGAACGAAGGTGCGCTTCGTGCTCGACGACAAGCTGCCGCTCGGCGCGTCGCATCACCAGAAGGTGGTCGTCATCGACGACGCGATCGCCTTTTGCGGGGGCGGCGATATCGGGCCGGACCGATGGGACACGGCCCTGCATCTCGACGACGATCCACGGCGCGAGAAGACCAAGCACGCGCACGGCAACAGCAAGGACGACTTCCACAGCCGCCATGAAGTGATGGGGCTGGTCGAAGGCGCCCCGGCCGCCGCGCTGGGCGACCTCTTCCGCGATCGCTGGGTGCGGGCGACCGGCGAGACCGTGCCGCAAACACCCGAGGCGCGTCCCGTCTGGCCGCGCGGCATCGAAGCGCAGTTCCGCGAGGTGGCGGTGGGGCTGTCGCGCACCATGGGCGCCTGGCGCAGACATCCCGAAGTGCGCGAGGTGGAGCGCCTGCACCTGGCCTCGATCGCCGCGGCCGAGCGCTGCATCTACATGGAGAACCAGTACTTCACCTCGCCGCTGATCGCCGGCGCGCTGGAGAGACGGCTGCGGGAGCCGGACGGACCCGAAGTGGTGCTGATCGGCGCCGAGCATTCGCCCAGCTATTTCGACCAGGCGACCATGGACAAGACCCGCGTCAGGTTCATCGAGCGCCTGAAGGCCGCGGACGCCTATGGCCGCTTTCGCGCCTACAGCCCGGTCACCACGCTCGGAAGGATCATCATCGTCCATGCGAAACTGACCATCATCGACGACCGGCTGCTGCGGATCGGCTCGGCCAACATCAACAACCGCTCGCTGGGCTTCGACACCGAGTGCGACATGAGCTTCGAAGCCACCGGCCCCAGCGGCGCCGGCAATCGCAGCGAAATCCAGCGTTTGCACACCCGTCTCCTGGCCCACTGGCTCGGGTGCGAGGATTCCATCGTCGACGACGCGATCCGGGCGGCGGGGAGCGTGGGGGCGGCCCTGGAGCAGCTGCGCAACGCCGGCTACGCGAAGCTGCGCCCGATCCAGCTGCCGCCGGTCAAAGGACTGGCCGCAGTCATCGCGGCCTATCACTTCGGTGACCCGTTCTCGCCCGCCGACAGCGCGCGCGCCTGGCGACGCAAAGCCTTGTCGCGCGCCGCCGAACAGCGCGGCCGGAGCGACAATGTCGCGACAACTCCCGTAAGCTGAAAAAACGCCCAGCCGAGCTGCATGAGGCTGGAGACGACGCGCCTACCTCTTCAACAGGCGCCTCGGGGCCACGCCAGCCCAGGCAAGGCGCAGCAGCATGCCGAGCAGCTCAGCGTCCGCGTGCTCCAGTACGAGCACGGCCCAGCCATGGCGGGCGTGATAGCGATGCGGCAGCAGTACGCCGGGGTGGGCCTCGACCAGCGCCAACTGATCCTCGCGGTCGAGCTTGATGACGGCGATGGGCCGGTCGCCGCCCATGTCGGCGAGGTGGCTATTCAGAATGCTGCGGGTGTTGGTGAAGTGGCGGCGCCCCACGTAATACATAGCCACGTGGTAGTGTGACCGCTCCTCGACCTCGGGAAGCGCCAGGCAGAGCCGCCGCACGTCGTCCACAGTCGCCAAATCGCCGCTGCCGATCACGTCATTTCCGAAAGCGCAAAAGCTTCAGGAGACCGAATAGCCCTGTGGCGCTGCTCTCCGGTCCGGAGATCAAGGCCACTTCTCCGCTGGTTCCCCCCAGAGTGGGCGTCTTGCTTTCCCAATCGTAGGTTCGGCTATGCGTCGCCTGAAACACGACCCGCTGGCCGCCGGCGCGAACATGGATCTGCGAGCCGATAACCTCGAGTCGGTCGATGTCCTGGGCGAGAAGGGAACTCGCCTGATAGATTGCCTTGCCGAGCGACTCCGCGTGCAGGAACCGCGCCTCTCTGGCCATGACCGACCCCTTCGACGAACACCTCGTTGGGGTGCTCTATATCGAAGGACGGTTGCCGAACGACAGGGCAGTTGTCGGGATCGCCACGCTGGCGCGTCGATGCCCAGTCGGCGCTGCCAGCCCCGGCGAGAGGGAGCGACCAAGGATCAGTCCGAGCCGCCCGCAGGCTCGAGCATTTGGAAAAGCGCATGGCGCGCCCGGCTGACCCGGCTCTTCACCGTGCCGATGGCGACCGCGCAGATCTGGGCGGCTTCCTCGTACGAAACGCCGGCGGCGCCGACGAGCAACAGCGCTTCGCGCTGGCCGGGCGGAAGGCGCCCGATCGCTTCGCGGACCGCCTCGAGCGAGAGACCGCTCGATGGGTCGTCCGCGGCGACCAGCGTCTGCTCGGCCACCTGCGGGTCGAGCGGCGCCCAGCGCCATGCCTTGCGCTTGCTCGAATAGAACTGGTTGCGCACGATCTTGAAGAGCCAGGCCCTGAAGTTGGCGCCGGGCTCGAAGTCGGCCCGGCTGCGCCAGGCGCGCAGCATCGCCTCCTGGACAAGGTCGTCGGCCTCCACGGCGTTCAGGGTCAGGGCCCGCGCGAAAGCTCGCATGGGC
Source organism: Caulobacteraceae bacterium (assembly GCA_036267835.1). Classification (GTDB taxonomy): domain Bacteria; phylum Pseudomonadota; class Alphaproteobacteria; order Caulobacterales; family Caulobacteraceae; genus Acaudatibacter. The sequence continues at coordinate 56,237 of DATAVF010000130.1, read as the reverse complement.
GGCAGCTGCAAGACCAGTTCCTGCCGAAACGCCCGCTCGGGTTCGTCTCGACCGGACTTCGAGCTGGCGCGCACGGCCACGTGTCGCCGATGGGCCGGAAGAACCGCCGTGTCGCTGAGACGAAGCACTTGAACTGACCTGATGCGGGCCGCGGGACCATCGGAGAAGAGCAACAGCCGTCTCCGCGCGTCTGTCGGGTAGCGCACTTATAGCTCCGCGACCGGTGAGATTCCGCAACCGACGTGAAGCCGCAGTCCCGTCGAGGGACTCGATGCCGGCTATAAGTCGGTAACCCGACAGACGCTGGGGCGGGCGCCCTACAGTTTGCGCGTCGGCCGTGCGAGACTCCCTCGGCAAGGCGCCGCTGCGCGCCTTCGCGCGAGTTCAACCAGATCGGGCGGTCAATGAGCAGCCTGCAGAGTGGGAAGACTGGCAACCACTTCCTCGACTCCCTGCGGAGCGAGACGCTGGCCCTGTTCCGGGCGTATCTCGTGGAAGTCCATCTCGAGCGGGGCCAGGTGCTCATCGCGCCGGGCGCCGAACTCGACTTCGTCTGTTTGCCGGTCACGGCCACGCTCTGCGTGGTGACCACCATGGAAGACGGGGGCGACGTCGAGGCGTGCACCATCGGCCACGAGAGCGCCTATGGCCTGCTCAATGCGCTGGGTTCGTCCATCGCCCTCGACCGGGTCGTCGCCCAGATCCCGGGGCGAGCGATCAAGATGCCCGCATTCCGGCTGCGCGCCGCGGCCGCGATCAGCCCCGGCATCACCAGCCTCGTCATCCGCCATGCCCAGGCCAACACCGCCCAGATCCAGCAGTCCGTCGCCTGCAATGCGCTGCACCGCGTCGAGGCGCGCCTGTGCCGGTGGCTGCTGATGACGCACGACCGCACTCAGAGCGCCAGCCTGCCGCTGACCCAGGAGTTCCTCGGCTCCATGCTCGGCGTCCAGCGAACCACCGTCTCCGGCATCGCCGCGGCGCTCCAGCGGGCGGGGCTGATCCGCTATGCCCGCGGCAACATCGAGATCCTCAACCGCGCCGGCCTCGAGGCGAGCGCCTGCGAGTGCTATCGGGCCGTCGGCGAACGATACGCCCAGCTTTTCGGTGAAACGCGGCCGGCCGACCCGGCTTGGCCGGGCTCGCACCCGACGGCCGAAGCTCGATACCAGACAGATCGGGCGCAAGAGAGATGATAGAGGAAGTCGCCACCGTTTCGTTTGTGTCGCTGGCGCGTTAGCAACATAGGCTTCACCGTCGAGGATCACCGTGGCCAACCGCCGGTCAAAGTTCCCAATCGTTGGAATTGGCGCTTCGGCCGGCGGCGTGGAGGCGCTCGAGGGCTTTTTTCAGGGCCTGCCCCCGCAGCCCGGGCTCGGCTTCATCGTGGTCACCCACCTCAGCCCGGACCGCGAGAGCCTGCTGCATGAGATCATCGCCCGCCACACCGACCTGTCGGTGGTGGTGGCCGAGGATGACGTCGCGGTGCGTCCGAACTGCGTCTACGTGCTGCCGGCCGATGCCATCATCAGCCTGGTGGGCGGGCGTCTGCAGCTGCGCAAGTCGAGCAATGGCCGGCGCGAGCGCAAGCCCATCGACATCCTGTTCAGTTCGCTGGCCATCGACCAGGGGGAATACGCCGCCTCGGTGGTGCTCTCGGGCGGGGATGGCGACGGCACCCTGGGCACCAAGGCGATCAAGGAACGCGGCGGCCTGACCCTCGCCCAGGTCGCCGATGGCCACGGCCCCAGGCACTCCTCGATGCCGGACAGCGCGATTTCCACCGGCTACGTCGATTTCGCCATCCCCGCGCACGAGATGGGCGCGCGGCTGGCCGAGTTCGCCCGCGACCTCGCAGAAGGCTCCGGCGAACCGGACCCCGCGAACGGCGGCGCCAGCGCGCAGGCGGAGATCTCCGCTATCATCCGCAACCAGATCGGGCACGATTTCGGCGGCTACAAATCCAACACCTTCTTTCGCCGCGTGCAGCGGCGGATGCAGGTGCTCCAGGTCAGCGATCAGGCGAAGTACATCGAGCGCCTGAAGGGCGATCCCAAGGAAGTCGGAACCCTGTTCCGAGACCTGCTGATCAACGTCACCAACTTCTTCCGCGATGGCGACGCCTTCGACACCCTGCGCGATCTTGTCGTTCCGAAGCTGTTCGAGGGGCGCGGCGCGGACGATTCGGTCCGCATCTGGGTGCCCGGCTGCGCCACCGGCGAAGAGGTGTATTCGATCGCCATCCTGCTGCGCGAGCGGATGGACCAGCTGACGGCCGTGCCGCGCGTCCAGGTGTTCGCGACCGACATCGACGAGGCGGCGCTGGGCGTCGCGCGCGCCGGCCGATATCCGGAAGCCCTGCTCGACACTGTTTCGCCCGAGCGCCGCAACCGCTTCTTCGTGCTCGACGGCGGCAGCTATGTCCTGACCAAGGAAATCCGCGATCTTTGCGTGTTCTCGCCCCACAGCGTGATCCGCGATCCGCCGTTCTCGCGGCTCGACATGATCTCCTGCCGCAACCTGCTGATCTACTTCGGCGCGGACATCCAGAACCAGGTGCTGCCAACCTTTCGCTACGCGCTGCGCGAGGGCGGGTACCTGTTCCTGGGTCTGTCCGAGAGCGTCGGCAAGTTCGCCGACCTGTTCGAAGCGGTCGACAAGAAACACCGTGTCTTTCGCAGCCGCGACGACGTCAGCATCTCGCCGCAGCTGCCGCTCTCGATCCGGCGGCACCCGGGCCTCGCCGGACCCGCACGCGGCCGGCGCAATCCGCTGGAGTCCGCGCCCGGGATCGCGCTGCGCCAGGCGCTGGAATTCCAGGTGCTCGAACGGTTCGCGCCGGCCCACGTGCTGGTCAACCGCGACGGCGACATCGTGCACTTCTCCGCTCGCACCAACCGATATCTGGAGCTGGCGCCAGGCGCGCCGACCCGCCAGCTGATGTCGCTGGCGCGCAAGGGCCTGCGGCTGGAGCTGCGCTCCGCTTTTCGCGAAGCCGTGGAGACCGACACCACCGTGACGCGCGACGCGGTGCCGGTGACGTCGGAAGAGGGCCGCGTGCAACGCGTGCGGATCACCATCGAGCCGCTGCTGGAACGCCGCGACTCAGCGCCCCTCTACGTGGTGATCTTCGCCGATGACGGCGCGTCGCTCAGCGCCGCGGAGGCCAGAGATCTGCCAGCTCTGGAGAGCGGCGCGGCCGTGCTGTTGGAGCGCGAACTGCGCGACACCAAGGAGCGGCTGCAGTCTCTGATCGAAGAATACGAAACCGCGCTGGAGGAGCTGCGCTCGTCGAACGAGGAACTGCTCTCGGTCAACGAGGAGCTGCAGTCGAGCAATGAAGAGCTCGAGGCCTCCAAGGAGGAGCAGCAGTCCCTCAACGAGGAACTGAATACCGTCAATGCCGAACTGCTGGTGAAGATCGACGCGCTCGACCGGGTCAATGGCGATCTGCAGAACCTGTTCGAGAGCACCCAGATCCCGACGGTATTCCTCGACCGCGGCATGGTGATCCGCAGCTTCACCCCCTCGGTCAAGGAGCTGTTCAACATCCTGCCGGGCGACCGCGGCAGGCCCCTCACGGACCTCAACAGCCGGCTGCCCCTGCCAGACCTGGTCGAGGACATAAGGGCCGTGTTCGCGCACGGCGATGCGATTGAACGCGACGCCTCGCATGCGGAAACGGGCCGCCACTACACGCTTCGGGTTGCGCCTTACCGGACGCTCGAGGGAGCGGCCGATGGCGTGGTCGTCACCTTCATCGACGTGACGCGCCTGACCGAAGCTCAGGCGCATCAGCAGACGCTGATCGCCGAGCTTAACCACCGCGTGAAGAACATGCTGATGGTGGTCATCGGCGTTGCCGAGCAGACCCACCGCCTTGCCGCGACCCCCGACGCCTTTCTCGAGTCCTTCGTGGGCCGCCTGCAGGCCATGGCTCGTTCGTATGAGTTGCTGTCGCGCGAGAACTGGACCGAAAGCTCCCTCGAAGACGCGGTGCGCACGGAAGTCGCACCCTTCGGCATGGAGCGCGTAACGATCGCCGGGCCGCCGGCCAGCCTCAAGCCACGCCATGCGCTGTCGCTCGGCATGGTGATCCACGAACTCGCCACCAACGCCGGCAAGTACGGCGCCCTGTCCGTTCCCGCCGGACGGGTGTCCATCGAGTGGTCGCTGAGCGGCGAGGCCGACGATTGTGTCGATCTCTACTGGCGCGAGACGCACGGCCCGGCCGCTCCGGCGCCTAAGCGGCGCGGCTTCGGCCTGCGGCTGATCGAGCGCGAGACCTCCTACAATCTGGGAGGCAAGGCCACCGTGGGGTTTTCGCCGACCGGCGTCGAAGCGCATGTCCGCTTCTCCCTTGCCGACATGTGATGGAAACGGCCCGGCGCCCCCTGGTCCTGATTGTCGAGGACGAGTGGCTGATCGCCGACCAGATCGAGCAGGCGATGAGCGCTGCGGGCTATGACGTGCTGGGCCCGGTGGGCCGGGTTCGCGCCGCCCTGGCGCTGCTGGCGGCCTCGCACGTCGATGCGGCCCTGCTGGACATCAACGTTCACGGCGAGCGGAGCTTCGCGGTCGCCGAGAAGCTGGTGGAAGCCGCGACGCCCTTCATCTTCCTGAGTGGCTACTCCAATGTCGAACTGCCCGAGGCGTTCAGCCGGCGACCGCTGATGCAGAAGCCGGTCGATGTCACCCGGCTGTGCCTCTGCCTGCAGTCGCTGCTCTCGGTCTGACGCGCGACCGCCGGGCCCCTGTGGTGGCTGACCGCGCAGGCTCGGCGCGACCATTCGGCGGCCGCAGCTCGATCCAGGCGGGTGCGTGATCGCTCGCGCCGTCGAGGCCACGGACAGCCTTGCTGACCCCGGCCGAGGTCAACGCCCCCGCAAGCTTTGGACTGAGCAGAAGGTGATCCAGCCGCATGCCCTTGTCGTTGGGCCAGCGGTGGCGCAGGTAGCCCCAGAACGTCCAGAGCGGCCCGTCGGGCTGGCGGGCGCGCAGCGCGTCCGTCCAGCCCTGGTCGAGCAGCCGCTGGAAGGCCGTCCGGGTCTGGGGCTGCAGCAGGGCGTTGTCCTGCTCGTGATGGCCCGGCCAGATGTCGGCTTCGGTCGGCACGACGTTGTAGTCGCCGGCCAGCACGACCGGCACGTCGGCGGCGACCAGGGTGGCGGCGTGGGCGATGAGCCGATCGAACCAGGCCAGCTTGTAGGCGAACTTAGGCCCCGGCTGCGGATTGCCGTTGGGCAGGTAGATCGAGGCGATCAGCACGCCGCTGACGGCGGCCTCGATGTAGCGGGCCTGGTCGTCCGCCGGATCGCCCGGCAGTTCGCGGCGGGTGAGCACCGGCGTGACGCCGCGGGCGAGGATCGCCACGCCGTTCCAGGTGCGCTGGCCGCGCCAGACCGCGCCATAGCCGGCCGCCTCGATCGCGGCGATCGGGAAGGCCCCCTCCTCCGCCTTCAACTCCTGCAGGCAGATGACGTCGGGCTGCTCATCGGCCAGCCATGCCAGCAGGTTGGCCAGCCGCTTGTTGACGTTGTTGATGTTGAACGTGGCGACGCGCATGGCCTCAGGCGTCCTCGCCCAGCGGCCGGAAGTCAACGAGCGGCCAGGCTGGATGATCCGCGCGACTCGGCGAATCCATTTCGCCGGTCAGGCGTTGTGCCGATGGAGATCCGACTCATGCCCGCCACCGCCACAACGCGAAGCTTCCGCGTCCACGCCCGCCATGTGGACCGTCACCACGCCCGCACGCTGGACGAGGCGTCCTTCGAGGCCGCCGCGGTCGCCTACGTCGAGGACCTGCACGAGCTGCCCGGTGACAGCGCGCCGATCAGCGTGGTCGTGCTGGAGATCGAGACCGGCCACGAACACTGCTTCCGCATCGATCTGGAAACCGGCGACACCGCGCCCTGCGCCTGACGCGAACGAATCAGCGCCACGGCCGTTCAAATCCCAACGCCGAAACGGCGCCCCCCGGAGATCCTCGATGGCCTATCGTCCGACCTGGCAAGGGCATTTGAAGCTGTCGCTGGTGACCTGCCCTGTCGCGCTCTACGCGGCCACCAACTCGGGCGGCGACGTGCACTTCAACCTGATCAATCCCAAGACCAACAACCGCATCAAGATGATCACCACCGATCCGGACACCGGGCCGATCGATCGGGGCGACCTGGTGAAGGGCTACGAGGTCTCCAAGGGCGAATACATCCTCTTGACCCAGGACGAGATCAATTCGGTCAAGCTGGAGAGCACCAAGACCATCGATATCGAACGCTTCGTCGCCGAGGACGACATCGACCGCCTCTACTGGGACAACCCCTACTTCATGGCTCCCGACGGCAAGCTGGCGCAGGAGGCGTTCGGCGTCATCCGCACCGCCATGGAGAAATCCGGCCAGATCGCGCTCGGCCGCGTGGTGATCGGCACCCGCGAGCGCATCCTGGCGCTGGAGCCGCGCGACAAGGGCATCCTCGCCTACACGCTGCGCAGCGACGCGGAGGTGCGCAAGCCGGACGAGATCTTCGGCTCGATCAGCGGCGCCAAGCCCGACGCGGCGATGATCTCCATCGCCGAGAAGATCATCGAGCAACAGGAAGGCCCGTTCGATCCCAGCAAATTCGTCGATCGCTACGAAAAGGCGCTGAAGGCGCTGATCGAGGATAAGAAGAAGGGCCACAAGCCGGCCAGGGTAGCCGAGCCGGAGGACACCAACGTGGTCGACCTGATGGCGGCGCTGCGCGCGAGCCTCGGCGGCAAGGACAGGGCCGCCGCCAAGCCCGCCGCGAAGGCCAAGGCGAAGCCTACGGCCCACAGGACCAAGGCCCGCAAAGCGGGCTGACCTCTCGATAGCCCCCGCCGGATGACGCCTTGAGCGCTTTTGACCGAGACGCCGCTCGTCTGCGAACCGCGCCATGCGAGCTGGTTCACGCCCGAGGCCGACGCGCTGCTGACCGGGCGCCGCATTTCGCGAGCAGCGGCCGATCCGGTCAGGGCGGCGGGCGCGGGTGTTCCGGGCGGCTGGCTCGGCTTGCGGTGGCGGCTGCACGGAGCGCCGCGCGTCTACTATTCGGACTACGCGGCGCCTGATCTGGAAGCGCTGGCGTCCGGCGCGGCGGCGGCCAACGCCCTGGCTGTGCGGGGCTTGGTCGGCGAGCCCTAGCCTCGGTGAGCGCGCCGCCGAACGAGCCCAAACGCGGCCGGAACCAGCCGGCGGTTGGCATGTTCTGGCGGAAAGGGCGTCCGCTCTCAGCGCCGACGCGGCTTATCCGATCAACCGGCGATTACGTAGTCTTCGAGGCCGAGCAGGATTTGATCATTGGACTGACGGCGTGTTCGGCGCTGCAGTCGAACAACTACGCCTTCAAGCCAATCCACTACAGCATTGAACGTCCGGGCACGGAGGGACCTTAGCGGCGCGTCGGCCGCTGGAGACTGACGGGCCGTAGCGGAACCCGCGCGCCGAACGACGCTTTGAGTTTTTCATAAGCCGCGCCAGGAGGTCCGATGACCGTTCCACCACCCCGCAAGCCTATGCCGAGTCCTCGCGCCGGCAAGCTGTTGCAGGCGGGCCGCGATCTGGCGCCGCCTCGGCGGAAATAGCCGATGGCGCACACTCGCGATGCCAAGCCTGCGGTGGTGCTTCGCTCCGCGGAGCCCATGGAGGCCGAGGCCGCCCGGCATCTGCCGGAGGGGCCGGGGTGGTGGTTCGAGCCCAAGTGGGACGGCTTCCGGTGCCTGGCGTTCCGAGACGGGGACGAGGTGATCCTGCAAGCGAAGTCGGGCAAGCCGCTCACGCGCTTCTTCCCGGAGGTCGCGCAGATGATCCGGGCGATCCACGCCGACCGGTTCGTGCTCGACGGCGAGTTGCTGATCGCCCGGGACGGCGCGTTCTCGTTCGATGCGCTGCAGATGCGTCTGCACCCGGCCGAAAGCCGCATCCGCCGGCTTGCTGCCGAGACGCCCGCGACGCTGGCGGCCTTCGACCTGCTCGTCGCGCCCGGCGGAGGCGACCTGCGCCCCCATCCGCTGAGCGATCGCCACGCCGCCTTGGCCGATTTCCTGAAGCGCCACGGATCGGCGAGGCTGATCGAGACGCCGGGTACTGGCGCGCGCTCCATCGCCCAGGGCTGGCTGGACGGCGGCCTGCTGGAAGGCGTGGTCGCCAATCGGCTCGATGGTCCCTACGCGGAAGGCGAGCGGGCCATGCTGAAGGTCAAGCGCACGCGCACCGCCGACTGCGTGGTCGGCGGCTACCGGTACGCCACCAGGCCGCCGAACCTTGTGGGGTCCTTGCTGCTGGGCCTCTACGACGAGGCGGGACGCCTCGACCATGTCGGATTTACCTCGGGCTTCGCCGGGGTCGATCGCACCGCGCTTACGGAGCATCTGGAACAGCTGCGCGGCGGCCCGGGCTTCACCGGCGACGCGCCGGGCGGCCCCAGCCGCTGGAGCACCGAACGTTCCGCGGCCTGGGTCCCGGTCCGGCCCGAACTCGTAGTCGAGGTTTCATACGATCACGTCTCGGGCGGGCGCTTGCGGCATGGCACGCGACTGCTGCGCCTGCGGCCGGACAAGGCGCCCGGGCAGTGCGGGCTGGAGCAGATCAGTCCAGGTCGATGAGGGCGACGCCGAGTTCCGGCCGCTTGCGCCGGCGCAGATGGGCAGGTGTCTCGACCAGCGTGACCTCCAGCGTCGGGCGCACCGTCGCCTTCAGCAGGTGACCGCCGCGCGTCGACCCATCCCGCAGGCCGACGACGCAGTGGATGTGCAGGCTGGGCTTGCCGTCGTCGCCGACGGCGACGTCCCCTAGCAGGCACAGCGCCTCGCATTGCTCATTCACCTCGATCGGCCGGTAAGTCTTCGCCTCGAGGTCGAACCAGCCGACGGTCGCCCGCTCGAACGCGCCGATCGCCGAGAGCGAGGCCGCCTCCAGTTCGCGCTCGACCGCGAAGCGGGTGATAGTCGCGAAGGCCTCCTCGCTGGGATCGAGCACAAGCACGAAAGTCCGCTGGCCGCCGACGGCGGCGACTTCGGTCGCCTTCATGGCGCGCTAAGCGTGCGATTCATGGCGGCGCGTCTCCCAGCCCTTCTTCGCCGCCGCCGAGCGCGTGGCATGCGACTGGCTCGTCGCGCTCTTGTGGCCGCCCTTGCGGGACGAGGCATGGTTCTCAGGCTTGCCGCGGCCGGAGCCGGATTTCTTGCCGCCGCCCGCCTCCTTGTTGACGGTCGCCCAGGCCCGCCGCTCCGCCTCGCCGTGGCTGACGCCGCGGTGCTCGTAGCCCTCCTCGATATGCTCGGCCTTGCGCTTCTGCTTGGCGGTGTAGCTGCTCTTGTCGCCTCTCGGCATGACGGTTGCTCCTCGCCTTTCCTGCACGCTGAACGGCCGATCCGGGCTGGCGGTTCACACAGGTGAGGGCGGCTCGCAGACGGGTGGGCGACACAGGGATGCTTCGGTCGCGAAGTGGTCGGAGCCTGGGAGCCGGACACGCCGCAAGCGCACGTGGCTCCAGCCCGGTCCGGCGTAGATGTGATCGATGGGCAGCAGCGGCAGAGGCCACGCCAACCTGCCTCTCCGCAGCCTTGCGGGCCAGGTGAACCAGGCGATGCTCCAGCGACGCAGCGGCGCCAGCGCGTCGTCCTGGCTGCGCATCGCGTGCGACCACGGCGCGGTGTTGAAGTCGCCGGCCAGGACCAGGTCGCGAACCTCCAACCCGCGCACCGCGGCGCCCAGCCCCTGGCGTTCGCGCGCTTGTGCGTCGCCGCGGTAGGGGTGGCTGAAGTGGGTCGTGGCCAACGTGACGGTGGCCTGATCCGAGAGACGGATGGTCGCCGTCAACAAACGGCCGCGCGGCGTGTCGGCTTGTTCGCAGTTGCACCGGTGCGCCACCATCGGGAACTTCGTGTAGATCCTCAAGCCCGCATGAGGGCATGATGCGGCGTTCGGATAGCGGGCTTCAAGTCCGGCCAGCGGCGCGGTCAGCCTTCGCCCCACCTCTTGCAGGATCACCACGTCCGGATCGCACGCCAGGATGGCCGCGACGGCTCGCTCGCCCGAAGGATTGATCCAAAGCAGGTTGCCGCTGAGAACCCGGAGCGCCACGGGATCGGACCGGAAAGCCGGGCGGAGCCTGATGAACTCCGGAACCAGCCTCACGAGGCAGAGCACCGCCGCGACGCCGTCGAGGGTCAGCAGCGCGGTCGTGGCCAGGCCGGGTCCAAGCGCCGTCCAGGCAAGCGCCGCGCCTGCCAGCGACAAGAGGAAGGTGAAGGGCGCGAAGCTGGCCAGCGCGTCGGAGCGCCCGTCACGGCCGAGGCCCGCGATCGCGAGCAAAGTGGAGACGAGCGACAGCGCGACCGCGGCGATTTCGGCGAGGACGTGAAGCGCGTGCATCGTGTGCTAAAGGCCACGTTCGCTCGCGACACGCCAGCCGACGGCCCACGTGGCGCGGCGACCTAAGAGGGAGCCGAGCCCGGGTGAGGACCTCTGCGGGAGGCTGATGATGAAGGTCGCAATTATCGGGACGGGCGCAATCGTGGAACGCGCCCATCTTCCAAGCCTGGCCGCGCTTGCGGACGTCGAGGTGGCCGTCATCTGCGGCCGGAACACCGAACGCACGAGCGTATTGGCCCGCGAATATGGCATCCCGCTTATTGAGGCGGCTTGGCGCCAGACCATCTCCCGGGCCGACCTGGATGCGGTGATCATCGCCAATCACAACGCCGCGCACGCCGAGATCGCCGCGGCCGCGCTGCGGGCCGAAAAGCATGTCTTCTGCGAAAAACCCCTGGCGGTGAACGCCTCGGAGTTGGAGACGGTTGGCGCGGCTCTGGCCGGCTCCGACCGCGTCTTCGCAGTGAACTACAACATGAGACGGCTGCCGGAACTGGCCGCGATCAAGCGCGCGATCGATGCGCAAGAGTTCGGCGCGCTCCGGACTCTGCGGCTGCAAATGCGACGGCGCGAGGGCATTCCGGGGCTGGGCTCCTGGTTCACCCGCCGCGACCACGCCGGCGGCGGCGCCATCCTCGACCTGGGATCGCATCTCGTCGATCTGGCCCTGTGGTTCACCGCGTTTTCACCCGCCCGGAGGCTCGACGGCCGCGTGTGGGCAGATCACGGGCCGCGCCAAAAGGGCGGCGGGGCGTGGCGCGCGAGCGAGAGCGACCAGGCGTTCGACGTAGACGACCGGGCGATACTCTCCTGGTGGACCGATGCAGGCGTGCGGATCGACGTGGATGTCGCCTGGGCGTTCCACGGACCCGAGGGTCTGTATTGTGAAGTCGTCGGTGATCGCGGCGGCGTGGCGCTTTCGCCGGCCACCGGTTCGTCCGGGGCAACCTTGCGGTATTTTCGGGAAACCGAAGCGGGATTTTCAGAGGCCCTGGCGGAGCCGCCCGCTGCGAGCGCCAGCCGCCAGGCCTGGGCGACGGGCGTGGAGGCCTTCATCGGCGCGTGTAAAGGCGATCGCGTCGACCTCGCCGACTACAGCCAGGCCGCGGCAGGCCTGGACCTCCTCTTCCGGGTCCGCGACCAGCAAGGCTAACCGACTCGCGATCGAACGGGCTGGACGTCGATTGCGAAGCCCGCGGGCGGCGCGCTGCGACTAGATCGGCAAGCCGCTCGGCGGCTTGATCTCCGACAGCGCCACGGACGAGGTGACGTCCTGGATTCCCTCCAGGGCCGACAGGCGCTCGAAAAAGAAGCGCTCGTAGGCGTGGATGTCCTCGGTGACGATCTTCAGCAGGAAGTCGGCCGAGCCCATCAGCACGTGGCATTCGACGACCTCGGGCAGGGCGCGGATGGCGGCGGCGAAACCGGCGAGGTTTGCCCGCCCGACGGTGCTGAGTTTCACCATGGCGAACACCTGTGCGCCGAACCCCAGCTTCTCGCGGTTCAGCACCGCGGTCTCGCGCAGGATGTAGCCAGCCTGCCGCAACCGCTGCAGCCGCCGCCAGCATGCCGCCTGTGAGAGGCCGACGGTCTCGGCGAGGTCCGCCGTCGACTGGCGGCTGTCGCTTTGGATCGCCCGAAGCAGGCGGAGGTCGGCGTCGTCAAGATCATTCATGCGACACGCAAATCACGAATAGAATTCACGTAAAATACCGCAATCGGATGAAGTCTGAAAATACATCTCGCTGCTGAGATTATAAAACCAAGCCTTCCAAGGAGGCGCTTGTGAATCCGGCCAATCATCCTTCCTTCGACGGCCATGAGGCGGTCGAGTTCATCGACGATCCGGCGACCGGCCTGGCCGGAATCATTGCGATCCATTCGACGGCGCGCGGTCCGGCGACGGGCGGTTGCCGGGTCGCAAACTACCCCAGCGCGGAGGCGGCGTTGCGCGACGCGCTGAGGCTGTCCCAGGGGATGAGCTACAAGAACGCGCTGGCCGGCCTGCCGGTCGGCGGTGGCAAGGCCGTGCTCTACAAGCTGGGGCCGCAAACGTCGCGCGCGGCGGCTTTCGAGGCGTTCGGCGCGGCGGTCGAGCGGCTGGGCGGCCGGTACATCACCGCGGAGGATGTCGGCGCCAGCGTCGCCGACATGGTGGCCGTGGCGCGCAGGACCCGCTTCGTGGCCGGGCTGCCAGGGCGGCCAGGCTGCGCCGGCGGCGATCCGTCGCCCTGGACGGCGCTCGGCATATTCGTCGCGCTGGAGGCCGCCTTGGGGCGACCCGTGAAAGGCGCCCGCGTCGCTGTCCAAGGCCTGGGCTCGGTAGGGCTGAAGCTCTGCCAGCGCCTGCATGACGCCGGCGCGAGGCTGGTGGTCGCCGATGTCGACGCCGACCGCACGGTCGCGGCGCGGGCCCGGTTCGGGGCCGAGATCGAGCCGACGGATCGCCTTCACGCCGCGGATGCGGATGTCTTCTCCCCAAACGCCCTGGGCGCCGGTCTCAACGCCGACACCATTCCCGAGCTCGGCGCGCCGGTGGTGTGCGGCGGCGCCAACAACCAGCTCGAACACGCCGCGGACGGCGCGGCGCTGGTGGCGCGGGGCATCACCTACGCGCCCGACTACGTCGTCAACGCCGGCGGAATCATCAGCGTGGTCGCTGAGTATTTCCGCGAACCGATGGGCGCGGTCGAGCCTCGGGTGCGGGCCATCGGCCCCCGGCTGGCCGAGCTTCTCGCGCGGGCCGCCGAGGAGCGCCGCCCGCCCGGAGAGATCGCCGATCGCGTGGCCCGCGAGCGGATCGGCCGGAAGGCGGCGGAGCTTGTGACGTGAGCGCCGCATAAGTCCTGCGCGTTCAGACAGGCGCTGCGTACCAGGGCCTCAGCCCCAAAGTTCGCGCCGAGGCGGCTCGAACGCGCCGCCGGCGTGGGTCAGCCCTTCAGGCAGATCCTCGGCCAGCAGCAGGGGTGCATCGAGGTCGATGAAGGCGCACTGCTGGGCCAGCACCGTCGCCGGGGCCATGGCGAGCGACGAGCCGCCCATGCACCCCACCATCAGGTCGAAGCCGAGGGCGCGCGCGGCTTCGGCGAGCCGAAGGGCCGCGGTCAGCCCGCCGGTCTTGTCGAGTTTGATGTTGATGACGTCGAAGCGTCCATGCGCCTTGCCGAGGTCGGCGGTGACGTGGACCAGCTCGTCCGCACACAGCCGCACCGGACAGCGATAGCCGTCCAGGCCCTGTTCGGCGCCGGCCGGGATGGGTTGCTCCAGCAGGACGACGCCGAGATCGACCAGGGCCGGCGCGAAGGCGCGGAGCTGATCGATCGTCCAACTCTGGTTGGGATCGACGATGAAGCCGGCGTTCGCCGCGCCGCGCCGCGCCGCGGCGATCGCGGCAAGCGGGTCACCGGCGTCGACCTTGAGTTTCAACACCTTGAAGTCCGCCTTGACGCGCGCGGCGGCCTCGTAGTCCCCGGTCGCGCGGATGCCGATCGTGTACGCGGTGTCCATGGCCCGGGGCGCGGGCACGCCAGCCCGGGCGAACGCGGACTGGCCGGTCTGCTTGGCCTCCAGGTCCCAGAGGGCGGCGTCGAGCGCCGCACGTGCGCCGCCGGCTGGCAGCAGGTCCAGCAGCCCCTCGCGGGTCACGCCCTCCTCGATGCGGCCGCGCGCCGCCTCCAGCTGCGCGGCCATCCCCGTCGTGGTTTCGCCGAGATAGCCGACGGCGCAGCCTTCGCCGCGGCCGCGATGACCCTCGGCGTCGGTCAGCGTCACCAGCAGGCTCTCGAAGGCGGTCTTGGTCCCGCGCGAGATGGCGAACGGTTCGCGCAGCGGCCAGGACATCGCCCTGAGGTCCAGGGTAACGGAACGACCCGCGCCCAGGCTGAAGGGATCAGATCTCGGCAAGGGCGTAGGCCGTGGAGAGCGCCTGGCCGAAGAGTTGCGCGCGGGGATAGCGGATGTCGTCCGCGCTCCAGCTGGGGGTGATGTGCATGGTGACGCAGGTGGTGACGCCGATGCCGAGCCCGGGGTCGATCCAGGTCGAGGAGCGCGTGTGGCCGCTCGAGCCCGGGTGGCCCCAGACTTCGCGCCCCGCCCAGGCGCGCCGCTCCAGCCCCAGCCCGTATTCCGTGCCGAGGCTCATGGCGAAATGGGGATTGGCCGAGGGCTTGCCCGTCTCGGCGGTCAGATCGTGCAAGGAGATGCGGAGCGGGCTCTCCTCACGCAGCAGGCTCCCATAGAGGACGAGCAGGTCGTCGGCGTTGGCGAGGCCATCACCGGAGCCGAACGCCCGGCTGACGCTGGCCGTCATGTCGACAGGCTCGGCCTCGGGCGGCAAGGTCACGTAGCCGCGCATCGGCTCTTCCGCCGGTATGCGCCCGCCAAAAGCGGTGTGCCCAAGCCCGAGCGGCCGGGTGATCCGCGCCGCGCAGGCCTCGCCGAAGGACCCGGCCGAAACGGCCTCGATGAGCATGCCCGCGATCGTAAAACCGGTGTTGCAATAGTCGAAGTGCGCGCCGGGCTCGAAGAGCTGGCCCTGCGGCAACGCCAGGGCGACGATATCGCGTGGCGCGAAGGGGACGCGGCTGTAGAGGTGCGGCCCGAGGACGCGCGTGTATTCGCCGAGGCCGGACCGGTTCATCAGCAGATGCCGGACCGTGATCCGGCGGTCGATCGGCAGATCGAGATAGGTGACGACGGGCTCGTCCAGCCCGACCTGGCCGTCGCGCGCCATCAGGAGCAGCACCATGGCGGTGACGGTCTTGGTCTGGCTGGCGATGCGGAACACATCGCCCGGCTGCGCGGCGCGGCTTTTGTCGAGGTTGGAATGGCCGGCCGTGAAGGTGACCCGGCCGACCTCGGGGACATCGATCGCGACGAGGGCGCCCAGGTTGCCCAGCGGCTCGACGAGGTCCTGCAGCACGCGTTCGAAGCGGGCGAGCGCGGCCTCGGCGCGGCGGGAGGCAGGCGCGAAACCCAGGAATTGGGGCATGCTCGTGTCGCCTTCCCAGCCCGAAACGGTCGGGCGAACGCCGAATTGCACGTTTGTATAACTGCGATTTCACGAACCTGCAAACCGGTCGCGACGAAGGAACCCCCGGCGCCAAGAGGGCCAGTTTCAGGACTCAGTTCTTCTTCTTGGAGGGGTCTCGTCGCTCGGCGCGCAGTCCCTCGCGAAGCAGACGCCCAGAACGGAAGGCTATCTCATTGCGGCGCTTCAATTCCTCCGTCGAGAAGACGTCTCGGCCCGATAGCGTCAGGATTTGCGGCGCCAGCAGCAGATAACCCATGCGCTGAACGATCTGCCTGACAGGGTCCCAAAGGACCGGCTCGTCGGGGTATTCGGCGCGGAGGGCGGCGTTCTCCACTTCGGTCGTTTCGAGCAGTTGGCGCAGGAAATCGAGCGCGATCGGGCGTTCTTCCAGGATGGCGCGGCGCAGGTAGCCCGCCGTCTCGGAAAGGCCCTTGGCGTCGACCTCCAGCATCGAGGCGAGCTGTTCGTAGGAACTGGCGGAGTGGCCCTTGTGCACCGCATCGAGATAACCGCGGATCGCCCGCTCGTCGGCCGCTTCCCGCACCCCTTCCTTGGATCCGAAGTAGAACCGGATCAGCGCCCAGGAGACCCCGGCCTCGTCACCGATCGCCCGCACCGAGGTGCCTTCGAAGCCATTCTGGCCGAACAACCGGATGGCCGCGTCCAGCAGGCGCTCGCGGCTGCTGAGCTGCTCGGGCGGCGGCGGCGAATGGAAAGCCATGCTTGCGGCCCTACGACGAGGTCAGGAGAAAACCAACGCGAATTTCAACGTGTTGCGGGCGGTAAGCAAGGCCGACGGCCCCTCTCGCCACCAGGCGCCAGCGCGGCGACCGGTCCGCCCACTTCAAGTGGTTGCACGATTGTAAAATAGAGTTATACATTTGTGCAACTGGCGGCCGCCAGCGCGACTTGGGGGAAATTCATGCGCGCACTTCCGTTGAAGACCCTGCTGCTCGTGGGCGCCGTCGGGCTCACCTTCGCCGAAGCTGGACCGGTCCTCGCCGAGCCGGCCGCGCCGGACACGTCCGTGTCCACGGTGAGCGACATCATCGTCACCGCCAACCGCCGCGAGGAATCGCTGCAACAGGCGCCAGCGGCGATTACCGCCATTCCGCAGAAAGAGATCGAAGCGCGGGGGATCGACAGCTTCGACGGGTTCGCGCGCTCGGTGGCTGGCCTGACGATGAACGAGACCACGAAGAACCGCGCCATCTTCGACATTCGCGGGATCGGGACCACCGTGACCGGCGGCAACACCCAGGATCCGGTGTCGGTTTATATCAACGACACGCCCGTGACCGATACCTACGGGGCCCAGGTGACCCGGACCTGCACCTCTTCGACGTGGCTCGGGTCGAGGTGCTGCGCGGACCGCAGGGCACTCTCTTCGGCTCCGGATCGCTCGGCGGCACCGTGCGCATCATCACCAACCAGCCCGACGCCACCAAGTTCGACGCGACCGAGCAGGTCGACCTGGCGGGCACGGACGGCGGCGGATTGCGCCAGCGCTACGACGCCATGGTCAATCTGCCCCTGGTCGACGACAAGCTCGCGCTGCGCATCGTGGGCTACTATCGCGACGAGGATGGGTGGGTGAAGAACATCACCCTCGGCACGCGCAACGATTCGATCGACTGGGGCGGCCGCGCTGCGCTGCAATGGACCCCGACCGACGCGCTGAAGGTCAGGGCCGAAATCTTCCACCAGAGCAGCGACCCGAAGGACGGCGACTTCTACAACCCAACGCTGGGCAAGTTCAGGGCCGCCTCGGTGATCTCCGAAGGACGGCCGGCCGACATCACCAACTACAACCTGGACATCGACTACAGCTTCGCGAAGTTCGCGACCCTGACGGTGTCGTCGACCTACCAGACGACCAAGTCGGCGCTCCGCGAGGATATCGGTCCCCTGCTGGGCGCCGGCACGCCGGACTTCGTGCTGAACGCCCCCGAGACGTCGCGGTTCTACGTGCAGGAAGGCCGGCTGGTCTCGAACACCCCGTCGCGCCTGCAATGGGTGGCGGGCATCTTCTACATCAACCGCAGTTCGGCCACGCCGAACTATGAACTCAGCGCGCCCGGGCTCGACGCCCTCTTCGGCGGCATCCCCGGCAGCGACACCTACTTCAAGACCGACATCACCACCAAGTCGACGGAGCTCGCAGGCTATGCCGACGGAAGCTACGAAATCCTGGACGGCCTGAAGCTGCGCGGCGGTTTCCGCTTCTTCCGCACGACCGCCGAGTACAGCGAGCTGAATCGGATCACGCTAAATTTCGCCACGTTGAGCTACAGCGCCCCCGCGAGCCTGGACAACAAGACCAACGACACCAACTCGACCTGGCGCTATGGCATCTCCTACGAGCCGAGCAAGTCCATGCTGTTTTACGTCAACGTCAGCAAGGGATACCGGATCGGGCAGGTAAATCCCAACTTCGGGCCCAGCGCCATCAATCCGAGCGACTATGTCATCCCGCGAGGCTATCAGCCCGACTACACGATCAACTACGAACTAGGCGCCAAGACCAGCTGGCTCGACAATCGAGTGACCCTGGACCTGACCGCCTTCTACATTTCCTGGCACAACATCCAGATCAACGGCACGCGCATCTCGGACCGGCTTAGCTTCATCGCCAACGCCGGCACAGCGGACGTGCACGGGCTGGAAGCCGAGTTCGCGGCGCAGCCGATGCAGGGCCTCACCCTCTACGCCAACGCCACGGCGCAGGACGGCCAGATCGACAGCGTGCCGACCAACATCGTCATTCCGACCGCCAAGGGTGACGTGTTGCCGGGTCTCGCCCGCTACAAAGTTGCGGCGGGCGTCGAACGTCGCTGGGACGTGCGCGGCGGCAACCAGGCGTTCATCCGCCTCGACGGCCAATACACCAGCTCATCCCCGAACGCCTTCAGTGACGCCGGCGCCAACAGCCTGTTCGCGATCGACGAGGCCTATTCGACGCTCGATGCCTCCGTCGGGCTCGACACCCGTTGGGGCACGGTCGCGCTCTATGGCGAGAACCTGACCAACAACGACGCGGCGATCGTGAAGTACCTGAGCCTGCCCAACAGCTACACTTCGTTGCGCCCCCTGACCGTCGGTGTGCGCGTCACCTTCCGTCAATGACGACACCGCGGGCCGCGAGACCCGACATGAGCGTCGCGCTGGAGGCCGCGTTCTATCCGAGCGTGGGGCGAGCGCGCTACGCCCAGGTGGTGCTGGCCCTCGTTGCGCTGTTCAGCGCGATGGACAGCCAGGTCGTCGGCCTGCTGATCGAGCCGATCAAGCATGAGCTCAAGCTGGCCGACGTCCAGGTGGGGCTGGCCTACGGCACCGCCTACTTCGCCGCCTACGGCGTGCTCGCTGCGCCGGCCGGCCTGCTCGCCGACCGCTTGCCGCGTGTTCGCCTGCTGATGGCCGCGGTCACGCTGAACTGCGCCAGCATGGTGTTGACAGGGCTGTCTCACGGCCTCGGGATGCTCGTGCTATCCAAGGTCGTCTCGGGAGTGAGCGCCGCGATGACCTATCCTGCGGCGATCTCCTTGCTGTCGGACTTCTTCGCCCCGGACCGGCGCGCCTTCGGCTCCCTCAGCTATGGCGTCGGCCAGCAGCTCGGACGGGTCGCCGCGTTGCTGGTCGGGGGCCTGGGCTATTCGGCCCTCGTCACCTGGGTCGCGCACGATCCCCGCGCTCTTGGCGGCCTGGCGCCGTGGCGCGTCGTTTCGCTCATCTTCGCCGTGGTCGGGATCCTCATCCCGCCGCTGCTGCTGGCGACGCGGGAACCGGCGCGGATGGAAATCCGAAGCGCCGACAAGGGCGCGTTCCGCGAGCTTTGGGAATTTCGTGCAACTCTCGTACCGCTGTTTCTCGGCATCATGTGCCTCAGCGGGGCCTCGAGCGGTCTCTACACCTTCTTGGCGCCCGCGCTCATGCGGCTCTACAAGCTGCAGCCTGGCGACTTCGCCCTCCCGGCCAGCGTCATCACCATCGTCTGCGGCCTGGCCGCGGTCGCCGCCGCCGGGAAGCTGATCAACGCGGCGCGCGCCCGCGGCGGCAACCGCGCCATGCTGCTGCCGGCAGCGATCACGACCCTCCTGATCGTGCCCTGCACGGCCATGGGGCTGATGCCCAACGTCGCCGGATTTGCCGTCCTCTACGTCTTCTTCCTGTTCCTGAACGACGTCGCGATCTTCATTCCGGTCACCGCGATCAACTTCCAGCTCCCCAACGAACTGCGGGGCCTCTCCATGGGCGCCTACGTCGTGCTGATCGCGATCGCCGGGATGATCGGCTCGCCGCTGGTGGGCTATGTCGGGTCCCTGCTCGGGGGTGACCAGATGATCGGCGCCGCCATGGCGGTGGTCGCGGCGCCGCTGGCGGCCGTCGCGGCCGTGTGCTTCTGGGCGGCGAGCCGGGCGCGCGCTCCCGGCCCCCCCAGCGTCGCCATCACACGAGGGCATGCGGCATGAGTTCCCTGAAGTTCGAGACCCTGGCGGCCGACACCTATCGGCGCGCGGCGACCTTCCTGCCGCAGCTTCTGGGACCCAGGCTCTCCGGCGCCGTGGGCGACGGCTACTGGATCGACGACCATCGCTACTTCTTCTGCGTCTCCGACATCGCCGGCGGCCAGCAGCGCCTGGCGCCGTCGATCGTCGATGCCCGCAGCGGCCGCGTCTCGCCAGTCCTCTCCGTCGAGGCGTTGGCCGCGCTGATCACGCGGTCTGGCGAGACTGAGGTCCTGCCGGCGCATCTGGCCGCCGCGCAATACGACATGCCCGACGCCGACACCCTGGTGGTCATCCTGGGCCCTGACGCTTTTCACATCGCCCTGGCCGGGCCGGCGCTGGTCAAGACAGAGACCTTTGAACCGGTGCCGGCTCTGCACGCGCCGGACGGCCGGCTGTCCTGCTTCCTGCAAGATCACGACCTCTGGGTCCGGGATCGGGCATCGGGCGAGGCTCGGCGCCTGACCTCGGACGGCGAGGCGCACCATGCCTACGGCGCCATGCCGGAATCGGGCACCGCGCCGCTGGCCGCCCGCCAGTCGCGGATGCCGGCCGGCCTGTGGTCGCGGGATTCGCAATGGTTCGCGACCCACCGGATCGACGAGCGCAGCCTTCCCGAGGGCGCCTTGGTCGAACATGTCCCCGCCGGAAACCGGCGTCCCGCCGCGCGCATCTTCAAGGTCCGCGGCCCGGACGCCGATCCGCCCAAGACCGAGTTCCTCGCCATCCACCTCCCCAGCGGCCGCGTCGTCCGCGCCGCCGAGCGGCTGGTGGCGTCGCAAGCCTATTCTCCATTCATGTTCCGCCAGTGCTGGTTCACCGACGAATGCCTCTACTTCTTCGAGTGGGATCGCTTCTCCTCGGCCGTCGCCCTGGTGGCCATGGACCTCGGCTCCGGCGCCCTGCGGACCGTGTTGGCCGAGACGGCCGAGAGCGGGTGGATCGACCTGACCGCGAACCTGCTGGCGCAGCCGATGGTGCAGCCGCTGCACGGATCCGGCGAGCTGATCTGGTACTCGCAGGCCGACGGGCGCGGGCATCTCTATCTGCACGATCTGGCCAGCGGCGCGCTGAAGCACCGCATCACTGAAGGGCCGTGGGTGGTGCGCGAGATCGTGCACGTGGATGAGGCCGCGCGGCGCATCCTCTTCCTTGCCAGCGGCTTCGACGGGGATCGCGATCCGATCCAGCGGCGGCTGTGCCGGGTCGGCTTCGACGGAGGCGGCTTCGAGACGATCTTCGCCGCCGATGGCGATCTGGCGGTCAAGCCGAACCCCGTGTCGGGCGTCGACCAGCTCAAGCCGGCGCGCCCGTCCTATGCGCCGAGCGGCGCCTCGGCCGACGGCCGCTACGTCGCGGCCAGCCTGGGCGCCGTGGACCTCGCGACCCGCACCCTGGTGATCGACACCGTCACGGGCGAGGCGCTCGAGATCGCCAGGTTGAACATCGACGCCCTCTGGTCGGCGCCGAAGCCCGAGCTGTTCGAGGCCGTGGCGGCCGACGGGGTCACCCGGCTGGTTGGCGCAATGTTTTTCCCGTCGGACTTCGATGCGACGAAGTCCTATCCGCTGGTCGACTTCATCTATCCCGGCCCGCAGACCAATTGGCTGACGCGGCGGTTTCCCAGTGTCCACGGGGCGCAGATGCAGTCGGTCGCCGAACTGGGCTTGGTGGGCATCCTGCTCGAGACGCGGGGCATGCCTGGCCGCGACCGCGCCTTCCACCATGCCGGCAAGGGCCGCCTGCTGGAGCCGCAGCTCAGCGACCACGCCGCGGTCATCGCGCAGCTCTGCGAGCGCCATGCGTTCCTCGACCTCAACCGCGTCGGCATGTTCGGGATGTCGGGCGGCGGCCACGCCACGGCGCGGGCGATGTTCGACTATCCGGAGCTGTTCAAGGTCGGCGTCGCGCTCTGCGGCAATCACGACAACCGCAACTACGTCGGCACCTGGCTCGACCGCTACGGGGCTCGGCCAGGAGACCCCGAACGGGACGCGCAGGCGAATGTCACTGTCGCCCACAAGCTCATGGGCAAGCTGCTGCTGATCCATGGCGACATGGACGACAACGTTCATCCCGGCCACACCCTGGCGCTGTCGGCGGCGCTGATTGCGGCCGGCAAGGACTTCGACCAGCTGATCCTTCCCGGCGTGACGCACGCCGTGCTGTCGGAGAGCCCCTACGCGATCCAGCGGATCTGGAGTTATTTCGTGCGGCACCTGCTGGGCGTAGAGCCGCCGGCCGATTTCAAGCTCGAATGGACAGCTCAGGGCGCGGCGGCGAACCGGGCCATGATGCTGCGCGACCTCGCCTAGGCGGCAGGAATTCCATGACCGTACACAGCAGTTTCCAGCCCGCCTCGGCCGCGGCGGCCGACGCGCTCGTGCGTTTTGAACGCGTGGTGGATGATCTCGTTGACCGGCTGGGCAACCTCGGCGCGCTCGTCGCGATCGATGTTGAGGGGGTTGGCCGGGTAACCGTCACGGCCGGCCATTCGAACCTCGAGCGGACGCGCGAGATCGGCCCGGGCGACATCTTCCAGATCGGCAGCCAAAGCAAGACG
The DNA here is from genome assembly GCA_036267835.1 of Caulobacteraceae bacterium. GTDB lineage: Bacteria > Pseudomonadota > Alphaproteobacteria > Caulobacterales > Caulobacteraceae > Acaudatibacter. The sequence goes on along the minus strand of DATAVF010000130.1, from coordinate 33,744 downwards.
GTCGCCGCGATGACCTTGCTGCTCATGGCGCGCGAAGGCCTTCTCGATCTCGACGCGCCGGCGGTGAGCTATGTCGATCTGCCCATCGATCCCCGGATCACCGTGCGCCACCTGCTGATGAACACCTCGGGGCTGGGCGAATACACAACCGCGATGTTCGGCGTCCGGCCCGACGTGCGCATCCCCTTTGCGCCCCGAGACCTGCTCGCTCTGGCGCTGCCACAGGGGCAGCTGTTCGAGCCCGGCGCCTGCTTCGACTATTCGAACACCGGCTGGGTGGTCGCGGCCATGATCATCGAGGCGGTCGGCGGCAAACCCTATGGCGCGACCGTCGATGCTCGGATCGTGCAGCCGCTTGGGCTGAAGGCCAGCGGCTTTGGTGGCCTCATTCCGCCCGGCGAGCGCATGCGCTGCTACATGTCGATCGCCGGCGCGCCGGCCCCGGTCGACATCTCGGGCGAGGTGAGCTGGGGCTTCGGCGCCGGCGATGGCCTTTGCAACGCTCGCGACGCGATTGCGATCTATGCCAGCCTCCTGCGCCCGGACAGCCCCCTCGGGATCTCGCTGCACGATCTGACGGAGCGCATCGCCAAGCCCAGCGCGACGCCCCACTTCGCGATGAGCCTGGGGACGGAATATGGCCTCGGCATCGAGCGCCGCGCCTGGGCCGGCAGCGACGTGTGGGGACACCCGGGCTCGACCCTTGGCGCCAGGACGTCGACCTGGATCGATCCCGAGCGGCGCGTCGCGGTCGCGACTGCGGCTACCACGCACGTGGGTCAGCCGGGGCCCGGCGACGACATCCGCTATCCCCGCGCGCAGCTCTTCGCCACGGCCCTCAACACCGCCTACGCCCTCGCGGCCGACCGCCGGTGACCGCCCTGCCGAGGATGTAGAAAGCTGCTCAGGGCGACGCGCCGAAACAGGCGCTCGCGCGCCCCACCCCAACACGTCCCAGACTTCGCCCGGCTGCCCCGCGGGGTCTCCGGAGGCCAGAAGCGGCCCTTTCCTCAAGTCGCGCCAGTCTCGCCTCCCCGACGAGGGCTCGTTTGACAATCAGGATAATCAGTGTGATCTTTATCCCGAAACGGCCGGGGGACATTCGGCCGGACAACACAATTCGGGGGAAGCGGCGTGGCTGGAAGACGGCAGGGACGGCTCGTACTCGTTGCAACGGCTTCGGCTCTGGCGCTCACCGCGCTCGCGGCCAGCCCGGCCATGGCCGACACCGCCGTCTCGGCGTCCGCGCCAGGCCAGGTGCAGGAACTGATCGTCACGGCGCAGAAGCGTGAGGAGAACATCAAGGATGTTCCGATCTCGATCTCGGCGGTGTCAGGCGCGACGCTGACCCAGCACGGCTTCGTCAACTTCAACGACCTGGCGACCATCACGCCGAACATGCTCTCGCTGCAGGAGGGCGACTCGCGCACCTCGACGATCGAGATACGCGGCGTCTCCACCCAGCAGGCCGACATCGGGCAGCAGGCGTCGATCGGCGTCTTCATCGACGGCGTCTTCATGTCGCGCACCGGCATGGGCACGACGCAGGACTTCGTCGACATCCAGCGCATCGAGGTGCTGCGCGGCCCGCAGGGCACCCTGTTCGGGATGAACACCGCCGGCGGCCTGATCAACATCATCACCCAGCCGCCCAGCCTCACCGGTTATCGCGGCGAGTTCGAGGCCAGCTACGGCAGCTACAACGACGTGCGTGTGCGCGGCATGGTCACCGGCCCGATCGTCCCCGACGAGCTTGGCTTCAGCCTCGCCGGCTATTCGGACAACCACGACGGCTACACCTACGACCCGGTGCGCAACGAGCACGTGGACAACCTCCACAAGGACGGCGTGCGCGGCAAGCTGGAGTTCAAGAAGGACGACTTCGACGCGACCATCACCGCGGATTACCAGCACGAGACCAGCCAGTGCTGTTCCGTGGTGATCTCCAGCGTCCTGCCCGGTGGCAACAGCCTCGGCTACCCGGTGGCCCCGGTCGTGCCGCCCGGCTCCCCTTACAACCGCGAGACCATCGAGGACGGCGTCAACACCAATCCCAACAGCGGCGGCGGCATCACCGCCGAACTGAACTGGCATCTGCCCATCGGCACCATCACCTCGCTGGCGTCATACCGCGAGTGGGACGCCTTCCCGATCAGCGACGTCGACGAGCTGCCGTTCAATCTGCTGGACGGTTTCGCGATCCACCAGAACCACAAGCAGGCGAGCGAGGAACTGCGCTTCACCTCGCCGTCCGGCCAGAAGCTCGAATACGTGGTCGGCCTGTTCTACTTCTGGCGCCACTCGACCGAGTTCGACACCCTGCCGATCGGCTCCGACGCCAGCTTCCTGATCATTCCCGGCGAGCCCGGCCCCACCTACAACTACGAGGTCGTCGACGACGCGTCGTACGCGGTGTTCGGCCACCTCGACTATCACCTGACCGACCAGCTCACCATCTCGGGCGGCTTGCGCTACTCGGCCGAGCCGCAGACAGCCCTCTTCGTGCAGCGCTCGACCAACGTCATTTTCCCGGACCTCGGACCGGACACCGCAAGGCGCGACGACCGGGATCTGACCTGGCAGACCAACCTCAGCTACAAGGTGACGCCGGACGTGACGGCCTATGCGAGCATCGCCACCGGCTTCAAGCCCGGCGGCTTCGACTTGACCCGACTGGCCAACCTTACCGGCATCCAATTCGAGCCCGAGACCAACATCGACTACGAACTGGGCCTGAAGTCCGACCTGCTCGACCACAAGCTCAGCATCGACGTGGCGCTCTACTGGACCAACTACGACAACTTCCAGGCGCTGGCCTGGGACGGCACCAACCTGATCACCCGTAACGCCGCCTCGTTCGTGAGCCGCGGGGTCGAGTTCGAAATCAACGCGCGCCCCATCGAGGGCCTGACCCTCTCGGCCAACGGCAGCTACCTCGACGCCCACTTCACGTCCTTCCCGGACGGCCAGTGCCCGCCGGGCGTCGCCGGTGTCTGCGACCAGTCGGGGCTGCCGCTCTCGGGCGCGCCGAAATGGACGTTCAACGTGTCCGGGAACTACGAGCGCCCGGTCACCAGCAAGTGGAACGGATTCATCCGCTTCGACGTCGGCTACAAGAGCCTGATCGAGACCTCCAACAACGATCCCAACACCTACCTGCCGGGCTACGCCATCGCCAACGCCCGCATCGGCGTGCGCGACCAGCACGGCCTGGAAGTCTCGCTGTTCGCCAACAACCTCACCGACACGAAGTACAAGAACTACGTCTTCGGTGCGCCGCTGGCCACGGGCGTCTATGTCGCCTACCTCGGCGATCCGCGCGTGGTCGGCGTGGAGCTGCGCAAGTCGTTCTGAACAAAAGCCAAATCCCGCGGAGCGGTTCTGATGGTCAAGCTGGCGGAAGACCTGCGCGTCGATCCGCGCATCAAGGCCCTGCTCGGCCATCTGCCGCAGCTGCCGCCGGCTGGCGACGCCGCCAGCCGCGACCAGCAGCTGGCCGAGGAGGACACCGACGCGGCGCGGGAGGGCTGGGCGCAGTTCAAGGCCCTCTTCGGCGCCAACGACACCGAGGCGACGGCGCCCTCTGCGGGCCTCGCCATGCGCACGGTGGAGTTCGTCTCGCAGCCGGACGGCAACCGGATCAAAGCCCACGTGATCCGGCCGCAGGGCGAGGCGGTGCTGCCCGGCGTCGTCTACCTGCACGGCGGCGGCATGACCTCGCTCTCGGCTTTCGATGGCCAGTACCGCGCCTGGGGCCGGATCGTGGCCGCCGAGGGGCTGGCGGTGGTGATGGTGGACTTCCGCAACGCCCTCGTGGCCTCGTCGGCCCGCGAGGTCGCACCCTTCCCGGCCGGCCTCAACGACTGCGTCAGCGGGGTGCGCTGGGTCCACGCCAACGCCGCGACGCTGGGCATCGATCCGGCCCGCATCGTCGTCGCGGGCGAGAGCGGCGGCGGCAACCTGACGCTCGCCACAGGCCTGAAGCTGAAGCGGGGCGGCGAGCTGGGCCTGATCAAGGGCCTCTATGCGATGTGCCCCTACATCGCCGGCGAGTGGCCGCAGGCGCGCTATCCCTCGTCCCTGAACAACTTTGGCATCCTGGGCGACCTGCACAATAACCGCGCGGCCATGGCCTACGGCATCGAGGCCTTCCGTGCGCAGGACCCGCTGGCCTGGCCGGCCTTCGCCTCCGACGACGACCTGCGCGGCTTCCCGCCGACCGTCATCAGCGTCAACGAGTGCGACCCGCTGCGCGACGAGGGGATCGACTTTTACCGCCGCCTGCTCGCCGTCGGCGCGCCCGCCCGCTGCCGCCAGGTGATGGGCACGCTGCACGCCACCGAAATCTTCGCCATGGCCTGCCCGGACATCAGCCGCGACACCGCCAGCCACCTCGCCAACTTCGCTCGCCGCTAGCCGCGACAGCAGCGCAGTTTAATACTACCATTTCGGCGAAGCAGGCCCGGGGAGAACGGTTGAGACAGCATTCCCAGGCAGCCGCTGCCGGCGCCCGATCCGAGCGCGCCATCCGCGTTCCGAAAGCCGCCGAACTGATTGCCGAGACCATCCGGCGGCGCGTGGTGCAGGGCGACCTGAGCGTCGGCGACGCATTGCCCTCCGAGGCCGAGCTGATGACGGAGTTCCACGTCTCGCGCGCCTCGCTGCGCGAGGCCTTTCGCATCCTCGAAGCCGAGTCGCTGATCGAGGTGAAGCGCGGCGCCCACGGCGGCGCCCGCATCACCCTGCCCGACGACCTCACCGCCGCCCGCTCGGTGGGCGTGCTGCTGCAGATCCGCGGCGCGACGCTGAAGGAGATGTTCGACGCGCGCCTGATTATCGAGCCGCCGCTGATCAACCTGCTGGCCAGCGTCCGCACCGAGGAACACCTGGCTGAACTGCGCGCCCACATCGACTACGAATCCGAGCATCTCGGCGACTGGACCACCTTCGCCGAGGCGGCCACGCGCTTCCACCAGCTGGTCGTGAGCATGGCCGGCAACACCACCCTGGCGCTGATCGTCAGCATGCTGGACGAGCTCTACCTGCGTCACCTGACGCGGTTCGTGTCGCGTAACCGGCCGGACCACCAGATGAACCTCAACCTGTCGACCCTGGGCATCCACCGCCAGCTGGTGGACACCATCGCTGCCCGCGACGGACCCTCGGCCGAGACCACCTGGCGTTACCACATGCAGCAATCGCGCATGGTGATCCTCGGCGAGCTAGGCGAGGACACACCCCTGGCGGTGTACTGAAGGCCTCAGAACACCAGGGTGCCGCCCCCGTCGATAACCAGGGTGACTCCGTTCACGTAGGACGCGGCCGGGCTGAGCAGGAAGGCGATGGCCCGCGCCACCTCCTCCGGCTGACCGAGCCGGCCCAGCGGCGTGCGCTCGATCAGCAGCTGGCCATAGGCGGCGCGGGTAAGGTCGCCGACCCGCGGCGTCTCGATCACGCTGGGGGCCACGGCGTTGGCGCGGTAGCGGCCGGCCGCGGAGACCGCCTGGAAGCGTGTCAGCCCCCCGATGGCGGCCTTGCCCGCGCCATACCAACCGTTGCCTGGACCGTTGCCGCCGCGCCCGGCGATCACCGCCGGCGGCGGGCCGCCCGAGAGCACGCCGGCCACTGAGGCCACGTTCACCACCGCCGCGCCCGGCGGCGGACCGAGTTTGGCCCAGGCCGAAGTCATCATCTCGACGCTGCCCGCGGTCTTGGCCATGCCCTCCTCGATGGTGAGCGGCAGGGAGCTGGGCGGGCCGGCGTTGTTGGCGAGGTAGCCGATCGGCCCGTGCGCCGCGTGCAAGGCCGGAAACAGCGCATTGGTCGCCTCGCGGTCGCCGGTGTCGTGCCGGCGCGCGGTGAAGCGCGGCCCGAACTCCAGCGCTTCCAGCCGCGCCTCATCGATGTCGAGGCCGATCACCGTCAGCCCCTGCCCCAGCAGCAGCCCGGCCAGCGCCTTGCCGATCCCGCTCGCCACCCCCGAGACCACCGCCACCGATCCCTCGGGAAAGCCGAGGAAATCCTCCGCCCCTTGCATCAGACCTCCTCCACGGCCGGGGCCGCTTGCATGACCAGGGCCCGCGCCGGCGCGGCGCAGAGCCGCGCCCCCACCAGCTGGATCGGCCCCACCTCGATCCCATCCAGCTCCGGCAACTCCAGCGCCGCGTCCCCCAGCGCCGAGGCCAGCCGCCCCAGCGCGTCGGCGGCTTCCTGCCCGAGGCCGGGCGCCAGCCGCGGCCGCCGCGCCAGCAGCGCCTCGATCGCGGCGCTGGCCGCGGCGGGCGCCAGCGGCGCCTGCATCACCAGCCGCTCCGCATGCGGATCATCGGCGCCCTCGCCGAAAACGACGGCGACCAGCGGGCCGAACACCGCGTCGCGGGTCAGCACGCCATGCGCCTCGGCGCGAAGCCGCGGGATCGCCCCGGCCGGGGCTGTCGGCGCCCCGTAGAGCCCGAGCAAGGCCTTGGCGTCGGTAAGCGGGCCGCGGGCCAGCAGGTCGCGCGCCGCGTTTCGCCGGCCGGGATCGAGCGCCCGGGCGCGGCGCGTCGGCGGCTCGCGCAGCGAGAAATCCGCCAGCGCCGAGAGCGCCCGCGCCGCGCGGCGCGGGTCGGTGTAGGCGGGCACGCCGGCATCGAGCAGGTTGGTCGGCGGGAGGGTGGAGACAAAGGCGACCGGCTTGTCGGTGCCGCGGTGAGCGCGGATGTACATGCCCGGCAGGGTCGGATTGCCGATGATCACCGGCACGACCAGGTCCACGCCGTCGCTGGCCGAGACGCCGTTCAGCACGCTTTCCATCACCCCCGGGGTCCCCAGGACCTGGGCGGTGACGTCCACCGGATTGGCCAGCGAGCCCATGAACGGCTGCGGCATCAACTCGGCGAGCGCGGCGCGGTCGACCGCCGGCAGGACAGGCGCCTGCAAGCCCTCCAGCACGCAGGCGTCAGCCACGACCACCCCGGCGCCCCCGGAGCCGGTGACGATGCCGACGCGCCGCCCCCGCGCCCGCCGCCCGCCCTGGAAGATCACGCCGAGGTCTAGCATCTCCTCGAGGCTGCCGACCGAGAAGACGCCGTACTGCCGGCAGACCGCATCGAAGGTCGCCGCGCAGCCGACCACCGAGGCGGTATGGGCGAAGGCCGCCGCCGCCGCCGCGTCCGAGCGCCCGGCCTTCAGCACCACGAAGGGCTTGTCGAGTGCGGCGGCGCGCAGGGCGGTATCGACGAAGGCATCCGCGTCGCGCAGGCCCTCGAAAGCGCCCAGCAGCACCTTCACATCGTCGCGCTCGACCAGCACCCGCAGGGTCGCCGCGACGCTGACGTCCACCTCGTTGCCGGTGCTGACGAACCAGCCGAGGTTGAGGCCCGCGGTCAGCGCCTTGCGCACCATGTAGCCGCCGAGGCCGCCGCTCTGCGAGACCAGCGCCACCGGCCCCCCGCCGGGCAGCGGGTCGGTGGGATCGAGCACGAAGTTGGCCATCACCCCGTCGGCGAGGTTCATGTAGCCGATGCAGTTGGGCCCGATGGCGCGCAGGCCGGTGCGGGCGAGGATCTCGGCGATCTCAGCCTGCAGCGCGATGCCCGGCCCGCCCACTTCGGCAAAGCCGGAGGTGATGATCACCACCCCGCCGACACCCTTCGCCGCCAGCGCTTCGAGCACTTCGGCGACGCCGCGCACCGGCACCACCACGATGGCCAGGTCGATTCCCGGCGGCAGGTGGCCGATCTCGGCGTAGGCCTCCAGGCCCTGCACCTGAGCCTCGCGGGGATTGACCGGGTAGATCGGCCCCTTGAAGGCGCGAACCACGTTGGCGGTGACGTAGCCGCCGATGCCGGGCAGGCGGTTCGACGCGCCGATGATGGCGATCGAGCGCGGCTGCAGCAGGCGGTCGAAGCCAGGGGCGAGCACGCTCATCGGCCCTTGAACACGGCTGGGCGCTTGGCCAGGAAGGCGCTGGCCGCCTCGTGGTGGTCCTCGCTGACCATGGTCGCGCCCTCGAGCAGCAGGCCGGTGTCGAGCAGCAGGTTGATCCGCTCGCGGATGACCCGGTTGAGCGTCTCCTTGGTGCCCCGCACGGCCAGCGGCGCGACCAGGGCGAGCCGGGCGGCCAGCGCCTGCGCCGCGTCGTCGAGCTCTGCGGCGGGGACGGCCTTCAGCACCAGGCCGAGGCGCGCGGCCTCGACGCCGGAGATGCGCTCGCCGGTCAGCAGGTGCCACTTCACCGCCCCCAGCGAGGCCAGCAGCGGCCAGATCACCGCGCCGCCGTCCCCCGCCACCAGGCCGATGTTGACGTGGGTGTCGGCGATCTGGGCGTCCTCGGCCATCACCACCACGTCGCAGAGCAGGGCGACCGTCGCGCCGAGGCCCATGGCGAAGCCCTGCACCGCGCAGACCACCGGCTGCGGCACGCCCAGCAGCATTTCCACCATGCGCGCCGCATCGAGGGTCGAACGCACGGTCAGCGCCGGGCTGGGACCGGGGCCATCGTCGGCGCCGGCCATGGTGTTGACGTCGCCGCCGGCGCAAAAGGCCTTGCCCTCGCCGCGCAGCACGATGACGCGCACGTCCTCGTCGGCGGCGGCCAGCGCCAGGATCTGGCGCAGGCTCTCGTGCACCTCGCCGTTGATGGCGTTGCGCTGCGCCGGCCGGTTCAGGGAGACGGTCAGCACGTGCCCGTCCTTGCGGGCGAGCACGGTCGTGAAGGCGTCGTACTGTGACATGGGTTGCCTTTCGTCAGCCGGCCGCAGGCCAGCGGGCTTCGACCAGGGCGCGGGCGTGGCCGCGCACCCCGTTCATCTCGATGCGCAGCGCCTGCAGGCGCATCGTGAAGAGGTGCAGGTCGTATTCGCTGGTGAAGCCGATGGCTCCCGACAGCTGGTGCAGTTCGTAGAACAGCCGGTGCGCCGCCTCGCAGGCGGTGACGGCGGCGCCGGCCGCCAGTTCCGCCGGCGCGCCGTGGAACGCCGCTTCGCGCATCGACCACTGCGCCGCGTCGGCCAGCACGTGGCATTCGACCAGCCGGTGCTGGATCGCCTGGTAGCTGGCGATCGGCCGGTCGAACTGCACCCGGTCCTGCAGGTAGCGGATGGTCAGGTCCACCGCCGAGCGCGCCGCGCCGGCGATCTCGGCGGCGAGGGAGACTCGCCACCAGCGCTTCACCGTGGCCCCGGCGCTGGCGAGCAGGGGCGTGCCCTGCACGTTCTCCACCCTGGCCATGGGGAAGCCGAACTTGGTGCGCACGGAGGTCGCCTCGAAGGCGCCCCGCCCCGCGACGCTGGCCTCGTCGCCATCGACCAGGATCAGCAGGTCGGCCTCGGCGGCGAAGCGCACCGCGGCGAGGTTGGTGCGGTCGGCGATCGCGATCACCAGCGGCAGCCGGTCGCCCATCACCGATGGCGCGACCAGCACCCGAGCGCCGATCGGCGCCAAGGCCGCCGCGCTGGCCGCCCACTCGGTGATCAGCGCGCCGGCCAGCGGGCCGGCGTCCGGTTCGTAGAACAGGTCGAGGAAGCCCGCCTCGTCCATCTCGATCATCAGCAGGCGATCGAAGTCGTCGGTCTTGCGCAGCTCCCGCGCCCGGGCCGGCCCGGCGCGCCGCGCCAAGAGCTTGCTGCAGGCGTCGTGGATGACGCTCTGCGTCTCGTTCAGGTCCATGTCCATCGGATCACCTCCCCGCCGCGGCGGCGCCGATCACTTCGCGAGCGATCAGGTTGAGCTGCATTTCCAGCGTGCCGGTCGCCGTGCCCGCGGACAGGGCGTGGAAGCCCTGGGTGGCGCTGTGGCTACCCCTCAGCAGGCCGCCCGCGCCTTCCACCTCCATCGTCGCCTCGTAGACCGCCCGCTCGGCCCGGATGGTGGCGACACGGTAGACGTAAGCGGTCACCTCCGGGATCTGTTGCTTGGCCCGCTGGTCGACGACCCGGTAGATCAGCACCCGCGCGGCGTCGCAGGCCGCCTGCGCCTTGGCCAGCGCCTCGCAGACCACCGGGTCATCGAAGAGGCCGGCTTCGCGGGCGGCCTTGGCGACCCGGTCCAGCGTGGTGTTGGCGCGGCGGAAGCGGGCGACGCCCACGCGTTCGTTGACCAGCAGCTTGCGGATGATCGGCCAGCCGCCGTTTTCCGGCCCCAGCCGCCAGCTCGCCGGCGCCCGCACCCCGTCGAAGACGCACTGGTTGAACGCGCCCTTGGGGAAGATCGACGGGATTTCGCTGATGGTCAGCCCCGGCGCATTCGTCGGCACCAGGAAGATCGAGATGCCGTGGTGCTTGCGCGCTTCCGGGTCGGTGCGGGCCAGCAAGAAGCAGTAGTCGGCGGTGTCGGCGTAGGAGGTCCAGACCTTCTCGCCGGTGATCACATAGTCGTCGCCGTCCCAGACCGCCTTGGTGCGCAGGTTGGCGAGGTCGGAGCCGGCGCCGGGCTCGCTGAAGCCCTGGCACCAGACCACGTCGCCGCGGCTGATGCGCTGCAGGTGGTAGGCCTTCTGGTCTTCGTCACCGGCCATGATCAGCGCCGGCCCGACCCAGTTGACGCACATGTACTGCGCCGTGCGGGGCTCGCCGTGGGCGACCATCTCCTCGCTGAGGATCAACTGCTGCCAGGCGGACTGCTCGAGGCCGCCATATTCGCGCGGCCATGCCGGCGTCAGCCAGCGGCGCTCGGCCAGCTTGGCGGCGAAGGCCTTGGAGAACACCTTCTGGTCCGGCGGATCCATCGCGAAGGCGTCGAAGTCCGGCGGCAGCTCGGCCTCGAGGAAGGCCTTGAGGTCGCTGCGGAAGGCGGCGTCCTCCGGGCTCCAGTCAAAATCCATGTCTTGTCCTCCCTCCCCGTCGCTATCTCGGCAGCCCGAGCACCTGAGTGGCGAGGATGTTTTTCTGAATCTGCGAGGTGCCGCCGAAGATGCTGATCGTCCGCGATCGGAGATAGCTGGCGAAGGCGGTGTCGGCCGGATCGGTGAAGGCGGCGGCGCCGGCCATCTCCAGCTCCAGCGCGCGCAGCGCCTGTTCGGCCTGGGTCAGCAATAGCCGAGCCACCGAGCCCTCGGGCCCGGGCGGCTTACCGGCGCTGCGCTCGGAGAGCTGCTCGACCACATTCAGCCGCAGCGCCTCGCCAACGACGTAGACCCGGGAGATCGCTTTGCGGATCTCCGGATCGCCCGCGATGCCGCGCTCGGCCGCCAGGCCTTCGAGCCGGCGCAGCGCGGTCTGGAAGGTGGCGATCAGGCCGATGTCGGCCGGGCCGCGCTCGAAGGCCAGCACGGTCATGGCGATGCGCCAGCCGGCGCCCTCGTCGCCGATGCGCTGATCGACCGGCACTTCGACGTCGTCGAAGAACATCTCGCAGGTCTCGGGATTGCCGTCCGAGATGGTGATCGGTCGGATGGTGACGCCCGGGACGTTCACCGGGGTCAGAAGGCAGCTGATGCCGCGGTGCTTGGCGACCTCGCGGTCGGTGCGCACCAGCAGCACGCACCAGTCGGCGTGCTGGGCGCCGCTGGTCCACAGCTTCTGGCCGTTGACCACATAGCGGTCGCCCTTCAGGTCGGCGTAGGTGCGCAGCGAGGCGAGGTCCGAGCCGGCGTTGGGTTCGCTGAAGCCCTGGCACCACTGGATGTCGCCGCGCAGCATCGGCGGCAGGAAGCGCTGCTTCTGCGCCTCGGTCCCGTAGGTGAAGAGGGCGCGGCCCAGGTAGTTGTGGAACGAGATGCGCGGCGTGTCGGCCCTGCCGAGTTCGTCGTTGAGGATGGCCTCGTAGGTCGGCCCCAGCCCCTGGCCGCCGTACTCCACCGGCCACGACAGGCCGACGAAGCCGCCGTCGTAGAGGGTGCGCTGCCAGCGCCGCATCAGCGGCCCCATGTCGGCGTCGGACTTCACCTCGCCGCGCCAGTCGCGGGGCGCGTTCTCGGCCAGCCAGCCGCGCACCTTGAGGCGGAAGGCGGCTTCGTCAGGGGTCTCGAAGTAATCCATCAGGCGCGCTCCATCCGCGTGGCCGCGATCGCCAGCAGCTGGAAGGCCTCGTCGCCGAAGAGCTTGCGGTCGAACATGGCGCGGCGGGTGCGCAAATGGCCCTCGTGCTCCCACACCTGGCCGATGCCGCCCCAGGTCTGCATCAGCATCTCGCCGACCTTCTGGGCCATGGGGGCGCAGTAGGCCTTGGCGGTGCGGGCCGCGAGCAGGGCCTCGGCGGGCGACACGGCGTCGACGCACCAAGCCGCGTAGTTGCTCAGGCTGGCGGCCGCCTGGGTGTCGACCAGCATCTCGGCGCACATGTGCTGCACCGCCTGGAACGAGCCGATCGGCGCGCCGTACTGGATGCGGGTCTTGGCGTAGTCGACGACGCGCGTCAGGCCGGCGCCGAGCACGCCCACGATGTCGGCGCAGACCAGAGTGAGGGCCAGCGCGGTCCAGGCCTGCAGGTCGGCCTCTGACAGCGGCCGGCCGATCGGCTCGGGCGAACCGTGGTCCACGAGGGCGATCGGGCGGGTCAGGTCGACGCCGTCGCGCGCCGAGCCGGCGGCCAGCGGCAGCCGGCAGAGCCGGACGCCCGCGGCGTCCTTCGCCAGGGCGAGGCCATAGTCCGCGTCCTCGGCGTCGATGCAGACCCCGCCAGCGCCTTCGGCGAGCCCGTCGAGGGTCGGATTGAGCAGGACGGCGTAGCGCACATGGCCCTCGGCGATGTCGCTCACCCAGGCGTCCGGGGCGCCGGCGCGGGCCAGCAGCTCGGCCGCCAGGGCGACGCCGACGAAGGGGACCGGCGAAAGCGCACCGGCCAGGCTGCGCGCCACCAGCATCAGCTCGACGCCGGAGGTCATCGGCGCGCCGTCCTCGCCGCGTACCCGCATGCCGAGCAGGCCGGCGGCGGCAAGCTCGGCCCAGGCCGCTCCGCGGTCCAGCCGCGCCAGGTCGGCCGGCGTCGTCACCGCCGCGGAGTCGGCGATGCGCCCGGCCGTGGCCTTCAGCATCTCCTGCTCTTCGGTCAGGATCGCCCGCACCGCTTCACCCCATAGTCTAATTATTACCCTATATCGCTTAGCCCTTCGGCGATGTCACGCGGAAAAGTGGCGCGGGCGCGCGCTCGGCCCGCCGCTTCAGCGTTTGCCGCCGATTAAATAGTATAATATTTCTCCCACGCGGCCAGTTGCGTCGCCAACGATGGGGCGAGGGAATGGAACGCAGTTGGAACGTGCGGCGGGGCTGGTACGCCGTTGGGCTGCTCGGCGCCCTCTACGTGGTCGCCTTCGTCGATCGCATGATCCTCGGCCTGCTGGTCGAACCGCTGCGCCGCGACCTGCACATCGATGACACCCAGATCAGTCTGCTGATGGGCCCGGCCTTCGCCATCTTCTACGCGGTCGTGGCCCTGCCGCTCGGCCGCACGGCCGATGTCAGCAACCGCAAATGGCTGGTGGTGGGCGCGGCGGTGATCTGGGGGGTCTGCACCCTGGGCTCGGGCTTCGCGAACACCTTCTGGCTGCTCTGCGTCCTGCGGATCGGCGTCGCCATCGGCGAGGCGGCGCTGACGCCGGCCTGCGTGTCGCTGATCAGCGACCTGTTTCCGCCGGAAGACCGGGCGCAGGCCACCAGCGTCTACATGGCGTTCGGCGCGCTCGGGGCCACCGGCGCCTACATCCTCGGCGGGCTGGCGGTCGGGGCGGCCGAGGCATTGCCGCCGATCGTCCTGCCGCTGACCGGCCTGCTGCGGCCCTGGCAGGAAGTGCTGCTGGGCGTCGGCGCGCCGTCCCTGTTGCTGGCCGCCGTGCTGGCGCTGACCATCCGCGAGCCGGCCCGCGAACAAGCCGCCGCCCCGGCCGCGGCCGGCCTGACCCTGGCCTGGATTCGCGGGCCCTACTGGCCGGTGTTCCTGATGTTCATCGCCACCGCCATCGGCCAGGTGATCGTCTACGGCCTTGGCGGCTGGGCCCCGACATACCTGGTGCGCCAGTTCCACTGGGCCGCCGGCGCGGCGGGCATCGCCGTTGGCGTCGCCAGCATGACCGCCTCGATCACCGGCATGCTGATCTCGCCGAAACTCGCCGAGATGTGGAGCGCGCGAGGCCGCACCGACGCGCCGATGCTGGTGCTGGCGGCCGGCCTGCTGCTGGGCTTCCCGCTGGTGATCGTCTCGGCCCTGGCGCCTACCGCCGCGGGCTTCCTCGGCTTCTTCGCGGCCGGCATGGTGTTCATCATGGGCACCGGTGTGATGCCGTTCATCGCGATCCAGTGGGCGGTGCCCTCGCGGCTGCGCGGCGAGACCCTGGCCGCCGGCCTGCTCGGCAACTCGCTGACCGGCATCGCCATCGGCCCGACCGCCGTGGTGCTGGCCTCGCACATCTTCCCGGGCGACCAGGCCAGCCACCTCGGCCAGGGCATCGCCCTCGTCGCCGCCGTCTGCGGCCCGCTGGCGGCGATCTGCGTGCTGGCGTTGCGCAAGCCCATGACCCGCCTGCTGGCCGCCAAGGGCGAGGAGGCGGCGCTTATCCGGGAGGTCCCAGCGGTGCTGGTTGGAGAGACGGCTTAAGGCGCCCCTTCTCCCCCCGGGAGAAGGTGGCGCGAAGCGCCGGATGAGGGGACCTATCCGCGGACCGGCTCTTCGAGGTGGTGCGCTCGCGCCGAAACGTCGTTGTGCGGAGGATGACCCTCATCCGACGCCTACGGCGCCACCTCCTCCCGGAGCGGGAGAAGGAACTCTGCGGTCACCGCCTCAGAACACCAGGCCGACCTGCACGTCCCGGAAGCCGGTGTAGGGCTCGCGGCCGTGGGCTGTGTAGATGTTGTCGAGCAGCATGAAGTCGGCGTGCTGGTAGGGCAGGTTCACCGCCAGGGCGTCGAGGATCGGATAGAGCGGCGTCACCAGCTCCTCGGGAATCTGGCCGCCGTCGCCGAACAGGATCTCGATGGGCCGCGGCCGGTCCGCCGGGAAGGCGTCGGCCAGGACCTGATAGTTGTGCTCCAGCCGCGCGGCGTTGAAGTGCATGCCCTGCACCTGGGCGAACCAGACGTCGTCGCCGGACACCGGATGCTGCACGAAGCCGCTGGAGCGGTAGCGCATCGAGAGCGAGCCATCGTCTTCCCAGACCGCTTCGCAGCCCACGGCCGCACACGCCGCCTCGGCTTCGGCGGCGGTCTCGACCTGCAGCACGTCGGTCCATTCGCGGCGGAACAGCGCCTTGATCGGGCTCGCCTCCGGACCAGGCGCCCGGTAGTTGCGCCGGTAGAGCACGCCGCGCTCGCGCACCTCGGCCATCAGCGCATCCGGGATCTCGCGCTGGAAGCGGCGCATGTCGCCGATGGTGGTGCAGCCGCCCGCACCCGGCGGGGTCAGGCAGTAGAAGGCCACCATGCGCGGATAGTTGGGCAGGTAGCCCATCTCCTGGTGCAGGATGATCTTCTGGTCGGGCGGCACCCGCGAAGCCTCGAACACCTTGCCGGCGATGTTCTTGCGCGGCGTCAGGCCGCCGGCGTAGCCGTGCGGGTCGGTATCGTAGCCTTCGATCATGGCGTTGAAGGCCGCCGTGTCCGGGATGGCGAAGCCGCGCAGCATCACGGCCCCGGCGCCCTGCAGCAGCGTCTCCAGCGATCCGTGATGCTCGGCATACCAGGCCTGCACCGCGGCCGGATCCGAGCGCAGCGACGAGCCCGCCACCGGCTCCAGAATCAGCGGCAGGCCGTGCGGTGGGTTGAAGTGGTGGGTCACCCCGGGCGGCAGGTCCGGGGCCTTCAGTGTCGCCCGCGCGTCGCCGTCCATCTTAAGTCTCCTGTCTCAAACGCTCGCTGGCGGGTTGATACCATTTATTACACTATTTACAATCCGGCGCGGCTGAGGCGAATGCTCCGGCGGGCGAACGGTGCGGGAGGCGCAAGGATGGCGGCGGAAATGGGCGAGGTGGAGGCGGCGCTGCGCGTGGACCTCGCGGCCTGCTACCGCATGGTGGCGCTGATGGGCTGGGACGACCTGCTCTACACCCACCTGTCGGTGCGCATTCCCGGCCCCGAACGCCATTTCCTGCTCAACCCGTTCGGCCTGCTGTTCGAGGAGGTGACCGCCTCGTCGCTGGTCAAGGTCGATCTCGACGGCGAGATCGTCGCGCCCTCGCCCTACCTGATCAACACCGCCGGCTTCACCATCCATTCCGCCGTCCATGCGGCGCGCCAGGACGCGCACTGCGTCATGCACCTGCACACCGTGGCTGGCACCGGCGTCTCCTGCCAGCAAGAGGGCCTCTTGCCGCTGCACCAGGAGGCCATGCTGATCTGCGACCAGCTGGCCTATCACGCCTACGAAGGGGTGGCCTTCGACCACGACGAGCGGCCGAGGCTGGTGGCCGACCTTGGCGCGCGGAGCTTCATGCTGCTGCGCAACCACGGCACGCTGACCTGCGGCCCGAGCATCGCCACCACCTTCCAGCGCATGTACCGGCTGGAGCGCGCCTGCCAGATGCAGGTCGCGGCCCTGGCCGGCGACCGCCCGCTGACCCGGCCCAACCAGGCCGTGCGCCAGGTGACCGCGGAACAGGGCTCGGCCGACCCGCAACCGGTCGCCGACAAGTATCTCTGGCCGGCCCTGCTGCGAAAGCTCGACCGCATGGGCGCGGACTACCGGCAATGAAGCGCTACGAGATCGCCGTCATTCCCGGCGACGGGATCGGGGTCGAAGTGATGGCCGAGGGCCTGGCGGCGCTGGAGGCCGCGGCGGCCCGGTTCGGCTTCGTCCTGACCTACCGCCATTTCGACTGGAGCTGCGAGACCTACAAGGCCACCGGCGCGATGATGCCGGCCGACGGCATCGCCCGCCTTGCCGACCATGACGCCATCTTCCTGGGCGCCGTCGGCTTCCCCGGCGTACCGGATCACGTCTCGCTCTGGGGCCTATTGATCCCGATCCGGCGCAGCTTCGATCAGTACGTCAACCTGCGCCCGGTGCGGCTGCTGCGCGGCGTGCGCTCGCCGCTTCGCGACGTTGAACCCGGCGACATCGACTTCTGGATCGTGCGCGAGAACAGCGAGGGCGAATATTCGCAGGTTGGCGGACGCCAGTTCGAGGGCGCGCCGAACGAGATGGTGCTGCAGACCGCCATCTTCACCCGGCACGGCTGCGAGCGGATCATGACCTACGCCTTCGAGCTGGCCCGCCGGCTCGGCAAGTCCCGCGTGGCCTCGGCCACCAAGTCCAACGGCATCTACTATTCGATGCCCTACTGGGACGAGCGCTTCGCCGACGTGGCTGCGCGCTACCCGGACATCGCCACAGAGCAGCACCACATCGACATCCTGGCGGCGCGCTTTGCCCTGCACCCGCAGCGCTTTGACGTGGTGGTCGCGAGCAACCTCTTCGGCGACATCCTCTCCGACCTCGGCTCGGGCGTGACCGGCACCATCGCCGTCGCGCCGTCCGGCAACATCAACCCCGAGCGCACGCACCCGTCGATGTTCGAGCCCGTGCACGGCTCGGCGCCCGACATCGCTGGCCAGGGCGTCGCCAACCCGGTCGGCCAGATCTGGTCCGCCGCCATGATGCTCGACCATCTGGGCGAGCCGGAAGCCGGCGCAGCCATCGTCGCCGCCATCGAGGCAACCCTGACCGCCCCGGGCGCGCCGCTGACGCCCGACATGGGCGGGCGCGCCAGCACCCACGACCTCGGCGCCGCGATCGTGCAGCGCATCCTGAAGGGAGACGCCTGATGCAAGCAGTCGTTCGCCGCGCCGGCGCCCTGATCTGCGCCGAGGTCGAGGATCCGATCCCGGGACACGGCCAGGTGCGGCTGAAGACCCTGGCCTGCGGCATCTGCGGCTCCGACCTGCATGTCCATCGCTTCGCCCAGCGCGTCGCCGACGCCGCCGTCAAGGCCGGCCGCCGCGTCGGCATCGACCCGGCGCGCGACATCGTCTTCGGCCACGAATTCTGCGGCCAGGTGCTGGATTATGGCCCGGGCGCCGAGCGGCGCTTCGAGCCGGGCGCCCGGGTCATCGCCCTGCCCTACGCGACCGGTCCCAACGGCCGCGAGACGGTGGGCCTCTCTCACCGGTTCCCCGGCGGCTACGGCGAACTGGTTTGCGTCGACGCCTCGATGCTGATGGCGGTGCCCGACCACATCCCCGACGCCCACGCCGCGGCGGTCGAGCCGTTCGCGGTCGGCGCCCACGCGGTGGCGCAGGCCGACCTCGACCAGGACAGCGTCGCCATGGTGATCGGCTGCGGGCCGGTCGGGCTGGCGGTGATCGCGGCCCTGAAGGCGAGAGGCTTCGGCCCGATCGTGGCGGCGGACTACTCGGCGCTGCGCCGCGCCGCCGCCGAGCGCCTGGGCGCGGATCTGGTGATCGACCCCGCCGTCCAGTCGCCGCACCTGCAATGGCCGGCGCAAGGCGTGATCGTGCCGATGCTCGAGCGCGAAGCCGCCCAGCTTGCCGGCCGCCGCGTACGCCGCCCGATCGTGTTCGAGTGCGTCGGCGCGCCCGGCGTCATCCAGGGCATCATCGAGGGCGTCGCTCCGGGCGCCCAAGTGATCGTGGTCGGCGTCTGCATGGAGCAGGACCACTTCGAGCCGATGGTCGCGATCAACAAGCAACTCACCCTGCGCTTCGTCGCCGCCTACACCGCCCCCGAGTTCGCCCAGGTGCTGGCGGACATCGCCGAGGGCCGGATCGACGCAGCGGCGATGACATCCCGGACCGTCGGCCGCGCCGGCGTCGCCGCCGCTTTCGAAGCGCTTGGCGGCGGCCAAGACATCAAGGTGACGATCGCCAGCGGCCGCGCCTAGTTCTCTGCTGACGCTCCGACCTCGCTTCAGGCTCTTGCCGCATGCTGTCGCCGCAGGCTGCCGGCCGTCACGCCGTAGCGCGCCTTGAAGGCGTGGCAGAAGTGCGGAAGCGACGAGAATCCGCAATCGTAAGCGATGGCCGAGATGCTCTCGGACGTTCGGCTCAGCTTATAGGCGGCTACCGATAGCCGCATGTTCGCCAGCATGGCGCCGAAGGTCGCACCGACGGCGGCGCAGCTCTTGTGAAGGCTGCTCAGAGAGCATCCGAGGGCGCGCGCGGCGTCCGGCGGCGCCAGGCCTGGCGTGCGGAAATTGACTGAGATGAAGTGATTGATCCGGTCGATCGGCCCCGGCAGGTCGGCCTCTTCGGCGACCTCGATGATCAGGCAGCGCGCCAGGATGTCGCCGAACAGGTCCACGAGCTGGTCTGTCTCCTCGGCGTCCCGGCCATCCTCCAGCAGGGTGTGAAGCGCGCTCCGCAACACGGTCGTGGTGCCGCGCGAGCCGTCCAGGCGTCGCCGCGCGCCGTGCATCTTGCCGCGGCAGAGCTCGATGACCCACCAGACCGGCAGTTCGACCCAGACCGCCGCGAAAGCGCCGGGAGTCGAGAACACGAACGGCTCCATCGCGGTCACGACCAGCGCATCTCCGGGCCCAAGCACCACCGGCCCGTTGTAGAGATCCAGCTTGGCGGAGCCTTCCTCCACCGCGAGCAACAGCAGGCAGCCACTGCGCACGAGGTCGAGGACCTTCTCGGCGCCGAACCGCCTGACCAGAACGCGCATCTCGTCCGGGCCGCGCGCGGTTCCCCGGACAAACACCTTCTGCGCCCCATGGCGGACCCGCCAGAACTTCACCAGGCCGCGCTGGCCGGTGGTGATCTCGCGAACCTGCGAGTCCGGGGCGTCGTCCTCGATGCGATGCGCTCCGAAGATCGGCTCCAATCCGCTCGCCCATTCCCGGACAGCCGTCGCCCTGCTCATTACACTCTCAGACAATCAATCGTCCCGGCATACGCAAGACGGACGCTCTTGGCGGTTATACGTTCATGCTGGGGACTACAACAGACACAAAAAGTAGCCGCCGAGCTAGCCAGCGCGCGCGTGTTCAGTCACGCGCCGTTGATTGGAGGGGATCGCAGATCAGCGAAACCGACAGTCCTGTCGGGAAGTGTTGATCTTGCACGAAACGCCGGGGCGACAATGCTTTCCAAGAGAATCTATATTTCTATCGCGGCCACGCTGATCTGCCAGTCGATCCTGGCATTCCACGCGACCGACGCGCTGGCGCAAGGCGTCACAACCCCCAGCGCCACCTCGCCAAACTCGCAGGCGCAAGCCACGCAGGCGGCCTCCGAGGATCTGCGGGGCCAGTCCATCGCCAACTTCGACTTCAAGGTGGCGCCCGGCTCGCTGGCGACCGTGCTGGACGCGATCACGGCGCAGTCCGGCGCGAAGTACCGGACCGACAACAGTGGGCTACTGGATGTCCAGTCGCCGGGCGTGTCGGGACGGATGAGTCTGCACGAGGCCGTGGTGCTGGCGCTGAAGGGCACGGGCTGGCAGGTGGTCAGTCTGACCAACGGCGAAATCCGGCTGGCGCGCGAAGCCGGGGCCACCGACGTCGGCGCGATCGTCGTCACCGCGCGCCGGCAGGCCTTCAAGGAGAACTTCTCGTCCGCGGCGACGATGACGAATACGCCGCTGCACGAGACGCCGGCCACCGTCGATGTCGTGCCTCAGGACGTCATCCAGAGCGAGAACGTCTATTCTCTGAGCGAGGCGATCCGGAACATCCCCGGCGCGGTGCTGGAAGAGAGCGGCGGCAGCTACCAGGTCAACTTCGGTCCGACCAGCACCGGCGGCGCCCAGGGCGGCATCACCTTCACGGATGGCCTGCGCAACGGCTCCCTGGCCCAGAACGAGCCCACCGTCCTGCTCGACAGCGTCGAAGTGCTGAAGGGCCCGGCGTCCCTGCTGACCGGCACCGAGGTGGGCGGAGGTCTGCTCAACTACGTGCCCAAGCGCGCCAACGGCATCAGCCCGACCGAGGTCTCGGCCGGCTACGGCAGCGGCAATGAGTGGACGCTCTCGGGCGACGTCAGCGGCGCGATTCCCGGCGTCGATGGGCTGTACTTCCGTGTGATCGGGCTGGCCCAGCACGCTGACGACAATCCGGCCGGCGGCAACCGGCCCTCCCAGTATGTGATCAATCCGATGCTGGGCTATCGGTCGGACAACACCAAACTCGACCTGAATTTCGAATACTTCTCGCAGCAGACCCCGTTCGCGCGCGAAGACTACGTCCAGCTGCCGAGCACGCCGGTCGCCGCCGTCACCGTGCCGATCCAGTCATACGGAACGCTCTACAATCCCAACAATCTGATCCAGACGAGCTTCTCGCAGTTCGGCTACAACTTCGAGCACACCCTGGTCTCGTCCCCGGATTGGACGCTGGAACTGCGCGCCAAGGGCATCTACCAGACCGGCAGCGAGGCGCTCGCCGTAGGGGTTCCGGCTGAATTCGCGGGACCGTTCGTGGTCTTTGTGTCGCTCGGCATCTATGAGCCGCAGACCACCAGCAGCCACCATGTGGACCTGTACAGCAAGTTCGACACCGGGCCGCTGGAGCATCAAGTCATCGTCGGCGGCGACTACAGCCTGGTTGATGACCGGCGCGCGCTCGCGGTCTTGCCCGCCTTCGAGATGTTCGGCGCCGCGCCCCCGCCGCTGCCGGCGGTTCCCTACCAGGGCAGCAAGGACGACGATCAAACCGAGGAGTACGGCCTCTTCTTCCAGGATCAGATCACCTGGGGCCGGGTCCACGCCCTGATCGGCGAACGCGGCTCCTGGTACAATGATCGCTCGACGCCCTTCGGCAGCTCGACCACCACCAATGCCGTCAGCAAGTGGACGCCGAACCTCGGCCTGGTGTTCGACGTGACCAAGGCGCTCTCGATCTACGGCAGCTACAACCAGGCTTTCAGCCCGCAGCCCGCGGGGACCATGACCTTCAGCGGCGCGTCCATACCGCCGACGCTTGTCTCGCGTTACGAAGCAGGCCTGAAAGCCAGCCTGTTTTCCGATCGGCTCGACCTGAACGGGTCGTACTTCAGCTATACGACCAGCAACAGCGCGCTGAACGATCCGAACCCCCTCCATGCGGGCTTTTCCATCGCCGGTCCCGGAGAGAGTTCGCAGGGGCTCGAGCTGTCGGCGGAGGGCGCGCTCTCGCGCAGCGTCAAGATCACCGCGGGCTACACCTACACCACCGGAACCTTCGTGGACGGGCAGCCGATCCAGGAAGCGCCGAAGAACGTGGCGAACGTCTGGGTGGTGAAGACCTTCGATGTGGGCGACCGCAGCAAGATCGACGTCGGATTTGGTGGCAACTACCACGACGGCTACTACATCGCTCAGTCCGGCGTGCTGGCGGCGGATACGCCGACCTTCACCAATACGTCGGGCATCGATAACAGCGTCAAGTTCAACAACGACTACGTTACCTTCGATGCATCCATCGGTTATTCCTTGCGGAACCTCCGGTTCAATCTGACCGTCGACAATCTTTTCGGGCGGCAGAATTACGAACTGTCCGGCGGCGACCTTCAATTGGTGCGGGCGGAGCCCCGGACATTCCGGTTCGTGGTCGACGCGAAGTTCTAAGGATACCGCCTCCACATGAGTTCGGAATCGATCGGTCCGGCAGAGGCGGCCGCCAACAAGCGGCCGCCTGAACTGCGCAACGACCCGATCTGGCGCGACGCCGCCTATCTCGGCGGGTTGCTCGGCCGCTACTTCAAGTCCGATCCCTGGGTCGCCACCGCCCTGACCCTGATCCTCTTCTTCGCGAGCCTGCTGGCGGCCGTTCTGATCGTCCAGCTGAACGTGCAGACCGGCGCGATGACCGACGCGCTGGTGGCCCTGAACGCGGCCAAGGTGCAGCGCATTCTCATCTCGCTGCTCGTGATCCTGAGCGCCGTGCTCGTCGTCGGCCAGACGCTGCTGGCCGCGACCTACTTTCTGCGCTGGCGCCTGCGGGCGAAGTACACGCTGGAGTTCGTCACCCAGTGGCTGAGCCAGAACCGGTTCCTGGCGCTCCAGCGAGATCGCCGGATCGAGAATCCGGAACAGCGTATCCAGGAAGACTTCTTCTTCATCGCCGAGAGCGTGATCGAGCTGGCGCCGAGCGTGGTCGGCTCCATCGCCACGGTGGTGCTTTCCCTCGGGCTGATCTGGCAGGCGTCGCATCCGCTGTCGCTGGCGCCGATCGGCATTCCGATCACGGTTCCGGCCGACATGCTGGTCGCCACCCTGGTGTTCGCCACCCTGTGGACGATCGGCGCCCACTTCATCGGCCGCCCGATCACCCAGATCGAGGTCAGCCGCCAGCGGCTCGAAGCCGACTTCCGCCACGGCCTGGGACAGGTGCGCGAGTACAGCGAGGCCATCGCCTTCGAGCGCGGCGCCGAGCGCGAGCGGCAACGCGCGCTGGGCCTCTTCGGCCTGATCGGCGTCAACTGGCGGCGATACACGATCGCGCAGGTCAAGTTGAACGCCTTCAACGAGCTGGTGAACATGCTCATTCCCAAGCTCGTGCCGGTGCTGCTCAGCATCCCGCACATCCTGGCGGGGCAAATGACCGTCGGCCAGATGGCGGCGGCGACCCTCGCCTTCAACATGGTGCTGAGCGGGTTCGGCTTCTTCGCGCGCCTTTATGCAAGCATCGCCGCCCTGCGCGCCGGCGTGGCCCGGATCCGCTTCTTCGATACCGAGCTCAAGCGCCCCATCACCAGCGACATCACCCTCGTCGAGGGCGGCAAGCAGCTCGCCTTGCGCGGCTTGCGCATCGACCTGCCGGATGGCGAGCGTCTGCTCGAGGTCGATCGCCTGGATGTGGCGTCCGGCGACCGGGTGCTGGTGCGCGGCCGCTCCGGCGCCGGCAAGAGCACGCTGCTGCGGGCCATCGCCGGCCTCTGGCCCTACGGGGCGGGCGCCATCGAGACGCCGGCGCGAGACCGGATCCTGTTCCTGCCGCAACGCAGCTACATGCCGAGCGGCGCCCTGGCCGAGCTGCTCAGCTATCCGCGGGAGCCGACGCCGGCGGATCGTGGCCGCTATGTCGACGCCTTGCGCCGGCTTTCGCTCGATCATTTCGTCGACCGCCTCGACGAGCAAGCTCATTGGCGGCAGATTCTCTCGCCCGGCGAGCAGCAGCGCATGGCGGCGGTTCGGGCCCTGTTGCGCGCCCCGGACTTCCTGTTTCTCGACGAGGCCACCAGCGCCCTCGACGTCGAACTCGAGGCCGACGTCTACCGGGCGCTGACCGAGGAACTGCCCGGCGCCGCGATCGTCTCCGTGGCCCACCGCCCCACCGTGGCGCGCTTCCACACTACCGCCATCGATATCGCGAACGGGCGCGCCGCCGCGTCGATCCTGATCCCAGCACAATCATCCGACCCCTGAACAGGAGCCACCAGATGGCTGACCTTTCCTACGTCACCGAAGCCACCTTCGAGGCCGAAGTCCTCGCCGCGACCACGCCGGTTCTCGTCGACTTCTATGCCGACTGGTGCGGACCGTGCCGGGCGATGGAGCCGGCGCTGAAGGACATCGCGTCCGAGTACGAAGGCGAAGTCGTGGTCGTGAAGCTCAACGTCGACGAAAACCCGGCCACCCAGCAGCGATACGGCGTGATGGGCATCCCGGCGCTGCTGTTGTTCGAAGGCGGCGAGGTGCGCCAGCGCCTCGCCGGCGCCGCGCCGCGTTCGACGATCGCCGCGATGATCGAGAAGGTGGCGGGATCGCGGGCGTGATCGCCTACCGCAACGATCCGGCGCTAAAGGCGGACCTGATCGATGCCCTGAACGAACCTGCCCGGCTGCCTCTGATCACCCTCTCAACCTGGAGCCAGGAAGCTGAACTTGTCGCCTGGGCGGACGAAGTCGGACTACCGGCGGCGCTGGTTCTGCTCACGGCGCACCTGGTCGTCGAGCCCCTTCACGCGCCGCCGGCGCTGCAGTTCGCCCGCGACGTCATCGGGGCGATCGAGCCGGGCGCCCAGGCTGAGGCCGCCGCCCACCTGTGGACGATCTGGGCCCTGGAGAGCGCGCCCGAACCGCTTGGCGCGATGCTCACCGCCCCGGATCTTCAGCACGCCGCGAGCGAGATCGCCGAGTTGCACCGCAGCGCCGCCGCCGGCGTCGAGATCGAACGTGGTCGCTGGCGCGCCGCGCGCGCCGCGGTGGCGCGGCTCGCGACCGACGGCGACAAGGTCGCACAGGCGGTGGCCGCCGCGGCATGGGACTATCGCGCCACCCCCGGCGCGGTGGTCGATCTGCTTGGCGCCTGGGACGACGCCCGCGAAACGCGAATCCGCGACCGGCTGGGTTGGACCGAGGCGGACGACAAGCGCCTGCTGCAGATCCGCCAGGATCAAATGAAGCTCGCCGAGGAGCGCCTGGGCCCGGCCCCCGATAGCGACAAGGCGGACCACCTGCCCCACGCCAGGCGCCTGGTTGCCGAGATGCAGAGGCTCATCGACGGCCTCGGCGATCCGATCAGCGGCCGCCACGCCCAGATGTCGACCGCGACCGCCCGCGCTGCGGCGGAGCTCCGCGACCAGGCCCGCGCCGCCCTGGTCGCGATCCTTCGATCGCCGGCGTCTCACTAGCGGCGACCGAACAGATCATGAGTGCATTCCATGGCGATCCGGGGACGAAGGCGCTGGCGCTCGCCGCCCTGGAAGCCAGCCCGCCCAGCCCGCTGGTCGATCCAGCCGGCGCTAGCGTCGTCGAGCTGATCGCGTGGGCGGACCGCGTCGGCCTGCCGCCGGCGCTCGCCCTCCTCGGCGCCCACCTCTGCGCAACGAGGTCGTTCGCCGCGGACCCTGCTTCCATCGGCGACGCCCACGCATTTCTGGCCGCCATCGAGCCTGGCGCGACGACCGGGCGGGTTCCGAACGCCTGGGTCGTGTGGGCGTCGGAAGCCTCGCCGACGCCGCTCCGCGCCCTGCTGTCGTCACCCGACTGCATCGAGGCCGCCGGCACGGCTATGGCCCTGCACCGGCGGGCGGCGGCAGGTGGCGAGGTCGCCCGCGACGCGTGGCGCGATGCGCGCCTCGGCCTGGGCCGGCTCGCCGAGGGCGAGGACGACCAGGCAAGGGCCATGGCGACCATCGCCGCCGGCGCCTGGGATTTCGAATTGGCGCCCGGGGCCGTGAGTGACCTGTTGCAGGCCTGGGAGGGGCTGTCGAGGACGGGGATCCGGCGCGCCGCAGGCTGGAGCGAGGGCGACGACGTCCGCCTCGCGACCATGCTTGCTGAGGTGAAACCGCGCCTCGAGCAAGGCATCGGACAGCGCCCGGATAGGTCCGACGCCGCCGCCTTCGCGCTCTACGTCGACCACCTGCAAACCGGGCTTGATCGGCTGATGTCCGCTCTCGGCGATGCGACGTGGGATCGGCACAAGGCGTTGCAGGCCCAGTTCGCCGGGGCCGCGGCCACACGGCGGCGGCAAGGCCTGCAGGCGATGATCGCGCTGCTGCGCCCAACCAGCCGGCCGCCCATCCCGGCCCAACCCTAGCCGCAGGACCCGCACCCAGATGCCTGACCTTGACCACGGCCCAATGGGAGCCGGCGCCTTCCGCGGCGACCCTGCCCTCAAGGCCGATTTGCTGGCGGCGCTCGAAGCATCAGCGGCCGTCCCGCTGGTCGCGCCCCACGCCACCCAATCCGATCTGGTCGTTTGGGCGGCCCAGGTCGGTCTCCCGCCGGCGCTCGTCCTGATGCTGTCGCACCTGGTCCGCAGGTTTGGCGCCGGTCGTTCACCCGCGATGCTGGCGCGGGAAGTCCTGTCGGCGGTCAATCCCGGCGACACGTTGGACGCGGCCTCGCATCTCCTGACCATCTGGGTCTGGGAAGCGGCCCCTGATTGCCTTCAGGCGCTGATGCCCTCAGCCGAGCCGAGCGCGGCGGCGAGCGACGTTATCGCGCTGCATCGGCGCGCCGCCGCCGGGACCTGCGTGGCGCGCCAGGATTGGCGCGCTTCGCGGACGCGGCTCGCCCGTCTCGACGGCGCCGGGGAGGAAGAGGCGGTGGCGGCCGGCGCCGTGGCAGCCTGCGCGTGGGACTATGGCAGGGCGCCCGGCGCGGCCGTCGACCTGCTCTCGGCCTGGGAAGGCGTTGCGTGCGAGCGGATCCTTCGGGCCGATGGGTGGGGCGAGGCGGAGACCGCCAGGCTTCACCAATTCATCCAGGACCAGAACGAGCGCGTCATCGGCGACCTGGGTCCGGCGCCGGACGACGCGGATCCGCAAGCTGCCGCGACCCACGCAAGTCGCGTCACCGCCGAGCTGCAGCGCCGCGTGAACGCCTCCGGTGACCCGCTGCTGGCCCGCAAGGCCGGGCTGAACGCGAAGATGTCGGGCGCCCGCACCGCCATGCGCGCCGAGGCCACCGCCTTCCTGGACAGGGTGCTGTCCGGGGACGACCTCCGCGCCGCAAGCGCCATCGGCTCCTGAACGGAATGCCCACCATGCAGAAGCCCGAATTCGGGAAAGTCGAAGGTTCAGCGCGCGAGTGGATCGGCGGCGCGCTGCAGCGGCTGGACGCTGACGTCTGCCGCTCGGCCGACACCCACCTGATCCGGCTCGATCTGCCGCGCGCCCCGGGCGTGCGCCTCTACCTGAAGGATGAATCCACCCACCCGAGCGGCAGCCTCAAGCATCGGCTGGCGCGCTCGCTGATCCTCTACGGCCTCTGCAACGGCCGGATCGGCCGGGCCACCACCCTCTTCGACGCCACCAGCGGCTCGACCGCGGTGTCGGAGGCCTACTTCGCCCGCCTGATCGGCCTGCGCTTCGTGGCGGTGGCCCCGCGCGCCACGTCGCGCGCCAAGCTCGAGGCGATCCGGTTCGAGGGCGCGGAGATTCACTTCGTCGACGATCCGAGGGACGCGCCCGCGGAGGCGGCGCGGCTGGCGCGGGAATGCGGCGGCCACTTCCTCGACCAGTTCACCTATGCCGAGCGCGCCACCGACTGGCGTGGCAACAACAATATCGCCGAGAGCATCTTCACCCAGATGGCGCGCGAGGAAGCGCCGGAACCCGCCTGGATCGTCTGCGGCGCCGGCACCGGCGGCACCTCCGCCACCCTGGGCCGCTACATCCGCTACGCCCGCAAGGCGACACGGCTCTGCGTGGCCGACCCGGTCGGCTCGGTGTTCCACCGGCACTTCCTCGACCGCTCCATCGAACGGCTGGAGGATGGGTGCGGCTCCTGCATCGAAGGCGTCGGCCGCGCGCAGGTGGAGCCCTCGTTCATCCCCGAGGTGATCGATCGGATGATCGCCGTGCCGGATGCCGCCAGCCTCGGCGCCATGCGGGCGATCAGCCGCCGGCTCGGGCGCCGGGTCGGCGGCTCGACCGGGACCAACATCGTCGCCTGCGTCGAGATCATCGCCGAGATGACTGAGCGGGGCGAGGCCGGGTCCGTGGTCACCCTGCTGTGCGACAGCGGCCAGCGCTACGAGGACACCTATTTCGACGACGCGTGGCTGGCGACGCGCGACCTGGACTGGCGTCCCCACGCCGAGCGCATCGCGACCTGGTTCGAGCCGGACGCCGCCCCCTCGGCCGATGGGTGAGCAGCTTCCAGATTACCTGCCGTTCCTCTCGAGGCCAGGCAACCACCTGGGCGCGATGTCCCCGCACGGCGCCGTAGCCGCGCGGGGCATGCGCGAGTTCTTCGACCGGATCAGTTCAGATCGAGCCGGTCGGCGTTCATGACCTTGGTCCAGGCCGCCACGAAGTCGTTCGCGAACTTGGCTTGCGAGTCGGCGCAGGCGTAGACTTCCGCCAGGGCCCGCAGCTCCGAGTGCGACCCGAAGATCAGGTCGACCCGGGTGCCGGTCCAGGTGGTTTGGCCGGACTTGCGGTCGCGGCCCTGGAAGGCGTTGTCCGAGCCGGCCGGCGACCACTCCGTGCGCATGTCGAGCAGGTTCACGAAGAAGTCGTTGGTCAGCTGGCCGGGGCGCTTGGTGAAAACCCCGTCCTTCGAGCCGCCGGCGTTGGCGCCCAGCACCCGAAGGCCCCCGACCAGGACCGTCAGCTCCGGCCCGCTCAGCCGCAGCAGCTGCGCCCGGTCGACCAGGGCTTCCTCGGGCGCCATGAACTGGGCCCCGCGCCGGTAGTTGCGGAAGCCGTCGGCGCGCGGCTCCAGCGGCGCGAACGAGTCCGCGTCGGTCTCGGCCTGGCTGGCGTCGCCGCGGCCGGCCGTGAAGGGAACCGTCACCGGCGTCCCCGCATCCTTGGCCGCCTTCTCGATCGCCGCGCCGCCGCCGAGCACGATCAGGTCGGCGATCGACACCTTCTTGCCGCCCGCCGCCGCGCCGTTGAACTCGGCCTGGATCGCTTCCAGCTTGGCCAGCACGCTCGCCAGCTCGGCCGGGTTGTTGACCTCCCAGTCCTTCTGCGGCGCCAGGCGGACCCGCGCGCCGTTGGCCCCGCCGCGCTTGTCGGTGCCCCGATAAGTCGAGGCCGAGGCCCAGGCGGCGCCGACCAGTTGCGACACCGAAAGCCCCGAGGCCAGGATCTTGGCCTTCAGCGACGCAACGTCCGCCGCGTCGACCAGCGGGTGAGCCGCGGCCGGGATCGGGTCCTGCCAGATCAGCGTTTCCTTGGGCACCAACGGACCCAGGTAGCGGCCGATCGGGCCCATGTCGCGGTGCGTGAGCTTGAACCAGGCCCGCCCGAAGGCGTCGGCGAACTGGTCCGGATGCTCGTAGAAGCGCCGCGAGATCTTCTCGTAAGCCGGGTCGAAACGCAGGGCGAGGTCCGAGGTCAGCATGGTGGGGAGGTGCTTCTTGGCGCTGTCGTAGGCGTCCGGGATATCGGCCGCCGCGCCCTTGGCCTTCCACTGCTGGGCGCCAGCCGGGCTCTTGGTCAGCTCCCACTCGTACTTGAAGAGATTGTCGAAGAAGTGGTTGCTCCACTTCGTCGGCGTCTGGCTCCAGGTGACTTCGGGCCCGCCGGTGATGGCGTCGGCGCCAACACCCGTGCCGTGCTTGCTGCGCCAGCCCAGGCCCTGGTCCTCGATCACCGCGCCCTCCGGCTCCGCCCCGACGAACGACGGATCGCCGGCGCCGTGGGTCTTGCCGAAGGTGTGGCCGCCGGCGATCAGCGCGACAGTCTCCTCGTCATCCATCGCCATGCGGGCGAAGGTCTCGCGGATGTCGCGCGCCGAGGCGACCGGGTCGGGATTGCCGTTCGGCCCTTCGGGATTGACGTAGATCAGGCCCATCTGCACCGCGCCCAGCGTGCCGTGCAGTTCGCGCTCGCCGCTGTAGCGCTCGTCGCCCAGCCAGCTGCCTTCGGGGCCCCAGTAGAGCTCTTCCGGCTCCCAGGTGTCGGCCCGGCCGCCGCCGAAGCCGAAGGTCTTGAAGCCCATCGACTCCAGCGCGACGTTCCCCGCCAGGATGTAGAGGTCGGCCCAGGAAAGCTTGGCGCCGTACTTCTGCTTGATCGGCCAGAGCAGTCGGCGCGCCTTGTCGAGGTTGGTGTTGTCCGGCCAGCTGTTGAGCGGCGCGAAACGCTGCTGGCCGCCACCGGCGCCGCCACGCCCGTCGCTGGTGCGGTAGGTGCCGGCGCTGTGCCAGGCCAGGCGCACGAAGAGGCCGCCGTAGTGGCCGAAGTCGGCCGGCCACCAGGCCTGCGAGTCGGTCATCAGCGCGGTCAGGTCGGCGACCACGGCGTTGAAGTCGAGGCTCTTGAACGCGGCGGCGTAGTTGAACGCCTCACCCATCGGGTTGGACCTTGGCGCATGCTGGTTCAGCCCTTCGAGGCGCAGGCTCTGAGGCCACCAGTCGCGGTTGGCCGGGCCACGGCCGCCATGGACCACCGGGCAGGCGCCGTCTTCCACTTTCGCATCCATTCTCGTCTCTCCCTGGCGTGAGCTGTCCCAGACACGGGCGCTCGAAGGCGCTCGCCTCTGCGCCGCCGTACCTGAGACCCTCAAGCGACGTCCCGTAAAACTGATTGTTCTTATGAGGCCGATAGAGCCAGCCTTCGGCCCGGCCGGGGCGGCGCGCTTCAGCGGTCGATCTTGGTCGAGAGCACGATCGACGAGGTGGTGCGTTCGACACCCTCCAGCGCCCCCAGCTGGTCGATCAGCTGGTCGAGGTCGGCGACCGAGGCCGCCGCGATCACCGCGATCAGATCGAAAGGTCCGCTGACCGACTGCAGGCGCCGCACACCCGCCATCCGGCGCGCCGCGGCGATCACCATCGGCGCCTGCCGCGGCGCCACCGTGATCATCACATAGGCGAAGATCTGGCCGCGCTCGTAGGCCTCCGACAGCTTGACGGTGTAGCCCGCCACCACCCCGCTTCGCCGCAGCCGATCGAGCCGGCTCTGCACCGTGGTGCGCGACAGGCCGAGCGCCCGCGCCAGCTCCGCGGTCGGGGTGCGGGCGTCGTCGCGCAGCCGGGAGA
The DNA here is from genome assembly GCA_036267835.1 of Caulobacteraceae bacterium. Taxonomy (GTDB): domain Bacteria; phylum Pseudomonadota; class Alphaproteobacteria; order Caulobacterales; family Caulobacteraceae; genus Acaudatibacter. The sequence continues at coordinate 2,508 of DATAVF010000130.1, read as the reverse complement.
TCAGCGCTTCGTCGGTCTCGTCCATCTGCGCATGTCATACGGCGGAATGCCGAATCTGTCTCGGCGATTCGGCGGAATGGTCATGGCGATCAGCAACGGATCAGCCCAGCTTCTCTAGGGTATCACCTTTGTGAGGAGGGCTGCACATGCATGAGATCCTGATCATCGGCGCCGGCAAGATCGGCGCGGTCGTCGCCGGCCTCCTGACCCGCACCGGCGACTATGCGGTCACCGTCGCCGACCAGTCGACTGAAGCCCTGGCGCGGCTGCCCAGGCACGTGCGCCGCTGCCGCCTCGATGTCGCCGATGCCAAAGCCCTCACGGCTGCCTGTCATGGCCAGTTCGCCGTGCTCAGCGCCGCGCCCTATCACCTGACCGTCAAGGTCGCCGAAGCGGCCAAGGCGGCCGGCGCGCATTACCTCGATCTCACCGAGGACGTCCGTTCGACCCACGCGGTGAAGGCCATGGCCAAGGACGCGGCCACCGCCATGATCCCGCAGTGCGGCCTCGCCCCCGGCTTCGTCTCCATCGTCGCCGCCGACCTCGCCCGCCATTTCGACACCCTGCACGACGTGCGGCTGCGGGTCGGCGCCCTGCCCCGCTATCCGTCCAACGCGCTGAACTACAATCTCACCTGGTCCACCGATGGGGTGATCAACGAGTACTGCGAGCCGTGTGAGGCCATCGTCGATGGCGAGGCGCGCCAGTCGCGGGCGCTGGAGGAATGCGAGAGCCTGGCGCTCGACGGCGTCGAGTATGAGGCTTTCAACACCTCGGGCGGCCTGGGCACCCTGACCGAGACGCTGGCCGGCAAGGTGCGCAACCTCAACTACCGCACCATCCGCTACCCCGGCCACGCGGCGATCATGAAGGCCCTGCTCAACGACCTGCGCCTGCGCGACAGCCGCGAGATGCTGAAGCAGATCCTGGAGAACGCCGTCCCGGCGACCTTGCAGGACGTGGTCATCGTCTTCGTCACCGTGTCCGGCCTCAAGGGCGGGCGGCTGGTGCAGGAAACCTACGCCAACCGCATCTACGCCCGCGAGATCGGCGGCGAGATGCTGTCGGCCATCCAGATCACCACCGCGTCCAGCCTCTGCGCCGTGCTCGACCTGCTGGCGCAGGGACGCCTGCCTGTCGCCGGCTTCGTGCGCCAGGAAGACATCGCGCTGGCCGACTTCCTGGCCAACCGCTTCGGCCGCGCCTATGCGCAGGAAGACCAGTCCGCCCCCGCCCGCCAGAGCGCCGCCGCATGACCCTGCACGCCAAGCCCGGCCTCGTTCAGGAAGCGACCGCCCTGCTGGACCGCCTCGGCGTGACGCTGGAAGCTGGCGACCTCCCGGCGCGCAGTCCGATCACGGGCGAGGAAATCGCCCGGCTGCGCCAAGCGACCCCTGCTGACGCCGCGGTCGCGATCGCCGCGGCTCAAGGAGCCTTCCTGGCGTGGCGCAAGGTCCCCGCGCCGCGCCGCGGCGAGCTGGTGCGGCTCCTCGGCGAGGAACTGCGCGCCGCCAAGGGCGACCTCGGCCTCTTGGTCACCCTGGAAGCCGGCAAGACCCTCTCCGAGGGCCTGGGCGAGGTCCAGGAGATGATCGACATCTGCGACTACGCGGTCGGCCTCTCGCGCCAGCTGTTCGGTCTGACCCTGGCCACCGAGCGGCCTGACCACCGGATGATGGAGGTGTGGCAGCCGCTGGGCGTGGTCGGCGTGATCACCGCCTTCAACTTCCCGGTCGCCGTCTGGGCCTGGAACGCGGCCCTGGCCTTCATCTGCGGCGACCCGGTGGTGTGGAAGCCGTCGGAGAAGATGCCGCTGACCGCGCTGGCCGTCCAGTCGTTGTTCGAGCGCGCCGCCGCCCGCTTCGGCGACGCGCCGGCCGGGCTCTCCACCGTGCTGGTCGGCGAGCGCGCCGTCGGCGAGGCCCTGGTCGAACACCCCGGCGTGCCGCTGGTCTCGGCCACCGGTTCGACCGCCATGGGCCGCGCCGTCGCCCCGCGCCTCGCCGCCCGCTTCGCCCGCGCCCTGCTGGAGCTCGGCGGCAACAACGCCGCCATCGTCTGCCCCTCGGCCGACCTCGATCTGACCGCTAGAGCCATCGCCTTCGCCGCCATGGGCACCGCCGGCCAGCGCTGCACCACCCTGCGCCGCGTCTTCGTGCACGCCTCGGTCTACGACGCCCTGCTGGCGCGGCTGAAGGCCGGCTACGCCTCGGTCCCGGTCGGCGATCCGCGCGAAGCCGGCGTGCTGGTCGGCCCGCTGATCGACGCAGCGGCCCGCGCCAACATGACCCGCGCCCTGGACGAAGCCCGCGCCGCCGGCGGCGTGGTCACCGGCGGCGATCACGCCCTCGGCCTCGGCAATGGCGTCTACGTGCGCCCCGCTCTGGTCGAGATGCCAAGCCAGGCCGACGTGGTGCGCCGCGAGACCTTCGCGCCGATCCTCTACGTCATGCGCTACGACGACCTGGCGGACGTGATCGCCCTGCACAACGACGTGCCGCAGGGCCT
>DATAVF010000129.1:0-11011 GCA_036267835.1 Caulobacteraceae bacterium | reverse complement strand
GCCGCTCTGCAGGTCCGGCGCTATCGGCACGGGCAGGTGGAGCTGACGCATGTGGCCGCCGTGCTCGTCGCCGAGGAAGAACTGGTAGATCTCGTTGTAGGCGGCCATGTCGCACGCCGGGCCCCACAGCACGACGCCGGGGGCCAGGCGCACGTTCATGTCGTCGGGCGGCGACTTCGGGTCTACGGGCTCGTCGCAGTCGGCGTTGTTCTTGGTCAGGCCGAGCGGCGCGTGCCTTGCGAGGCCGCCTTGGCGGGCCGGAGGGGCGGCGGTGATCACGGGCACGGGCGCGGCGGGCGGCACGGACGCGGCGGCGCCGACGCCCTTGCCGACCATCGCCGTCACCGTTCCGGCCCGGCCCTGGTCGGCGTCGACCCAGAGCAGGATGGCGGCGCTGCCCGCCAGCGAAATGTCAGTCAGCGGCTTGCCCTGCGCGACGACTTGCAAGTGCTGGCCGCTCCGGATCGCGTCGATCAGGCTGGCGGCCTGGGCCGGCGTCAGTGTCACCCGGGCGCCCTTGTCGTTGTCGCTGCCCTTGGGTGAGAGCGCGCCGACGCCGCCGATCGGAGCGCCGTCGACCTGCAGGGTCCATGACTGTGCGGCCGGCTGGGTGTCGCCGTCATCGTAGACGAGCATCACTCGCGGCGCCGCGGCCGGGCCGGCGTCGCGTGATATCTCGAGGAAGGCCGGCGTCCCGCCATCCTCCGGCGTCGTGCCGAAAGCCGTGCAGTGGCCGAGGTTGTCGCAGACCGCGAGCCAGTCCTTCACCGTGTTGGTCGCGCTCGGAAATGCCTGCGCCGCGCCGGCGACGAGGCCGGCCATCGCCATCGCGAGCCAGAGAGTGCGCATCGCTACTTCTGCCGCGAGATAAACAGCGAGGGCCAGTCCTCAGAGCTGACGCCGTGGCATTCGGACATGAAGTCCTCGGAGATCAGCACGAAGGCCTTGCCGTTCCACACCCAGTCGGTGGTCGAACCGCAGTCGGCGATGCCGCGGCCCTTGTCGAAACTGGCCAGCATCTGACTGGTAGCGTCGAAGTCGGCGTTGACGATCTCGTCGTCGCCGGCGGCGCTCTCGCCGGCCGGATCCGGGAAGGTGATGCGGCGCAGGTGGCCGGCGTGCTCGTCGCCGATGAAGAAGACGCTGGATTCGTTGTAGGCGGCCATGTCGCATTCCGGCCCCCACAGGACGACGCCGGGCGCCAGGCGGGCGACGATATCGTCCGGCGTGCCGGAGGGTATGTTCCCGTCAGCGCAGTCGCTGACGCCCTTGGCCAGCCGGGTCGGCGCCCGGGTGGGCAGGCCGGCCTGCGAGACGGCGGGCGCCGCGGTGATCAGCGGCACGGGCGCGGCCGCCGGCACGCCGCTGGCGGGGCCGGTTCCCTTGGCGCCCAGCGCCGTGACTGTGCCGACCCGGCCCTGGTCGACGTCGACCCAGAGCAGGGTGGCGGCGCTGCCGGCCATCGAGATGCTGGCCACGCGCTTGCCGGCCGCGACCAGGTCCAGCTTGGTCCCGTTGCGCATGGCGTCGATCAGCGCCAACGCCGCGGCCCTATTGAGGGTCGCCCTCGCGCCGCCGTCGCTGCCCACCGCGGCGAGCGGGGCCACGCCGGGCACGGGGTGGCCGTCGAGCACGAGGCTCCAGGTCTGGTTCGGCTGGGTGTCGCCGGAATCGAACACGATCGCGAGGCTGGGGGCGGCGGCCGGTCCGGCCTCGCGGGTGATTTCCAGGTAGGCGCCGTCCGGATCGTCTGCAGTGGGGAAGCCGAAGGCCGCGCAGGTCCCGATATTGTTGCAGACCGCGGTCCAGTCCTTGATCGTCTTGTGGGCGCTCGGAAACGCCTGCGCCGCGCCCGCGACCAGCATCGCCGCCGCCACCGCAAACACTACGCTACGCATCCGTCGCTCCCCCAGCGTCCTGAGCGGGCACGATAGGGTGCATTGGAACCGGGTCCAAGCCCGCCCGGGGCCGCCGGGTCAGTCGCCGAGCGGGTGGCGGCGGTCGCGCACGAAGCCGCCGTCGCCGTGGCCGCCGATGCTGTGCCAGCGCGCTTCCCCGGCCTTGTGCACGAACTGCTCGGCCACCAGCCACGCCTTCACCGGGCGCAAGGTGGCGAGGCAGCCGACCAGCATGGCCGGGAAGGTGACCGCCATTTGCAGCCAGATCGGCGGCCGGCCGGTGATCGCCCACCAGGCCCAGACGGCGACCACCAATATGCCGATCCCGCTCATCACGAAGAACGCCGGGCCGTCGGCCGGATCGGCGAAGCTGAAGTCGAGGCCGCAGCGCTCGCACCGCGGGGCCACGGTGAGGAAGCCGCTGAAGAGCCGGCCCTCGCCGCAGCGCGGGCAGCGGCAGCGCAGACCGGCGCTCAGCGAGGAGAGCGGCCGGAAGCTCCGGTTGATGGCTGCGTCTCCATACATTGTCGTCTTGTCTCCATACATTATGGCTGATATGTATGCATATCGACCAGGAGATGGCAAGCATGGCGAGCCTTTCGCCGCGGTGGGTGCGGCGGGTGAAGCAGGGCAGCGGGCCGGTCTACCTGGCGCTGGCCGCAGCGCTGGACGAGGCGATCCGCGCCGGCGAGCTGCAGCCGGGCGAGCGGCTGCCGCCGCAGCGCGCCCTGGCCGCCGAGCTCGGCATCGACTTCACCACCGTGACGCGCGCCTACGATGTCGCCCGCAGCCGCGGCCTGGTCGAGGCGATGGTCGGCCGCGGCACCTTCGTGCGGGCCCAGGCCGCCTCTGACGACGCCGGGCTGATCGACCTCAGCATGAACCTGCCGCCGCCGCCGTTCGGCATCTCCCTGGCCGCGATGCTGCGCGAGACCGCCGATGAAGTGTTGCAACACACCGACGCGGCGACCCTGATGGCCTACCATCCGGGCGCAGGCTCAACGGGCCAGAAGGCGGCCGGCGCGATCTGGCTAGCGCCCTGCCTCGGCGACGTGGCGCCGGAGCGGGTGCTGGTCTGCGCCGGGGCGCAGACCGCGATCACCGCCGCCCTGGCCAGCGTCTGCCAGCCCGGCGACACCGTCCTCACAGAGTCCCTAACCTATCCCGGCCTCAAGGCGGCGGCCGCCCAGCTCGGCCTGCGCCTCGTCGCCTGCGCATCGGACGCCGAAGGGATGATGCCGGAAGCGATGGAGCGCGCCTGCCGCGAGGCGCGCGCGGCTGCCGTCTACCTCGTCCCGACCATGCAGAACCCCAAGGCGACCACCATGGGCCTGGCGCGCCGCCGCGAGATCGCCCGCACAGCCGAAGCCAGCGGCGTCTGGGTGATCGAGGACGACCCTTACAGCCGGCTTTGCGAGGCGCCGCTCCCGGCGATCGCCAGCTTCGCGCCGCAGAGAATCTTTTACGTCGCCACGCTCTCGAAGACCCTGACGCCTGGCCTGCGCGTCGCTTACGCCGTCCCGCCGGCCGCGATGGCCGAGCGCCTGGAAGAGGCCCTGCGCGCCGTCGCGCTGATGCCAGCCCCGCTGATGACCGCGGTCGCCACCACCTGGATCCGCGAGGGCGCCGCCGAGCGTCTGCTGACTGGCGTGCGCCAGGAAGCCAGGGCGCGGCGCGCCATGGCGGCGGCCGCCCTGCCAGCCGCTGTCGGTTCGGACGAAGGCCTGCACGTCTGGCTGCCGCTGCCCGCCGGCTGGAGCGCCGACCGCCTGCGCCTCATGGCCCGCGACCGCGGCCTCTCGCTGGTCGCCGCCGACGCCTTCCAGGTCGGCGCGGCGCGCGAGCACGGCGTGCGCATCTCCCTCGGCGGCCCGGCCAAACGGTCTGTGCTCGAAAAGGCGCTGGCCGGCATTGCCGCGATGCTGGCCGGGGCCCCGACCCCGCGGGGCCTGGTGGTCTGATCGCCCTTAGAGCCCCTTGTTCGGGTTGATCAGGTACTTCTCGCCGGTGGTCTTGCGGTTGTAGGCGCGGATCACCTCAGGCTGAAGGGCTTCGGCGAGGGAGATTTCCGCGGTGTAGTGGCTGGCGAAGGTGGTCTTCAGCTCGTCGGCGACGCGTTGGCGCAGGCGCGTGGTCTCCGCGGCGCCAGCCTTCTGCAGGAAATAGGTCAGCAGGAAGCCGCCCAGCCCCCATTGCATGCCGTAAGCGCGGTTCAACACCGTGGGCCCGGTGTCGAGGCCGCCGTAGATGTAGATCTGCTTGTAGGTGGTCGAGCCATAGCGGGCGCCGGCCGAGGCGCCGCCCGCCCGGGCGTTGGCGGCGACTTCCATCCCGGTGAGGATGCGGCTGGCGAGGTCGCCGCCGCCGATGGCGTCGAAGGCGATCGTGGCCCCGGTCTCGGTCAGCGCGGCGATCACCTTTTCCATGAAGTCGGGCGCCGTCGAGTCGAGCACGTGCTTGGCGCCCAGGCCCGCCAGCAGGTCAGCCTGCGCCTGGCTGCGCACGATGTTGACCAGCTCGACCCCGTCGTCGCGGCAGATCTTGACCAGCATCTGGCCGAGGTTGGAGGCCGCGGCAGTGTGGACGAGGGCGGTGTGCCCCTCCATCCGCATGGTGCCGACCATGCCCAGCGCCGTCAGCGGATTGACGAAGCAGGAGGCGCCGTCCCGCGCCGTCGAGCCGGGATTCAGCACCAGCGCATCGGCGGCTTTCACCACGCGGTACTGAGCGTACATGGCGCCGCCCAGAATGGCGACGGTCTTGCCGATCAGCGCCTGGGCTGCCGGGTCGGACCCAGCGTCCACCACTTCGCCCGCGCCCTCGTTGCCGACCGGCATCGCCTGGCCGACGCGCGGGGCGACCATGCGCATGATCTGCGGCGGTATCTTCGCGGTGGCGGTGGCCGCCTCGCCCTCACCGGCGCTGGTCAGGGTCGAGAGGTCGGCCGGTCCCAGCAGCAGGCCGAGGTCGGACGGATTGAGCGGCGTGCCCTCGATCTTGACCAGGATCTCGTCCGCCGCCGGCGTCGGGATCGGGATGCGGGCGAGCGATAGTTCTAACTCGCCGCTGGCCTTCACCAAAGAGCGCAGTTGCAACCCGGTGCCTTGATTGCCGTCCGCCATGGGTCGTCTCCTCGTTGCTCCCTCTGAAGGGGAGTCAGATGCTGTAATCCCCGCCATCCAGCTTCAGCACGATCAGCTCGGCGGCCTCGGCGGGCGTGAGCGTGGTCGAGTCGATGCGGATCTCGGGGTTTTCCGGAGCCTCGTAGGGGCTGTCGATGCCGGTGAAGTTCTTCAGCTCGCCAGCCCGGGCCTTCTTGTAGAGCCCCTTCACGTCACGCTGCTCGGCCACTGCCAGGGGGGTGTCGACGTAGACCTCCAGGAACTCGCCCTCGGGCATCAGGTCGCGCGCCAGCCGCCGCTCGGAGCGGAACGGGCTGATGAACGAGACCAGCACGATCAGCCCGGCGTCGGTCATCAGCCGCGCCACCTCGGCGACGCGGCGGATGTTCTCCACCCGGTCGGCGTCGGTGAAGCCCAGGTCCCGGTTGAGGCCGTGGCGCACGTTGTCGCCGTCCAGGATGTAGGTGTGGCGGCCCATCGCCTGCAATTTCTTCTCCACCAGGTTGGCGATGGTGGACTTGCCGGCCCCGGAAAGGCCGGTGAACCAGAGCACCGCCGGCTGCTGGCCCTTGGCCGCGGCCCGGGTCTCCTTGCTGACGTCCAGCGCCTGCCAGTGGATGTTCTGCGCCCGGCGCAGCGCGAAGCGGATCATGCCGGCGCCGACGGTGCCATTGGTGATCCGGTCGATCAGGATGAAGCCGCCGGTGTCGCGGTTCTCCTCGTAAGGATCGAAGGCCACCGGCTGGTCGAGGCTGATGTTGCAGACCGCGATGTCGTTGAGCTCCAGCTGCTTGGCGGCCAGGTGCTCCAGCGTGTTGACGTTGATCTTGTACTTCTGCTCGGTGATCGTCGCCGAGACGGTCTTGGCCCCGATCTTCAGCCAATACGAACGCCCGGTCAGCAGTGGCTCCTCGGCCATCCAGACGATGGTGGTCTCGAACTGGTCGGCGGCTTCGGCCGGCGCATCGGCCGCCGCGATCACGTCGCCGCGCGAACAGTCGATCTCGTCGGCGAGGGTGAAGGTCACCGACTGGCCGGCGACGGCCAGCGGCAGGTCGCCGTCCTTGGTGACGATGCGGGCGATGTGGCTCTCGCGGCCGGAAGGCAGGATGCGCACCCGGTCGCCGGGCCTGGCGGCGCCCGAGGCGATCTCCCCGGCGAAGCCGCGGAAGTCGAGGTTCGGCCGGTTCACCCATTGCACCGGCAGGCGCAGCGGCCCCGCCTGCAGCCGCGTCTCGTCGATCTCCACCGTTTCCAGATGCTTCATCAGCGTCGGGCCGGCGTACCAGGGGGTCAGGTCGCTGGGCGTGATGATGTTGTCGCCGCGCAGGCCCGAGATCGGGATGGCGACGATGTTGGAAAGGCCGATTTCGGCGGCGAAGGCCCGGTAGTCTGCCACGATCTGGTCGAAGGTCGCCTGGTCGTAGCCGACCAGGTCCATCTTGTTCACCGCCAGCACGATGTGGCGGATGCCGATCAGGCTGACCAGGAACGAGTGGCGCCGGGTCTGCGTCAGCACCCCCTTGCGGGCATCGATCAGGATCACCGCGAGGTCGGCGGTCGACGCGCCGGTGACCATGTTGCGGGTGTACTGCTCGTGGCCGGGGGTGTCGGCGACGATGAACTTGCGCTTGTCGGTGGAGAAGAAGCGGTAGGCGACATCGATGGTGATGCCCTGCTCGCGCTCGGCGGCGAGGCCATCGACCAGCAGGGCGAAGTCGATCTCGCCGCCCTGCGTGCCCACCCGTTTGGAATCGGCCTCCAGCGCGGCCAGCTGGTCCTCGAAGATCAGCTTGGAATCATAGAGCAGCCGCCCGATCAGGGTCGACTTGCCATCATCCACCGACCCGCAGGTGATGAACCGCAGCAGCGACTTGTGCTGATGCTGCTCAAGGTAGGCGTCGATGTCGGTGGCGATCAGGTCCGAAGCGTGGGTCATGCGGCGAACCCGGAGAGGTGGTTGGCGCCGCAGGCGCCGTTCTTATTGACCACGGAAAACACGGAAGACACGGAAATAGGAAGGCAGAGATCAACACGAGGCGCGAGATCGCCGCCGACTTTCCGTGTTCTCCGTGTTTTCCGTGGTAAAACAGACGCCTGCGGCGTCGCGCGCTGAGCTGTCATCTAGAAATACCCCTCGCGCTTCTTCTTCTCCATCGAGGCCGACTGGTCGTGGTCGATGACGCGGCCCTGGCGTTCGGAGGTGGTGGCCAGCAGCATTTCCTGGATGATCTGCGGCAGGGTCTCGGCGTCGCTCTCGACCGCGCCGGTCAGGGGATAGCAGCCCTGGGTGCGGAAGCGGATCTTGCGCAGCTGTGGGACCTCGCCCGGCAGCAGGCGCATGCGCTCGTCATCGACCATGATCAGCTGGCCGTCGCGCTCCACCACCGGCCGCTCGGCGGCGAAGTAGAGCGGCACGATCGGGATGCCCTCCAGGTGGATGTATTGCCAGATGTCGAGCTCGGTCCAGTTGGAGATCGGGAAGACGCGGAAGCTCTCCCCTGGCCGCTTCTTGGCGTTGTAGAGCCGCCAGAGTTCGGGCCGCTGGTTCTTCGGGTCCCACACGTGCTGGGCGGTGCGGTGCGAGAAGATGCGCTCCTTGGCGCGGCTCTTCTCCTCGTCGCGCCGCGCGCCGCCGAAGGCCGCGTCGAAGCCGTACTTGTCCAGCGCCTGCTTCAGCCCTTGCGTCTTCCACATGTCGGTGTGCAGCGGGCCGTGGTCGAAGGGGTTGATGCCCTGGGCCTTGGCTTCGGGGTTCTGGTGCACGAGCAACTCGAAGCCCATCTCGGCCGGCATGCGATCGCGCATCCGGTACATCTCGCGGAACTTCCACGTCGTGTCGACATGCAGCAGCGGGAACGGCGGCTTGGCCGGGTAGAAGGCCTTCGCCGCCAGATGCAGCATCACCGACGAGTCCTTGCCGATCGAGTACAGCATCACCGGCTTCTCGGCCTCGGCCACCACCTCGCGCATGATGTGGATGGCTTCCGCCTCCAGCCGCTGCAGGTGGGTCAGCGAGACGGGCGCGGGATGGGCCGCGGCCGTCAGGGGCGGGGCGGCGAGCGTAGATGACATGGAAAGCGTGTTCCGGCCTTGCGTGAAAAATGCGCGGCGCCCCCGCGTGTTGCTCGCGGTCGGCCGGCCAGCCCTTCGCGTCGTGAGTTAAGGGACCGGCGGGGCCGGCGCAAGATGCCGGTCGCGGCGCGTGTGTTCGAAGGCCTGGCGCAACTCCCGCGCAAGTCGAAGCGTCTTTGCCCGGATGACACTTCGGGGTTATTGAAAAGACGGCGCAAACTGGGGCGGCGCGCGTCCGGACGAGCAGCATGAGGCCCCGAAGGTTCGATCGGCACGCGCATGAATCCCCCGCGACACCGGCCTTTGAGTTTTACCTCCCTCCGATCGGGGACGTTCCAGCCGGCTGGCCCCGAGCTGCAGCCCGAGGACGCTGCGCCCGAGGGCGAGCCCGCCGCCGAGCCTGCGGACCCCAGCGCCGGGGCGAAACCGGCGAGCACCGAGATGGCGGGACCACTGTTGGCCGAGCCTGACACCCCGACGCCCGCTTCCACCGCGGCCGCGCCGCCGACCAGCGTCGCGCCGCCGCCCGCGGCATCGCCGCTGGCGCGCGCCGCGTCGTCAGCGATGGAGCCGCGCCAGGTGCTGACGCGGATGAACGAGCCCAGCGCCAGCATGCGCGGGGTCTACATCACCGCGGGCCTCGCCAGCGTGCTCTGGGTCGGGGCGCTCGCCGCCTTCGTCTTCGGCTATGCCACCCATTCGAGCGTCATGCAGCTGACGCCGGTAGTGCTGGCCTTCCTGGCGCTGCTGGCGCTGGCCCCCATGGGACTGATCTGGGCCGGCGCCTACGTCGTGGCGCAAGCCCGCACCCTGGCGACCGAGGCCAAGCGCTCCAAGCGCCTCACCGACGAGCTGATCGGCCCCACCGCCCTCGCTGCCGCGCAGGCTGGCAACGTGGTCGAGGCCATGCGCGGCCAGATCTCCATGGCCACCGAGGTCGCCAACCAGGCCCGCGACCACCTTGGCGCCCTGCGTGAAGCGCTCGCCATCGAGACCGAGAAGCTGGCCGAAGCCACCGCCCACGCCTCGCGCACCGCCGTCAGCCTGGTCGAGACGCTGAGCCGCGAGCGCGGCGAGCTCAACACCCTGGCCCTGACCCTCGACGCCCGCTCGGCCGCCGTCACCGATGCGATCAACCGCCAGGGCCAGATGGTCACCGACGCGGCGGACCTCGCCGAGACCATGCTGCGCGAAGCCGAAGCCGCGCTCGCCGCCCGCGCCGCCGACCTGGCCGCCGCCGCCGGCGAGGCGGTCGATGTCTCCCGCGTCGCCACCGAGGACCTCGGTCGCCAGGTCACCCGCCTGGAGACCGCCAGCGGCGGCGTCGGCGACCAGATGCGCGCCCTCGAGGACGGCCTTACCCAGCAGCGCGCCGCCCTGGTCACCGTCGCCCACGCCCTGCGCGCCGAGCAGGAAGACTTCGCCACCCTGACCGAGAGCCGGGCCGCGCAACTGGCCGAGTTCGTGACCAGCGCCCAGGCCGACGTCACCCAGCTCAACAACGCCACCAGCCAGGGCGCTTCGGCGCTCAGCGAACTGATCGCCGACGCCCGCGAGAAGCTGCGCGAGCTTTCCGACGCGGCGGGCGCTGAGCGCGACGCCTTCGCCAAGTCGGCGGAGGGCTCGCTGATGGGCCTCTCCGAAGCCGGGGCCCGCGAGCGCCAACACCTGGAAGCGGCGATGCGCTCGACCATCGAGGCGCTCTCCACCGCGGCGGTCGAGGCGCGCGAGGCGGCCGACGTGCATGCCGAGGCGGCCAGGGCCCGGGTCGACCTGCTCAACGAGGCGGCGTTCGTCGCCGGCCAGAAGGCCGACCAGGTGTTCGAATCGCGCCTCGGCCAGGCCCGCGGCCTGATCGAGCAGTCGGCGCGGCTGGTCGAGGACGCGGGCGCCGACACGGCCCAGCGGCTCGACGCCCAGGTGGCGGCGGCGCGCGCTTCGCTGCAGAGCCTCAACGACATGATGGACGAGGTCAGCGCCCGCGCCGCGCGGCTGCCGGCCGAGACCGGCGCCAAGGCCGACGAGATCAAGCAGGCGGTAGAGCGCGGGCTGGGTGAACTGCTGGCCTCGGCCCGCCGCGCCTCGGAGGAGACCCAGGCCATCGACGCGGCCTTCCAGGAGCGGGTGAAGCGCAACTACGAAATGCTCAGCGAGGCGGTCCAGTTGATGGGCGTCGTCGCGCGAGGCGGGCAGGGCGGATCGGTGCTGGATCGCCCGTCTGCCGCCGACCGGGCGCGCAGCCGCGTCGCCGCGGCCTTGCCGGCTCGCGACGCGCCGGCCCTGCGTCCGGCCGAACCCGCGGCCCTCGCTCCGCCCGCCACGCCGCCGCCGGCGCTGGAGGCCGCGCCCGAACCGCCGCCCCAGGCCCCGTTCCCGGCCGCCGCCGACGCAGGCCTGCGCGGCCGGTTGAAGCTGACGCCGACTGCGACCGACGATGAGTTCAAGGCCGCCTACGATGCCGCCGGCGGCCAGCCCCCGGCCGCCACCGACGAGGGCGGCTGGACCTGGAAAGAGCTGCTGACCACGCTCGACACCGAGCCCGACGCCGCCTCCGCCGCGCCGAACCCGTCCCAGGTGCCGCCGGTCCGCGGCGTCGCCGAACCGCTGCGCGGCGCGGCGATCCACGACGACGGACGCCTCGGCGACGACCTTTTCCGCGAGATCGAGGCGATGGGCATCGACCCGGGCGCGCTTCTGCCGAAGGGCCGCATCGACGAAATCGCCGCCGCGATCCAGACCGGCGACGGCATCGGGGCCCGCGAAGTGGTCCGCACCCTGGCCCCCGCCGCCATCCGCCGCATCGCCCGGCGGCTGCTCGCCGACCCCAGCTTCCGCACCCGTGTCCAGGTCCTCACCTCCCGCTACGGCGAGGTCATCGCCGACGCGTCCCGCCGCGACCGCCAGGGCTTCCAGGCC
>DATAVF010000128.1:0-1920 GCA_036267835.1 Caulobacteraceae bacterium | reverse complement strand
AGCACGCAGAAGACCGCGGTGATCATGGACGATTTGGTGCCGTGGCGCTCGTACGGCGCCGGGCCGACCAAGGCGTGGGATGAGGCTGTTCAGGACGGGGTTATCCGCCAAGAAGAGTTCTTTCAGGATGGCGAGTCCGTCAAGGTGGCGCAGGCACCGGGGGACAGGGCGTGGGCGTTGGGGCACTACATTTTCTAACTCAGGAACGCCCGAGAAAGAGATCGTCGAAAGGCGCTGAACGCGGCGCTCCCATTCCGGCTCAGCTGCGGCCGGAAAGACCCGCGGCAGCCCGGATCTCGCGGCGCGCTGCGGCGCGGTCTGTTTCGGGAAATATGTAGTGGCTCAACGCGATTCGCGCGATAGCGCCGGCAAGGTCATGAGGGGCCGCCGCGGTGGCCAGGGCACCCTCGCGGGCGCAGCGCTGTAGAACCGCCACCAGCCCGTCGGCGAGCATAGGGAGCGCTGCGGCCATCTGGTCGTGCGCGAAGCCGGGTTCGAGGTCGAGGAGGCGCCCCGGCGGCTGAGCCTCGAGGAAGCTGGCGACGACGTCGACCGCGGCTTCCAATCGTGCGACGCCGACGACTCCGGACATGGCTGCGTCCATCGCCGCGGTGAAGCGACGCCGTTCGCGCTTTCCCATCGCGTCGATGAGGTCTTCTTTGGATACGAAGTAGCGGTAGATGGTGGGCCGCGAAACCCCGGCCAGGGTCGCCACATCCGATAGCGATAACTTGCGGGCGCCGGATCGGAATACCAGCCGTTGGGCCGCGTCCAGGATTCGATCGGCCAGATCGCCGTGATCTGAGCCGCGTGATTCGGCCGTCGACACCGCGGCAGCCGCTACAGCTTGCCGAGCTTGCGCAGCCACGAGATCAACAACCGCAGTCCGTCGTCAAAGGACATGGGCGCATAGCCGAGGCGCCGGACGGTCAGGTTGTCTGTGCTTCTGGGCTTGCGCTCGCTGCGGGCCGCGGCTTTCGCGATGGCCATCAAGGTAGGTCCGAATTCGGTAGTCAACGCCTCAGGATCGGCGCGGTAGTCGAGATCCTCGACGCGGTGGTCGATTCCGGCGACCTCGCAGGCGCGGTTGATGCCCCCGGCGGTACTGAAGGTGTCTTCGGGCCGGCCGACCAACAGGTAGCGCTCACCGGCCACCCCGTTGTCCAGTGCGGCGATCGAGCCCTTCGCGACATCCGCTCCGGCGACCCACGTCACCGGAAAAGCCAAGTAGCGCTTGATCTTTCCACGCATGCCCGCCAGCAGCACCCGATTGAAACTGGTGCGATGCAACGCGCGTTCCACGACCAGGCCGGGACCGTAGATCGCGCCGGGGTGGCAGGTCAGCACATCGTCGCCCGCGGCGGCGCGCTGGTGCGCTTCCAGGAAAGCGGCGAGCTTGGTGACGGTGTAGGGGTCCTTCGGTGGGTTCTGCAGAACGGGCGCTTCTTCGAAGTCGACGCCGGCGCTTAAGTCGAGGAACGTGGCGGTGCTCAGGGCGACGACCCGACGCATGCCGTGGGCTTTTCCCGCATCCAGGACGTTCGTGGTGCCGACCAGGTTGACGGCCTTGAAGTCTTCGAGGTCCTGACTCGCACCACCGAGCAGCGCCGCACAGTGGATCGCCGCCTCAGCGCCCTTGGCCGCTCGCAAGACATCGTCGGCGTCGCTGATGTCGCCCTTGACCAATTCGACGCCGATTTCGGCCAGCGCCGTGGCTGCGTCGGGATCGCGGACCAGGGCGCGAACCTGGTCGCCACGCTCAATCAGCTGCTCGCAAACGTTGCCGCCGGTCTGACCAGTCGCGCCGGTGACGAAGATCGTGCTGGCCATCGAGGCCTCCCTGGACTGGACGAAGCGTTACATATCGAACATATTTAGTGAGGACTGTAAACCTTGAAATGGGATTGTTCTATATTCAGC
>DATAVF010000127.1:0-3135 GCA_036267835.1 Caulobacteraceae bacterium | reverse complement strand
GACCTGAAATTCCCGACCCCGATCCCGGTCAACATCACCTACCAGACCGCGTTCGTCGACGAGGCGGGCAAGCTGCAGATCCGCAAGGACGTCTACGGCCGCGACGCCGCCATGCTGGCGCTGCTTCGCAACGCCAAGGGCCGGGACCTGGAAACCGTGGTGGCGCACTCGCAGCCGAGCTATTCCCATCCGGTGGCCAACCTGCCGTCCGGGGTCAGCTTCGCCAGCGATAATTCATCGAGCGGCCCGTCCTTCTTCGAACGGCTGTTCGGCGGCCCGCGCGCCGAGCCCGCGCCGCCTCCGGGCCATCGGCCGCCGCGGCGGGTGTTCACCCGCTAAAGGCCCAGCCTACGGTTGATAATTTCCCAGTAAAATCAAGGGCCTCGCCATAATGGCGAGGCCGGTAACGTTAACCATTCTCGATCCCGATTTCAGCCCAGGGCTATTTTTCGCCACACTCGCCGGGTTAGGTTAAGACCTGTACTTGGGGGTGGGGCGTAGAGTTTCGATTAACCCTCCCGCTTTAGACCAATTTCACCTTCTTTCGCCGTACGGGGCGGCGAGAGAACTTCTCGATCGGTCGTCCTCTGGGTGGGCTCATAGTGCTGGTTGGTTTCGCACGCCAATTCAAATTGCCGTCGTTGCCCAAGGTTGGATCCGGAGCCGGATTCAAGACGCTCTCCGCGGCCGGATGCTGCGTCGGCCTCGCCTCGGTGCTGCTGCTGGCCGGCGCGGGCTCGGTGCACGATGCGACCGCATCGAACGAAACCCGCACGCTCTCGTTCCACCACACCCATTCCGGCGAAGACCTCACCGTCACTTTCAAGCGCGACGGGCGCTACGACGAGGCGGCGCTGAAACAGCTCAACCATTACCTCCGCGACTGGCGCACCCAGGACCAGACGGTGATGGACCCCCATCTGTTCGACATCATCTGGGAAGTCTATCGCGACGTCGGCGGCGAGAAGCCGATCCAGATCATCTCCGCCTACCGCGCCCCCGCCACCAACGCCATGCTGCATCGCCGCTCCTCCGCCGTGGCGCGCTTCAGCCAGCACATGCTCGGCCACGCGATGGATCTGTTCATTCCAGGCGTGCCGCTGGAGCAGATCCGCTTCGCGGGGCTGCGGCTGCAACGCGGCGGCGTCGGCTTCTACCCGACCTCGGGATCGCCGTTCGTGCATCTGGACACCGGCAGCATCCGGCACTGGCCGGGCATGACCCACGATCAGCTGGTCAAGGTATTCCCCGACGAGCGCACCGTGCACATGGCCTCGGACGGCAGGCCGATGAAGGGCTACGAACTGGCCCGCCTCGACATCGAAAAGCGCGACGGCAACGACAACGCCATGAAGAAGAGCAGCCCGAGCCTGTGGGCGTCGTTGTTCAAGCGTAAATCCGCCGACGATGATGGCGATGATGCGGTCGCCGCGCCGGTGCCGACCGCGCAGCAGATTGCCGACGCCGCCGCGGCGGTCGCAGCCGCCAACAAGACGGCCGACGCCAGGGTTGCTGAAGCTGTTCCGGCGCCGCGGGCAAAACCGCGCGTGCTCTCGGCGTTCCAGCTCGCCTCGGCCGACGCGCAACTGGCCACTCCGGCCCAACCGAACCCGCCGGCCGCCGCCGACAAGGCCGAAGCCAGGCCGCAAACGCCGGCCGAGATCATCAACGCCCGCGGCTTCTGGGGCGACACTGCGGCGACGCCGAAACAGGCTTCCCCGGCCCAGGTCGCGGCGCTGAAGGCCCGTCAGGCCCTCGCCGCGGTCGATCCGCAATCGACCGCCAGCGTTTCATCCGCGTTGCAGGCGCTGGCCTACTACGCGCCGGCCGCCAGCGCCCCGGTCGACCGCGCCACTATCGTCGCGGCCGGCGCGCCGATCCCGCGCAGCGCCCGCCCCGCCCCGCGCAACGCCGACGCGCTCGCCACCGGGATCAACACCGTCGCCGCCAAGGGCGCGCCGGACCAGCGCGGCGTCACGACGTCGACACGGCTTGCCGCGGCCAAGGGCAACGACCTCTGGCTGCGCGTCATGATGCTGGCGCCGAGCGCCAGCAGTTCGATGCTCACGACCGTGCTGGGCGATACCGACATGGTCCTGATGCAGGCTTATTTCACCAAGCCGCAGGCCGTCGTGGCGATGAGTTTCTCGGACGATCCGCAGATGGGATTGCAGTCCGACCGCTTCTCGGGCTCGACCACCGCGCGGCTGGCCACCACCTCGTTCGTGATGCGGACGGCATCGCTGCGCTAACGCACGTCGCTCAGGCCTGCGCCGCTTCTACAGATCCGCCGTCGTCCTCGCGAACGCGAGGACCCCATAACCCCTGGCGTCGCCGGTAGGGTTGAAGCGAGCTCCATCAATTCTCAAAAGCGGCGGGGGTTGTGGCTGCCGGCGCAAGGCCGACGAGGAGTTTTTGCCCCCCTCACAGCATCCCCAGCGCCTGCATGTAGGTCTCCAGGATGGTCTCCTGCTCGGCGCGCTCGTTTTCGTCCTGTTTGCGCAGGCGCACGATGGTGCGCAGCGCCTTGACGTCGAAGCCGTTGCCCTTGGCCTCGGCATAGACGTCGCGGATGTCGTCGGAGATGGTCTTCTTTTCTTCTTCCAGCCGCTCGATGCGCTCGATGATGGCCTTGAGCTGGTCCTTTGCGAACTTGGTCGCGGGCTCTTCCTTGACGGCGGCGGCAGAGGTGGCCATCGGGTACTCCTGGGTGAACTGATGGTGGAGGTTTTACCGGCGCGCGGCGAGCCGCATCCGTCAAATGACCCTCGGGATTGGGGGCCCTTGCGTCAAGGAAACATCACAATCATCCACAGCGCGCCCACAGGAGAAAGATCTCGGCACACATCAATCGTCATGCCCGCGCTTGTCCCGGGCATCCACGTCTTGACAGCATCGCAGCGAGGAAGACGTGGATGGCCGGAACATAGGCGAGCGCAAGCGACGCCGTCCTTTGGACGGCTATGCCCGGCCATGACGGAACACGAAATGACGTGCTGCAGAGGGATAGAGGAACAGACCCGGGAGGCCTCAATGCCCGCTTTGGGCCTTCTTCATCGCCGCCAGCTGCTCGGGGCTGGCCGCGCCCTGATAGGTCGCCTTCCAGGTCTCGTAGGGCATGCCGTAGACGGCCTC
>DATAVF010000126.1:0-109467 GCA_036267835.1 Caulobacteraceae bacterium | reverse complement strand
CACCGAGCGGTACGCCAGCGCCGAGCCCACGCAGACAATCGAACCTCGGTTGCGTGGACGCATGTGCCGCAAGGCCGCCATCACGCCGTGGACCTGGCCGAGATAGGTGACGTTGGTGCCCCGCTGAAACTCAGCCGCGGTCAATCGGTGCACAGGCGCAAAGATTGTGGCCATGGCGACGTTCACCCAGACGTCGATCTGACCCAGGTCTCGCTCAATTTGCTCGGCGGCGGCGTCGACGGCAGCGGCGTCCGCGACGTCGGTCGAGATGGTGATCACCCGGACCCCGAAGGCCTTGAGTTCATTTGCTGCGGTGTCGAGCCGCGTTTGATCGCGCGATAGCAGCGCGAGATCGCAGCCCTTTCGCGCGAACTCCGTCGCGCATGCGCGGCCGACGCCCGCCCCCGCACCGGTTATGACGACAATCTTGACCATGGGCTTACCTTCGCGCGAACCCGCCATCCCGTCGTCTCGCGCGGCATGATCGTCCCGGCCTGCACGCCGGGTGTTTCGCCAACGTGCTGCGAGCGGGCTCGTCCCGCACATGATGGAGAGCCGACCGGCCGGACCCAGAAACTTGGGTACTTCTGTCTCAGCGGGCGAAGCAGTGGCGCGGCGCGCCCTGCCGTCCGGGGCGCAGGCGCAACAATCCGCCGGCGAGGGGTTCTTGTTCCAGCTGGGCCGCGGAGAGCTGGTCGCGTGCACTGGTCACATAAAGGTCCAGCAGGTGTTCACCCCCGAACGCGCACATTGTCGGCTGGCTGACAGGAAGCGGTATATCAACATCGACCGCGCCCTCGTGATCGTAGCGCCGCAGCCGACCGCCGCCGTGACAGGCACACCAGTATCCACCGTCGGTGTCCATCGCGGCGCCGTCAGGAATGCCCGCCGCCTCGGGCAGCTTGGCGAAGACGCGTCCTTCGCCGATTGTTCCACCTGGCTCAGTGTAGTCGTGTACGAAAATCTGCTGGCTGAAGCTGTGAGATAGATAGAAGCGCCTGCCGTCCGGGCTCCAGGCCATGCCATTGTGCAAGGCTGATCGGTCGGTCTCTTGGCGCAGGCCGCCGGCAAGCGTGAAGCTGTGCAGGTTTTCCAGTCGCCGCGGCCCTTCGCTCTTCTCGAGCGGATCGAACATGACGCCGATCCAGAACCGGCCTTGGGCATCGCAAGCGCCCTCGTTGAACCGAAAGAATGCCGGATCAAAGGGGGCGGGAGCCAGCATCGCCAGCGCGCCGCTGGCGAAGTCCAGGCGATGAAGTCCCGTCCGCAGCGCCACCAGGGCGCCCGGCGGATCGCTGACTAGCGCAAAGCCGCCGACATCGCTGGTCAGCGCCCAGGATCGCTGAGCGCCGGTGGCGGGCTCGAAGCGGTAGAGCGCAGGCTTCTTGATATCCACCCAATAGAGCGCCAGCTCGTCAGAGGACCACAGGGGCGACTCTCCAATCGTCGCCTGGAGATCCAGCACCGTCTCGATCGAACCTGAATCCCGGGCCATAGACAGCAAATCCCATGGCGCGGACCCGGTTCCCGCGGGCGGCGACGACGGCCTGTCCGCGCCCGGGAACTATCGGGTCGCCGAGGCGTAGAGACAGAACTCAGGATCTGGATCGGATCGCTGGGCGCCTGGCGCTGAATTGGACCCGACATGACCCTCACCGTCAGCGATTTCGTCTGGCGCCGACTTGGCGAATGGGGTCTGTCGCGCGTCTTCGGCTATCCCGGCGACGGGGTTGGCGGCCTCGATGTCGCGCTGGAGAAGGCCAAGGACCGGATGGAATACATCCAGGTCCGGCACGAGGAGATGGCGGCGTTCATGGCCAGCGCCCACGCCAAGTTCACCGGCGGCGTGGGGCTCTGCTACGCGACCTCCGGGCCGGGAGCCATCCATCTTCTCACGGGGCTTTACGACGCGAAGATGGACCACGTGCCGGTCGTGGCCGTTGTCGGCCAGCAGGCTCGGGCCTCGATCGGCGCCTCATACCAGCAGGAGGTCGACCTTCAGACATTGTTCAAGGATGTCGCCAGCGACTACGTGGCGACCGGAACAATTCCGAGCCAGGTCAGGACGCTCGTCGACCGCGCGGTCCGCATCGCTCAGGCCAAGCGCTCCGTAACATGCATCATCCTGCCGAACGACCTGCAGCTGCTCGACTACGAAGAACCGCCGGTGAAGCACGGCTACACGCATACCGGCGTGGGCTTCCCGGGCCTTTCGAAAGTTCCGGAACGGTCAGCGCTGCAGAGCGCCGCGGACGTGCTCAACGCCGGCACGAAGGTTGGCATGCTGATTGGCGCGGGCGCGCTTGACGCCACCGACCAGGTCATCGCCGTCGCCGACAGGCTGGGCGCGGGCTGCGCCAAGGCGCTGCTCGGCAAGGCGGCGTTGCCCGACGACCTGCCGTGGGTGACTGGCTCGCTGGGGCTGCTGGGCACCAAGCCGAGCTGGGACATGCTGAAAGGCTGCGATACCTTCCTGATGGTCGGGTCGTGCTTTCCGTACAGCGAGTTCCTGCCCGAGCCCGGCAAGGCGCGCGGCGTGCAAATCGATATCAACGGCGCGAACCTCTCGCTTCGTTACCCCATGGAGGTGAACCTCGTGGGTGACAGCGCCGCCACGCTGGAGGCGTTGCTGCCACTCCTGAACCAAGCCGCGGATCGATCCTGGCGCAACAAGATCGAGGGCGAGGTCAGGGACTGGTGGGGGGTTCTCGAAGCCCGGGCCATGGAGGACGCGGACCCCATCAACCCGCAGCGGGTATTCTGGGAGCTGTCCCCTCGCCTGCCCGACGACGCGATCATCACAGCTGACTCGGGGTCCTCCGCCAACTGGTATGCCCGCGACCTCAAGATGCGGCGCGGGATGAAGGCCTCCCTCTCCGGCGGGCTCGCCTCGCTCGGCGCCGGCACGCCCTATGCCATGGCCGCCAAGATGGCGTTTCCCGAGCGCACGGTGATTGCGTGCATGGGCGATGGGGCGATGCAGATGAACGGCATCAACGTGCTGATCACCATCGGCAAATACTGGCGCCAATGGTCCAACCCGCACCTGATCATCCTCGTCCTCAACAATCGCGACCTCAACCAGGTCACCTGGGAGGAACGCATTCAGCTCGGGGTCGGCAAGACCCCTTCGACCCAGACGATCCCCGATTTTCCCTACGCCCGATACGCCGATCTCATCGGGCTGAAGGGCATCTTCGTGAACAAGCCGGAGGAGATCGGGGCGGCGTGGGACGCGGCGCTTTCGGCCGACCGGCCTGTCGTCCTGGAGGCCTACACCGATCCCAACGTTCCTCCCCTGCCGCCGCACATCACCTTGGAAGAGGCGGCGCACTTTATCACCATGCTGGAGAGCGAGCCGGAGCGGGGTTCGGTGATCGCGGGCAGCATCAAGCAGCTGGTCGCCTCGGTCCTGCCGCACGATGACAAGGAATGACCCGCCAGCGGCGCCGCGGATCCGAATCGCAGCGGGCTCTCGACAACGTCTCGGACCCAGAAGCGACGGTCACGGCCGCCCGCGACCTGAACCGCGCATCGAGCATCATCGCGGCATCCGTCCTGATGGACAGCGCCGTCGAGCACTACCGGGGCTTGTTTCACAACAAGGCCATATATGCGCCGCTGGTCAGCTCCGCCTTGTCGCTGCTGGCGGGATTTCATGGCGCGGGTGATCGCCGCTCGGCGCCCCATCCGGCGCGCGACACGGTCTACGGCGCCGCCGCCCATCCATCCCTGACGATCACCGCCATCGCCATGCGGACCGCCGATCGGATCAAGGCGCTCGCGGCGCGAGGCGAGCTGTGAATCGGCGCCCAACCGAAGCGCCTTGGTGCGCCGTGCGATGACGGCGCCGGACATCAAGGAGACACCTGTGCCGGTCGATCACTGGGATGTCCTGATCATCGGCAGCGGTCCGGGCGGGGCGTCTGTCGCGCACAAGCTGGCGGCGACGGGCAAGCGGGTGCTGCTGCTCGAGCGCGGCGACTACCTGCCGAGGTCGCGCGCCAACTGGGATTCGAAGACCGTATTCGTTGATGGCGCCTATCAGACGTCTGAGACTTGGTACGCCGCGGACGGCAAGAGCTTCCACCCGGGTCTTCACTACTACGTCGGCGGCAACTCGAAAGTCTTCGGCGCGGCGCTCTTTCGCCTGCGCGAGCGGGACTTCGACGCAATCCAGCACAAGGACGGCGTCTCCCCGGCGTGGCCGCTGAAATACTTGGACTTCGAGCCGTACTATGCCGAGGCCGAGCGGCTGTTTCACGTCCATGGCCAGCGAGGCGAGGATTCGACCGAGCCGCCGGCGAGCGGCGCGTTCCCCTACCTGGCCGTGTCGCACGAACCGGCTATCGAGAGACTGAGCGAACGGCTTTCGGGACAGGGCCTGCACCCCTTTCACCTGCCGCTCGGCATCCTGCTCGACGAGAAGGACGGCAAGGCGACGCCGACCAGCACCTGCATCCGCTGCGATGCTTTCGACGGATTTCCCTGCCTCCTCAACGGCAAGGCGGACGCGCAGGTCGTATGCGTCGATCCGGCGCTGAAGGCCTGTCCGAATCTCACACTGCTCACCGGCGCCTACGTCTCCCGGCTCGAGACCGACGCTTCGGGCCGAACGATCACGGCTGTGCATGTCACGCGGGACGGCCGCGAAGAGCGGTACTCGGCCGACATCGTGGTTGCGGCCTGCGGCGCGCTCTCCTCGGCGCTGCTGCTGCTGCGGTCGGCGAATGACCGGCATCCTCGCGGCCTCGCTAACGGATCCGATCAGGTCGGCCGCAACTACATGCGCCACAACCAGTCGATCCTGATGGCGCTCATGCGTAAGCCGAACGACGCTGTCTTTCAGAAGACGCTCGCGATCAGCGACTATTACTTCGGGGCCGACGACTGGGACTACCCGCTCGGGCTGATTCAGATGTGCGCGGCCGCGCATACCGATCAGATTCGCGGCGAAGCGCTGCCGGCCTGGCTGGAGTGGGTTCCGGACATGCCATTCGAGCAGATGGCGCGCCATTCGATCAGCTTCTGGCTCTCCACCGAGGACCTTCCACGCCCGGAAAATAGGATCTTCTATGACGGTGACCGGGTCGTCCTCGACATTCATGAGGGCGACATGGAGGCGCACCATCGCCTGAAGAAGAAGCTGGAACAGGTTCTGGAAGCCGCCGACTGCTACCCGGTGCTGCTCGACCGCGGTCTCTATCTCGGCAAGGACATTCCTGTCGGGGGCACCGCCCACCAAGCAGGTACAGCGCGGTTCGGCGCTGATCCGATGACCTCGGTGCTTAACCTCGACTGCCGGGCACACGAGGTCGATAACCTTTACCTTGCGGACGCCAGTTTCTTCCCGTCGATCGGCGCGGTGAACCCCACCCTGACCATCATCGCCAATGCGTTGCGGGTCGCGGACGTGATCGAGGCGCGACTGTCAGGTCGCCCATCCCAAACGGTCGTAGCCTAGTGGCCAGCCGCATCGAGGATTACGCGGTTATCGGCGATGGCGAGACCATGGCGCTGGTCGGCCGGGACGGCTCGATCGACTGGCTTTGCCTGCCCAGGTTCGACAGCGAGGCCTGTTTCGCCGCGCTTCTTGGCAATGCCGACAACGGCCGCTGGCTGATCTGCGCCGATCACGACGGCGCTCGAACGACCCGCTGTTATCGCGGCGACACGCTGGTGCTCGAAACCATGTTCGAGACCGACGCTGGGGCGGTCGCGGTTATCGACTTCATGGTTCGGCGAGCTGGCGTCGCAGACGTGGTCCGACTGGTTCGGGGGGTTCGAGGTTCGCTGCGGATGCGCACGGAACTGGTGGCGCGGTTTGACTATGGCCGCTCGCCGCCCTGGGTTTCCCGGCGTGAGGATGGCCGCCTCCAATTCATATGCGGCCCCGACCGCCTCCTGCTTGACACGACGGTTCAGTTGACGAGCGCCGACATGAAGACCGTCGGCGTGTTCGATGTTGTCGCCGGCCAGGAGATTGGGTTTCGCCTCAGTTGGACGACCTCATTCGGCGCCGTCCCGGAGCCAATCGACGCCAACGCCGCGCTGGAATCGGCCGAAGCCTTCTGGGCGAAGTGGGCGAGCGCCTTCACGGTCAAGGGCGAATGGGCCGGTGACATGCTCCGCTCGCTGCTGACCCTAAAGGGGCTGGCGCACCGCAAGACCGGAGGCATTGTCGCGGCAGCCACCACGTCGCTCCCGGAGATGATCGGAGGACCCCGCAACTGGGACTACCGGTACTGCTGGCTGAGGGACGCCACCTTCACGCTCTATGCGCTGATGAACTCCGGCTTCCTGGAGGAGGCCAAGGCCTGGCGGCAATGGCTGCTCCGCGCGGCGGCCGGCGCGCCAAGCGATCTCCAGATCATGTACGGCGTGGCCGGCGAGCGGCGGCTGGCGGAATATGAGCTGGATCATCTACCGGGCTACGAGAACTCCCGGCCGGTGCGGATCGGCAACGCCGCGTCAGGCCAGGTCCAGTTGGATGTGTACGGAGAGGTGCTGGACGCCATGTACGCCGCCCGAAAGGCCGGCGCGCCCGTCGTGGAAGCGGACTGGATGCTGGAGCGCGCTCTGGTCGAACATCTGGAAACGATCTGGGACCAGCCTGACGATGGCATCTGGGAGGTGCGAGGCGGTCGCCAGCACTTCACCCACTCGAAGGTGATGGCCTGGGTGGCTTTCGACCGAGCGGTGCGGTCGATGGAGGAGTTCGACCTCGAGGGTCCGCTCGGCCGTTGGCGAGAACTTCGAGCGAACATCCATGCAGAAGTCTGCGACAAGGGTTTCGATCCCGAGAGGAACACCTTCGTTCAGGCCTACGGCGGCCGGGCGCTGGATGCGAGCCTGCTGCTGATTCCCATGGTGGGGTTTCTGCCGCCGGAAGATTCGCGCGTGCGCGGCACCCTGGCGGCGATCGAGGCCGGCCTTCTGCGCGATGGTTTGGTGCTTCGCTACGACACCGGCGCGCCAACCGACGGATTGCCGCCTGGTGAAGGCGCCTTCCTCGCCTGCAGCTTCTGGCTGGTCGACAACTACGTCCTGCAAGATCGCCGGAAGGACGCCCGCAACCTGTTCAAACGCCTGCTCTCGCTGCGCAACGATGTTGGTCTGCTGGCCGAGGAGTACGACCCCGCCGCCAGGCGCCAGCTCGGCAACTTTCCGCAGGCGTTTTCGCACCTGGCCCTGGTCAACAGCGCCCACAACCTGATGAGCGCCAACGGGCCGGTGCATCAGCGCGCTGATAGTGCGCGGGAAAAGGCGCCCGCGGCATGATTTTCAGCCTCGTCATCGCGGCCGGGATCCGGATCGTCCTCGTGCTGCTGTTTCTGCCGTTTAGCGCCCTGGACAAGGTTCTGAATTTCAGAGGGGCCGTGAAGCAGGCGCAGGAGGTCGTCGTCGACCGGCGCTTGGCGATCGCCTTCATCGTCGTCGGCCTCGGGGTCGAGGTCTTCATGTCGCTCGGCGTCGTGACCGGCCTTGCCGACCGGCTCTGCGCCTTCGTGCTGGCCGGTTATTGCGGCGCGACCGCGCTCCTGTGGAAGCAGTTCTGGAAACCCCGCGACTTCTGGTCAAATCCGGATGGCCGCGGGCGAACGCTGTTCTGGGACTTTCTGAAGAACTTCGCCCTCGCCGGCGGGTTTCTGTTGATCACCTTCGGGACGGACGCGCGCTCGACGCATCTCTTCTTCGAGCACCCGCTGTCCTCGACCCGTCCCTACGCCTCTGTCGTTGCGAGTGCGCCATGACCGACCAAGCCCCACCGACTGTCGGATATTGGCACCTCTGGACCGACACCGCTGGCGTCAGCCGCCAGACCCGCTGCAGCCTGACTGAGTTCGAGCTCTCATCGATCCAGCCGCAGGCGGCGGCGCAGTGGATCGGATCAAAGACCAAGGCGGAGATGACCACCTTCGTGACCGTCCTGCCCGTGGGGTGGACGGGCAACTGGCATGAAAATCCCAAGCCCCAATGGATCATCCCGATCTCTGGCCGCTGGTTCGTCGAGTCCATGGACGGCCAGCGGGTCGAGATGGGGCCGGGCGACGTTAGCTTCGGCGAGGACCAGCACACGAAGGTCCAAGGCGGGAAGCAGGGGCATTTTTCCGGGGTCGTCGGCGATGCGCCGGCGGTACTGATGATCGTCCAGCTCTCGATAGTGCGCGAGACCACCCCCCCTTGCCGGTTCAGATAGGCCATGGACGGCTTTGAGATCAGCGATCCGCGCTTTCGGCGCTACGTTCTCGACAACGCGTCGCTGGAAGTGCTGGCCACTGGTTTCCGCTGGGTCGAAGGGCCGGTTTGGATGGGGGACGCCGATTGCCTGTTGTTCCAGGACCTTCCCGGCAATCGGACCCTACGCTGGACAGAGGGTCGGGGCGTCTCGACCTATCGATCGCCGTCCCACTACGCCAACGGGCAGACGCGAGACCGCAAGGGGCGCCTGATCGCTTGCTCGCATCGTGATCGCTGCCTCTATCGGACTGAGCATGACGGTCATGTGACAAACCTGATCAGCGTGCACGCGGGCAAACGGCTTAACGCCCCCAACGACGTGGTGGTCAGGTCGGACGGAACGATCTGGTTCACCGACCCGCTCTACGGCATCCTGACCGACTACGAGGGCGGCCGCCAGATT
The DNA here is from genome assembly GCA_036267835.1 of Caulobacteraceae bacterium. Taxonomy (GTDB): domain Bacteria; phylum Pseudomonadota; class Alphaproteobacteria; order Caulobacterales; family Caulobacteraceae; genus Acaudatibacter. Next base: position 100,823 of record DATAVF010000126.1, on the reverse strand, counting down.
TCCGAACAGCCCCCGGCGGTCTACCGCCTCGATCCGGCTTCCAGCGAAATCACCATCGTCGCCGCCGACTTTGACGGCCCCAACGGTCTCGCCTTTTCGCCAGACGAGCGCCGCCTCTACATCTCTGAAACCGGCGACCAGTCGCAGCCCGAGCCGAAGCAGTTCATCCGGGTTTTCGACGTTTCCGACGATGGACGCTCGATCCGCGGCGGCGACCTCTTCCACAAGATCGAGCCCGGCTATTGCGATGGAATGCGGGTCGACGAACACGGCAACGTATGGTCGAGCGCCGCCGATGGCGTGCACTGCGTCAGTCCGCAAGGCGACCTCCTGGGGAAGGTCCTGGTCCCGCGTCGTGTCTCCAACCTGACTTTTGGCGGCCTCGCCAAGAACCGGCTGTTCATCGCGGGTTCGGACACCCTCTATGCGATCTTCGTCAACGTCCGCGGCGCTCAGAGCCCGTGAGCACCGTCAGCCGGCTCTCTCGGATCGAGATGATTAGCGCCGATCCGGGGCGGCTCGCCGCCTTCTACCGTTCGCTCGGATTCTCCGGTACGAAATCAACGAAAGGCGCCCCGGACCTCAGTGCACGAGTCGCCCAGTGGCTTGGCGACCAGCGAGTCGACCTCGTGGCGCCGACACTTGTTGGAGCCCCCTATCCGTCTTCAGTGCCCGGATGGAGCCCCTATTTCCAGCATATCGCAATCGTCGTCGCCGACATGGCCGGCGCCTATGCCAAACTGCGAGACCAAGCGGGGTGGAGGGCCATCTCGACCAACGGACCGGAGCGACTGCCTGATGCGTCGGGCGGAGTCACCGCCTTCAAGTTTCACGACCCGGAGGGCCATCCAGTCGAACTGATTTGGTTCGAGCCTGAACGCGCGCCCGCTCGCTGGCGGCACGCAGGCGGCGGTCGACTGTTCCTCGGCATCGATCATTCCGCCATCTCGGTCGCCGACACAGCCCGAAGCGCGGCCTTCTACGAAAAACTTGGGTTGAGGAAGACCGGTGGCTCGCTCAACGTCGGGGCCGAACAAGCGCGGCTGGATGATGTGCCGACCCCCCGCGTAGAGGTCACGGCTTTGGCGCCGGCCGGACAGGCGACACCGCATCTTGAGCTTCTGGCCTATCGAGGCGACTACAGCCGACCGACAAAACCGCTCGGGCTCGAGGATATCGCGGCGACCCGACTGGTGTTCGAGACCCGGCAGGCTGGGACATTGACCCAAGGATCGGCCATGTGGGACCCCGACGGCCATCTCCTCGTCCTGGAGGACGGCGAGACGACAACGGACAGCGGTCAGCCGCCCGTCGCGAAACCTGGGTAGAGCGTCATCCCGCCATCGATGAAAAGGGTCGCGCCGGTGACATAGTCCGCCGCATCTGACGCCAACCAGACCGCGCCTTGCGCGATATCGTCCGGCTCGCCGATGCGCTTGTACGGCACCAGGGTCATCAGCTCGCGGTAGGCCTCCGGCGTGCTCCAGGCCGAGGTGTTGATCGGCGTCCGGATCGCGCCGGGCGCCAGGCTGTTCACCCGGATGCGATAGGGCGCCAATTCCTGGGCGATACTCTTCATCAACAGCATGACGCCGCCCTTGGAGGCGGCGTAGTTGGCGTGGCCCGCCCAAGGGATCTCCTGATGGACGGAACTCATGCAGAGAATCTTGCCCGCGGCGAGCGACACGGCCTCGACCACGCCCCGGCGCTTGAACTCCCGCGCCGCTTCCCGCGTGCAGAGGAACTGGCCCGTCAGGTTGACCCCGATGACGGTATTCCACTGCTCGAGCGTCATCTGCTCGAACGGTGAATCCCGCTGCAGACCCGCATTGCTCACCATCACGTGGAGCGTCCCGAAGTGGTCGATCGCCCTGGCGAACATCGCGACCACCTCCTCCTCGCGGCTGACATCCGCCTTTATGGTGATCGCGCGGCGGCCCATCGCCTCGATCTGGTGGGCGACGTCTTCAGCGGCTTCGGGGTCGGTAACGTAGTTGATCACCAAGTCGGCGCCGGCAGCGCCCAGGCCAAGCGCGACGGCCCTGCCGATCCCCGAATTGGCGCCTGTGACCAGGGCGGGCTGGCCCTGAAGCACCAGGGGGTAGGGTGATCGTGGGGCCGCCCGATCATCCGGCGCGGGGGCGACTGGAGCCTTCGGTGTGGACGTAGCCAAGAGGGTTGCCTCGGGGAGAATGCCGGCTGAAGCCGGCCTGCACTCTAACGCGCCACTCGATCAATCGAAGCGTCGCAACCGATACCTCAGCGCGTGTGCGACAGGGTCAGGCAGCGCGCGCTGAACGTTTCCGTTGGGTGGCCGCCGGCCGGGCCTTCGAGGCCTTGGGCATTTTGGCCTTCGCGGCACGGGCCGCGCGTTCTGCTGCAGCGCGATCGAGGATGCGTTGGCTGTTGCGCGCCGCCCTGACGCATTTCGTGTGAAGCAGATCAAGTTCCTTGTCGGTGAGCTTCTCAATTCCCATGAACTCATCCTCGGCATCCGAAGACCGGATCAGCTCATCGAGCTTGGTCTGGATCGCGGCGCCATCGCGGTTCTGAGTGTTCTGGATCAGGAACACCATCAGGAACGTGACGATGGTGGTGCCGGTGTTGATCACCAACTGCCAGGTCTCGGAGTATTTGAACACCGGGCCTGTGGCGCCCCAGACCAGCACCGAGACGACGCAAATCAGGAAGGCGGCCGGGCTGCCGGTCACCCTCGCTGTGGCGTTGGCGAACTTGGCGAATAGTTTGTCCATGCTGGCCCTCGGTGTCCTGCGACCAGAACGCCCAGATTGGTCTATGGCTCCGCTTGGCGGTGAATTGACGCGAGGGGTGCGTCCCGCAACGCGCTGAGGGCCTTCGCTCAGCCCCGGACGGCGCGCATCGTGTAGTCCGCAAACGCGAAAATGAAGAGGAATGAGAGCCACAGAAACCCGACCGCGGCGGTAAGGCGGATCAAGGCGCTGGCGCGGTCGAGCCGCATGAAGAAGGCGGCGATCAGGATCACCTTGAACGCGGCGATCGCCAAGGCGGCGATCGGCTTGATCGGCGCGTCGGGAATGAAGGCATAAGCGGCGGTGGCGGCGAGAGCGAGGCACAGGCACGCCCAGGTGGCCAGAGGCACAAGCACGACGCTCTTGAGTTCCCTCCGCGTCATGGCCGGCCCACGAGGTAAAGCAGCGCGTAGAGCACGACCCAGACGACATCGACGAAGTGCCAGTAGAGGGTGGTGACCGTCATCGACGCCTGCCGCGGACGCAACATCCGGCGTTGCGAGAGGATGATCAGGCGGCCGATGAGACCCAGGCCGATGGTGACGTGGACAGCGTGGACGGCCGTGGCGATCCAGTAGAATCCCCAGAACGGGCGCGCGCCCGCGCCGTGAAGCGCAAAGGCGGCGCTGGGCCAGAGATGATCCTCCAGGTCCTTCCGGTACTCGAAACCCTTGGTGACGAGAAAGCCGAGGCCAAAGGCGAGAGTCAGCCAGAGCGCGAGGCGCGCCAGGCGCGGCAGGCCATGTTCCAAGGCGCGGTCCGCCGTCGCGATCGTCAGGCTCGAAGTCAGCAGGATGGCGGTGTTGATAGTGCCGAACCAGAAATCGGTGTGGGCGGCGGCTTGCGTGACGGCCGCCGGATGGGCCCAGCGGTTGACCGTGTAGAAGGCCATCAGCGCACCGAAGAAGAGCACTTCGGTCGCCAGGAAGATCCACATGGCGAAGACATAGCCCTCCGTCTCGCGCGGGCGGTCCGGCCACGGCTCGTGCAGCAACTGGGCGGACTGGCTCACTCGGCGGCCTGGGTCTGACGAGGCGGCTGGTTGGGCTGGGTCGGGCCGACGTCGGGATCGTGGTAGTCGTAAGGGGCGCTCGTGACGCGCGGCCGGGTCTCGAAATTGGCGCGCGGGGGTGGCGAAGCCGTGGTCCATTCGAGGCCCGTCGCATCCCACGGATTGGCGTTGGCGCGCCGGCCGGCGAAGAGCGACCAGGTCAGGTATGCGAGCGGCAGCAGGTAGGCGACCGCGAGCACGACCGCGCCCGAGGATGACAGGACGTTCCAGATCTGGAATTGGTCCGGATACTGATGATAGCGGCGCGGCATGCCGAGATAGCCAAGAATGAACTGAGGGAAGAAGGTAAAGTTGAAGCCAAGGAACATAGAGATCGCCGCGAACTTCGCCCACCATTCCGAGTATAGGCGCCCGGTGATCTTCGGCCACCAGTAATGCAGGCCGGCGAAGAAGGCCGACACTGTGCCGCCGACCATGATGTAATGGAAGTGAGCGACGATGAAGTAGGTGTCGTGGACCGCAACATCGATCGGCACCACGGCGAGGAAGAGACCGGTCAGGCCTCCCACGGTGAAGAGGCCCAGAAACCCGAGTGCGTAGAGCATGGGCGCGGCGAAGCGAATCTGCCCCCGGTAGAGCGTGGCGGTCCAGTTGAATACTTTGATCGCTGAAGGCACGGCGACGATGAACGACAGGAACGAGAACACCACCGAGGCGAAGGGGCTCTGGCCCGAGACGAACATGTGGTGGCCCCAGACCATGAAGCCGATGATGGCGATCGAGACCATGGCGTAAACCATGGCCTGGTAGCCGAACACGCGCCGGCGCGCTTCGGAGGCGATGACCTCGGAGATCACCCCCATCGCCGGCAGCACCATGATGTAGACGGCGGGGTGGCTGTAGAACCAGAACAGATGCTGGAAGAGCAGCGGATCGCCGCCGAAGCGAGGGTCGAACACGGGGATGCTGAAGACGCGCTCGACCATCACCAGCAGCAGCGACATGGCCAGCACCGGGGTCGCCAGCACCATGACGATGCTGGTGGCGTAGATCGCCCAGACAAACAGCGGCAGCCGGAACCAGGTCATGCCCGGCGCACGCAGCATGTGGGTGGTGGCGATGAAGTTGACGCCGGTGAGGATCGAGGAGAAGCCGACCACGAAGACGCCGGCGGCGGCGGCCAGAACGCAGGAGTTGGAGTAGAGCGTCGAATAGGGCGTGTAGAAGGTCCAACCCGTGTCGACTCCGCCACAGACCAGGCAGACGATCGTCAGCGCCGCCCCGCCCAGATAAAGCCACCAGGAGAGCAGGTTGATCTTGGGAAGCGCGACGTCCTTGGCGCCGATCATCAGCGGCAGCAGGAAGTTGCCCAGCGTCGTCGGGATCGACGGCACCAGGAAGAACCAGACCATCACCACCCCGTGCAGGGTGAAGAGCCGGTTGTACTGGCCGGCGGTGAGAAAGGTGTTGTGCGGCGTGAACAGCTGGATGCGGATCAGCGTCGCCGCGGCGCCGCCGATGAAGAAGAACACGGTGATCGAGAGGGCATAAAGGATGGCGATACGTTTGTGGTCCGTGGTGAAGATCCACGAGGCCACGGTATGGCCATCGGCCAGATAGCTCGGCTTGGCCGGCTCGGGCGTTTGCGGCGCCGCCTGCGGGGTCTCGATATCCCTCATGGCTTGGCCTTTAGCGACTTGATGTAGGCGATCAGGGGCACGAGCTGGTCTTCGCTCAGCACCCCCTGGAAGCTCGGCATCACCGGCTCGTAGCCAGCCGGGACATTCTTGCGGGGCTGCAGGATAGCATCGCGGAGAAAGCCCTCGTCCGCGTGGACGAACCCGCCGCCGGCCAGCGGGACGTCGGACCCATAGAGGCCCTCCAACGGCGGCGCGTGCACGGCTGCGCCCTGGCCATGGCAGCCGCCGCAGCCGGAGGAGACGAAGATCGCCTCGCCCTGGGCCGCCAGGCTGTCGCCCTCGGGCTGGGCGGCGATCCAATGCGCGTAGTCGGCGGCCGAGAGGATCACCACCTTGCCGATCATCGCAGAGTGATCGAGGCCGCAATACTGGTCGCAGAACAGCTGGTAAGTTCCCGGCTGGGTCGCCTGGAACGTCATCTCGGTGTAGCGGCCGGGCAGCACGTCCTGCTTCAGCCGAAAAGCCGGCACCGCGAAACTATGGATCACGTCCTGGGAGGTCATCACCAGCTTGACCGGAATACCGGCCGGCGCGTGCAGGGTGTTGATCTCGCGCACGCCGCTCGGCTGCTGGACCTTCCACATCCACTGCTTGGCGACAACATGGATCTCGAAGGCGTTGGCAGGCGGGATCTGCAGGCGCAGCTGGGCTGAGATCGTCCACCAGAACAGGAACAGGAACAGGAAAAACGTCGCCACGGTCCAGCCGATCTCAACCTCGTGGCTGATCCAGGCCGGCAGCGGACCGCGCCGGGCCTTCGATCCGGCGCGGTAGCGGATCGAAAAGCCGATCACCAAGGCGAGCACCAGCAGCAGCACGACGCCGGAGAGGATCAGCAGGGTGAGGAAAATCCGGTCCTCAGCGTGAGCCTGGGTGGACGCCTGGGGGAGATAGAAGGCGTTCATGGCCGGCGCTCCCGGCGGCGGCGAAGGGCGAAAACACCGAAGCCCAGAATCCCCAGGGTTGCGACGCCGCCCAGCCGCAGCGCCAGGACCGCCGGCTGGTCATAAGCGCCGACTAGGGGCTGGAGGCAGTAACAGATGAACCGGAGCGGCGCAGATAACGGCGGCGCCACGGACGGTGGGTTCCTCGCCTGTTCGAGGGCGCTGGTCAGCGCCGCCGGGGTCAGCGCGAACTCTGGCAGGAGCCGGCGCACGGAGCCGTCGGCCCCAAGGATGTAGATCGACGTGTCATGGGCGTACTGGTCGAGCCGCGCGTCGTAGAGATAGCGGTAGCCCAGGGCGGCCGCCGCAACTGGCGTCGGCCCGTTCGAGAGCAGGCGCGCGGCGGCGCCAGCGCCACTGGATCTCAACTCGGAGGCCTGCATGGCGCGCGCCTTGCCGGGGCCGTCCCGGGGATTGATGCCCACGACGACGAAGCTGTAGTCCCGGTCGGGCTTCAGCGGTGTCTTGTCGAGCGCGGCGGCGGTCAGGACAAGCGCTGGCCCGCAGAGGTATCTGCAGGTGTAGTCGGCAAAGACGAGCACAGTAGGTCTGTTCGAGACGGCTTGGCCGAAGGTCAGCGGCTCGCCGCGCTGGTCGGTGAAGCGGAGGTTCAGCGGCGCCTTGGCGCCAGGCCGGGGGGCCGCGCTGACGTTGTCGAGATCGTTTTGCGTCAGCGCCGCGCGCGGCGCGCATCCATCCAAGACGGTGATGCCGATAAGAAGCGCGGCGCTGAGCACGGCGAAGGCCCTCATGGCTTTCGTCCTGGCGCATCGTAGACGGCGTTACCCCCCTCCGCGACGGCGGTCATAGCCGCCCGGACCTGCCGGCCGGGATCGTGGATCTGTTGCGGTGAAAGGGCGAAGCTCCAGCCTGGATCACGGTCTAGGCGGGCGTTCAGGGTCGGGCCGGGAAAACGCGCGGCCCGCCGCGTCTCCACTGTCGGCGCCCCCGCATGTTCGTAGAAGACATGAGCGCCGCCGAGGGTGGCGGCAATAAAGATGAAGACGCCCGCGCCCGCCAGGACCGCCACCCGCCAGCGCACGCCCCAGCCTTCCAGCTCGTCCGGGCGGGTCGGTCCGGGGACGAACGCAGCAGCCGGCGGCTTCGGCGCCCCGGCCTTTGGCGCATAGCCCCGTTTTCGAAGCAGGTAAGCGCCGGCCGTGACGGCAGCGGCGATGAACAAGGCGCCGCCGCCGAGCAACGAAGCCAGGTGGCCGCTCGCGCCCTCGCCCGCCCGTTCGGCGCCACGCCGTCCCTTAACCATGGGCGCGCCCCTCGGCTGACTCGGTGAAGTGGCCGGTGGCGGCAAGGCTCAGCGCGGCGGCATGAAAAACAAGCCCGGCCGGCGCCATGAGCCACGCCAGCGGCCCGAGCGTGGGAGATAGCAGCCACCCACAGAACACCGCGATGCCAGCGACGACGGCCGCGCCGGCGAGCCGATAGCGGCGGCCGAACGCAAGAAGGGCGAAGGCGGCAAGACCAGCCGCAAAGGCCAAGGCGATCTCGATCCAGCGGCCCGCGGCGATGCGCGCCAGCCACCAGCCGACCTTGTCGGGGAGGTCGCCGTACCAGTCGATCAGATAGGCCATGAAGGTGAGGTACATGAGGCCCAGCACCCCGCAGATCAGGAAGCCCGCCATGTCGTCAGCGCTCTTGCTGGGCAGGCGCGGGCTTAGCAGCAGGACCGCCGCGGCGGTCAGGGCGATCTCCAGCGTCAGGAACACCATGCCGATGTCCGTCGCGGTCCAGCCCGGCTGCAGCGAGAGGACCCAGTCGTTGGGGATCACACACAGGAGCACGGCCTGGAACACCAGGCCGGCAGCGGCGGCAACCTGGCTGATATGTCCGCGCCGCGCGAGCATCGCCAGGACACTCCATCCCGCAAGCGCCACCGCGGCGCGGACCAGGAAGGCGAACGGCGAAAGGTAGAGCCTCAGATGTGCTGGGGCGCCGCCCGGGTGAGCCCAAGGATAAATCCAGACGAGCAGGAGGGCGATCGGCGCGCCGAGCAGCCACAGCCAGGGTGCGGCGCCGCCGATAGCGGCCAGCTGGGGCCCGAAGTCGCGGCCCCAAGGCGCGCGCGTGAGCCGCGCGATCGCGATGAGCACCAGGGCGCCCGCCGGCGCCAAGCTGACGAACACGAAACCCAGCAGCCAGGCATGGGCTGCGCCGGCGACATCGGCGAAGGCGCCACAGACGAGCGCCGCCAGGGCCGCGATGGCGGCGGTCACCAAGGCCACGCGCGAGCGGGTCATGGTGTCTGCGCCCCTGGGCGCGACGCGGCCGCGTGCCCTTGGTCCGCCACCTGCAGCGCCCGAACATAGGCCGCGATCGCCCACCGATCGTCGGCCGGGACGCGGTCCCCATAGCCGTACATGATCCCGTAGCCGTTGCTGGCGACATCGTAGAAATGGCTGATCGGGGCGGCGACCAGTCTGGGGTTGTCGAAAGACGGGGGAGCCGGGAAGCCGCGCTGGACGACTGGCCCATCGGCGTGACCGCGAAGGCCGTGGCAGGCCATACAGTAGATGTCGAAGCGCTCCCGGCCGCGTTCCAGCAGCGCTAGGCTCATCGGCGGCGGCTGGTCGCGGTCTTGCGCCGTCTGGCCGAGGGCGACGACGCCGGCGGGCGGGGGCTGGACAGGCGGCCCGCTCGGCCAGAGCGAAGCCGACCGCTCGGGCGAGGCCTTCGGCTGGCGGTTCATACTCAGATCGCACCCGGCAAGCGTCAGGGCGGCGGCAAGGAGGACCGCGCACCTCACAGGCTGGCCCTCCGCACCGTCGCGCCGTTCAGAGAGGCGGCGAACGCCTCGACGCCTTCCGAACGGGCCAAGGCGAGGAAAAACCGGTCCTGACTTGCGCGTTCGATATCCGGGAGCGCGAACACCGGATCATGCGGCCGGGGCAGACCACACTGGATCAACAGGGCGACGAACCCGGCGAAACCCGCGGCGAAAATGCCGAACTCGAACGGGCCCATGATAAAGGCCGGCCAGCTGTCGGGTGGGCGACCGCCGCTGTCAAACGGATAGGCAGACGTCGCCGTCCACCACTCGAGCAGGTAGAAGGCGCCAGCCACCGCGAAGCCGGCGATCGCGACCGCCGCCGTCACGCGGCCCGGGCCGGGATCGGCGGACTCGTCCGCGCCGATCACCGGATAGGGCGCAAAACCCTCGATGACCGGGATATTCCGCTCTCGCAGCGCAGCGAGCGCGGCGGCGAAATCGGCCTCGGAGGCGAACTCGGCGAGTACGATGTCGCTCACGCCAGGCCCTCCTCACTCAGCAGCTTGCGCACGTCATGCATGGAGACCACGGGCAGCAGGCGGGAGAAGAGCAGCATGAGAAGGGCGAAGAAGCCGAAGCTGCCGGCAAGGATGGCGAAGTCGACCAGGGTCGGCGTGAACAGCCGCCAGGCGCTCGGCAGGTGGCCGTGCGATAAGGTGTTGAGAATGATCAGCATGCGCTCAAGCCACATGCCGATGTTGATCAGCACGGCGACCGCGATCAGCACGCGCATGTCCGTGCGGGCGCGGCGCAGCCAGAAGACCTGTGAGGCGGCCACGTTGCAGAACAGCATGATGAAGTAGAGCCAGCGGTAGGGGCCGCCGAAGGTGAAGGCGAGCTGAGCGACGTCTGGACCCTGGCCGCCGTACCAGGCCGAGAACCATTCGGTAGCGTAGGACAGGCCCATGACGATGGAGGCGGCGACCAGCACACGCGCCATCGCCTCGAAGTGGCGCGGCGTAATGATGTCCTGCAGGCCCAGCGCGCCGCGCAGCCACGCGGCCAGCATGACCACTACGGCGAAGCCGGAGAAGAGCGCGCCGACCACGAAATAGGGTGGAAAGATGCTTTCGTCCCAGCCCGGCATCAGACTGGCGGCGAAGTCGAGACCGACGATGGAGTGCACCGAGCACACCAGCGGTACGGCCATGCAGGCCATCAGGAACTCGAGCCGCCGATGGGTGCGCCAATGGAGTAGCGACCCGCGCCAGCCGAGGGCGAAGACGCCGTAGAGGCGCGCGACGAGCTTCGATCGGGCCCGATCGCGCAACGTGGCCAGGTCGGGGATCAGTCCGACGTAGAAAAAGACGATCGAGAACAACAGGTAGGAAAGGATCGCCCAGAAATCCCAGACGAGCGCGCTGCGCCACTGCGGCCAGAGCGTGTGGGAATCCGGAAACGGCGCCAGCCAGTAGAAATACATCGGCCGGCCCAGGTGCAGGATCGGGAAAACGCCGGCGATGGAAACCGCGAACAGCGTCATCGCCTCGGCGAAGCGGTTGATCGAAGCGCGCCATTTCTGCCGGGTGATCAGCAGCAAGGCGGAGATCAGGGTCCCGGCGTTGCCGATGCCGATCCAGTAGACATAGTTGGCGATCGGAAAACCCCAGACAACGCTGGTGTTGTTGCCCCAGACCCCGACACCGCTCTCGAACGAGTAGACCATCCCCGCCACCATGACCGCGGTGAGCAGGCCGCTGGCGCAGAGCGCGATCCACCAGCCGCGATTGCGCGGCGCCAGCACCGGGGCGGTGACCTGGACGCTGACGGTGGTCAGGTCGACGGGTCCGTCCAGCCAGCGGCTCGTTGCGTCCTGGGTCACCTTGGCCCCCCGTCATCCGGAGGATTGGCGGCGCGGGCGAGATAGGTGGTGCGTGGCTTGGTCTTCAGTTCCTCCAGCAGGACGAAGTGGCGCGGGTCCCGCCGCGCGGCGTTCACGGCCGCCGACGGATCGGCGCGGTTGCCGAAGCTGATAGCCTGGGTCGGACAGGCGCCCTGGCACGCGGTCGTCACCTCGCCGTCGCGGATCGGGCGGTCCTCCTTCTCGGCGGTCCGCCGCGCCGCGCTGATCCGCTGGACGCAGTAGGTGCATTTCTCCATCACCCCGCGGGCGCGGACGCTGACCTCCGGGTTGCGCTGGGCCTCGATCGACCGGGCGTCGAGCTGGCCGAAGACGGGCCAGTGCTGATTGTCGTGAAAATTAAAACGACGAACCTTGTAGGGGCAGTTCGATTCGCAGAACCGCGTGCCGATGCAGCGGTTGTAGACCTGGTCGTTGAGGCCCTCGGAATCGTGGACAGAGGCCTCGACCGGGCAGACCGGCTCGCACGGCGCCTCCTCGCACTGCATGCAGGGCACCGGCTGGAATCCGCCCTGTCCCCCAGGATGCTCGTAGCGGTCAACGCGAAGCCAATGCATGTCGCGCTCGTGCGCGATCTCCTCCGGTCCGATCACCGGGACGTTGTTCTCGGCCTGGCAGGCGACGACGCAGGCGTTGCAGCCGATACAGACCGACGTGTCGATCACCATGGCCCAGGCGATGGGGGCGGGATTCGGCGGCGTCAGCAGGTCAGGGGGCGATGGCCTGGGCTTTGCGGGCGCAAGGTCCGAGGCGGCGACGACAGGGAACAGCCCGGCGTCCGCGGGCGCCAGCTCGAATACATGCTGGGTGGCGGGCGGCGGTCGCGCGGCGCCAGCGGCGAGGACTTCGACCGGCTGGATGAGAAATCCCTGGGACGCGTCTCGCAGAGCAAAGGCGTTAGCGCCCACCCCGTCCGCCACCGGTCCAAGGTCGACCTGGCCGAAGCCCGTTTGAAGGCTGGCTGCCCCCTGCGCGTGACCAGGGTCGATGCGCACCGAAACCTGGATCAGGCGCGTACCGGCGCGGACAGTGGCGGCGGCGCCCGCGGCGAGCTTTAGCGCCTCGGCGTCGGCTGGGGCCAGCGCAAGGCTGGAGCCCCAGGTCTCCTTGCTGATCGGGTCGGGCGTCTCCTGAAGCCAGGCGTTGGCGGCCAGGCGGCCATCCCACACCCGTGGCGACGGACGCAGCACCAGGGTAAGGCCCGGTCCGGTCGTAGCCGGCGTCACAGCGGGCAACCGCGCGGCCGGCACGGTCGCCGGGGTCGCGGCGCTTTGAGGGACGACCCCCGCCGCAAGGGTGTTCGTCCACCAGCCCGCGAAATCGCCGCCGTCACTCCCCGCCCTCCAGGTCGCCTGCACCCGCTGGAGGTCGCCGACGTCAGCCGCTGGCCGCATCATGGCGAGAAACGCGTGGGCGGAACGGGTATCGTAGAGCGGCGCGACGAGCGGCTGCACGAGGCTCGCCGTCCCGTCGAGGGCTCGTGTGTCGGACCAGCTCTCGAAGGCGTGTGAGAGTGGCGCGTGCCACATGGCGGCCCGGCCGGTCGCGCCGCGGTAGAGGCCGGCGTGAACCGTGAACGCCACGTGCCGAAGCGCGTCGCGGAAGCCGAGCTCGGGCGGCGCGCCGAAAACCGGGTCGCTGTCGAGCACGATCAGAGTCTTCACAGCGCCGGCCCGCATCGCCTGAACGAGCGACAACAGCGAGTCGGCATGGTTCTGCGCGACAGGATCTATCGGGGCGTGGACATCGACGGGCGCCCTCGCCTGTCCGTTCATCCAGTGGGCCAAGGCGTGGATCTCGGGAGCCTGAGCAGGGCCCACGAGCACGAGGCCCCTCCCCCCGCCGCCCTTCAGGTCACCGGCGGCCTGAGCGACCAGCCGGGCGAGCGCCGGTGGCAGCGCCGGGGCCGCCAGCGGCGCACCGAGTGCAGCGGCGAGCGCGATGGCGGCGTTGTGGATCAGCTCCGGCCGGCCGGCCTCGCGGCGGTCGGCCATCACGCCGGTCGGGGTCAGCGAGGTATCGATCGCGTAGAGGCGTGACATCGGTCCGCTCTCCGGGCGCCGGCGCCGCGCGAAGCCACGGGCCATGCGGATCTGATCAGGCCCAGGTCCCAGGAGGTCGGCCCCCAGGCTCACAACGACGTCTGCCGCATCGAGGCGCGGCTGAAACGCGAGGGCGCGACCGAAGGCGATGCCCGCGCCCACGCGTTCAGCGTCGTCGTGGAGCGGCTCCCAACGGAAGCGCTGAAGATCCGGATATTCGGTGGTTAGAGCCTCGACTTGCTTCAGCACCGTTGGCGAGAGCACCCGGCCAGTGAGCAGCGCGATGCCGGCGCCGCGATCGGTGGCGTGAGCCGCCGTTTGGGCGCGCAGCGCCTCGCCGAGGGCGCGCCAGTCAGTGGGGACGGGCCCACGCATCGGCGTCTTTGAACGCTGGGGATCGAAAAGGTCGAGCACCGCCGCCTCGATGAAAGGGTCGGTTGCGCCCAGCGTCGACGGGTGATGCGCGTTTCCCTCGACCTTGATCGGACGGCCATCCACGACGACCCCGACGACGCCGCGGCCATATCCGGAGAGCTCCAGCGCGGTGGCGTAGCGCACCGCCTCCCCAGCAGCGATCTCATTGGCCGTGTCGACGAAGGGCGTGATCGTCTCGCGCGGCCGCTGGCATCCGGCCAGCGCCGCCGCGGACCCTGCCGCGAGCATTGCAAGCGCCTCGCGCCGGTCGGGCATCCACGCCGTCGGCGGCCTTTTGCGGCCTCGGATGAGCTCGTAGCGCGTCATCGGTGGCAGACCGAGCAGTCGGTCAGGTGGGCCGGGTGGATGTCGTAGGCCTTCATCAGCGCCGCGGCCTGCTGCGGCGAATTATCGGCGACGAAAGTCGTATCAGTGATGGCGTTCTGCGCGCGCAGGTGCGGACCCGGATCGCGGTGGCAGCTCAGACACCAGCCCATGCTCAGAGGCTGGGCCTGGCGCATCAGCGGCATGTCGTGGACCGCGCCATGGCACTCGGCGCACCCTACGCCCTTGGCAATATGGATGCTGTGGTCGAAGTAGACGTAGTCCGGCAATTGGTTGACGCGATTCCAGATCAGCGGCCTGCCGTCGGCCAGGCTTTCGCGCACAGGCGCCAGCATGGGCACATTGGTGAACAGCTGCGAGTGGCAGGTCATGCAGATATGGGTGGAAGGCATGCCAGCGAAGGCGGTGTCCTCCACGCTGGCGTGGCAGTAGCGGCAGTCCAGACCGAGCTCGCCCACGTGATGCTTATGACTGAAGGGCACTGGCTGCTCGGGGGTGTGGTCCAGACCAGTGGTAAATGGGGACCATTGCGAGGCCACCATGCCTCCGACAAAGACGAGTGGCGCTACGACGAGAGCCAGCATCACAACCCGCAGAAACGTATTCGCCGACGGATCAAAGAGCTGCGCCATGCCATCTCGCTCCCCGAACGACGGTCAAGTCGAAGCGCGGCCTTGAGGTAAACAAGCGCAGGCCGTCATGGTTCCGGCCAGGTGGAGTGGAAGTTGTTGAGGGGGCGTCGAGAGGCCGACCTCTAAAGCGGCACTCCGCACTCGAACGGCGTGACGGATTTAGGGCGCATGTGGTTGGCGGTGGTGAGCTCGGCGCTGAGCTGCCGGCGTTGTGCGGCCGTGAGGGCACTGTCAGAATAAATGCACCACCCGGTAAGGGGCGATCGTTAGGCGGTGCGAATGGCCCGCCCGAAGAGCCCCCCTCCCCGTTCCGGTACTTCAACTCCTCGCCGGAAGTGATCCGGCTGGTGGTCATGATGTACGTCCGCTTCCCACTGTCGCTCCGCAATGTCGAGGACCTGTTGTTCGAGCGCGGCATCGACCTCAGCCACGAGACGGTGCGCTATTGGTGGAACCGGTTCGGTCCGATGTTCGCCGCCGAGATCCGGCGCAAGCGCAGCGCGGCGATGCGCCAGGTTACGCAGTGGCGCTGGCACCTGGACGAGGTCTACGTGAAGATCGATGGCGAGCTTCACTATCTCTGGCGAGCCGTCGATCACGAGGGTGAGGTGCTGGAGTCCTTCGTCACCAAAACCGGGGACAAGGCCGCGGCGCTGAAATTCATCAAGGCGGCGATGAAGCGCTACGGCCGCCCGAGAACCACTGTCACCGACCGACTGCGCTCCTACGGCGCCGCCCTGAAGGAGATCGGCAACGCCGGTCGTCAAGTGACCGGCCGTCACCTCAACAACCGCGCCGAAAACTCACATCAGCCGTTTCGGCGACGAGAGCGAGCGATGTTGCGATTTCGCAGAATGAAGACCCTGCAGAAGTTCGCCGCCGTCCACGCTCAGATCCACAACCACTTCAACCAGGAACGCTCCATCATCGACCGCCAAAGCTACAAGAAGAGACGCTCCGAGGCCTTCTCGGAGTGGCGGTCGGTCATGGCGTAAACTGCGTACGTATTTGGGCAAGCCTCGCCGACTGGAGACGATTTGGCGTTAGTCTGACAGCACACCCGAGCCCTCAGTGGGGAAGAAGTTGCGGAAGCAGCGCGACCGGTGCTCCTGACTGCGCGTCCCACAGGCGCACCGTGCCGTCGTCCGATCCGGACGCGAGCAGCTTCCCGTCGGGCGAGAAAGCAAGCGCGCCAACGCTCTTTGCGTGGCCTTCCAGGGGCCGCGAGAGAGCGGCTGAAGCCACGTCGTAGATGTAGACGTCACCGCTGGAGCAGGCCGCGGCCACGCGCGCGCCGTCCGACGACAGCGCCACCGCGCTGATGTAGCCGACCTGGACGCGCGGACAGGGTATGAACTCGAAAATCCTGGCGCCCGTCAGCGCGGAAAATTCGCCCACCGTCAGGCCCGCCTCGCCGAGGATGGCTTTGCTGTCTGGCGTGAACTGAAGGGTATCGCCGGCGTTGAGAGGCGGCTCGCAATTCTCGCGTGCGGCCCTGGCGGTGCTCCAGTAGCAGATCCCGGAGCCAGAGACGGAGACCGCCAAACGCGCACGGTCGGGAGAGACGGCGAACGAACCCAGAGCTGCGGGGGCGCCCAGGCTGACCTCATCGCCGACCTGCCGCCCGTCGGGTCCGAAAATCGCGAGCCGGGAGTTCGTCGCAGCCATGACGGTTCCCGCGGGAGTCTGCTGTGCCCGAGCGCCGACCGCGGTGAAATCTTCCGGCCGCGAGCCAACAACTGCCGCGAAGCCGCCTGGGAGGATTTGGGCGTGTCTGAGAACCCAATCGTACTGGGAAGCGCCGGGCGCTAGGCCAATGCTTGCCCGCAGGGCGCCGGTGAGTGAATCCCAGTAGTCGAGGGTCTGACCGTTGAAGGTGACCAGTTCATGGCCCTGGGCGGTGAAACCCAGCTCGTAAGGGACGGAGCGAATCGCGAAGGACGCAACCACGTCACGGCTGGAGACCTCCCACGTCAAAACCTTGCCGTCGTCTCGCCCGGCGGCCAATCGGCCGTCCGGCGAGAAAGCCAGGCTCACGATCGTCCACGGGTTGCTATCGCGGGCAGCGGGCGCGGGCGCCAAGGTGGGCGCGGACGCGGCTGGTTCGGCCACTCGCCAGATCGCCTGCACCTGCAGCCGGAAGATGTCGCGCATCTCGACCAGGTGGCGGACCGCGTTCGGCTCGTTGTGCTGCGCGTCAATCTCCTGGCGAGCACTCTGCGCCGCGGTTCGCAACGGCGCCAACGCTCGCGCAGCGCCCCCTGGCGCGGCCAAGGCTGCTTGACCCAACAGGGAGTCGACGGTCGCCGTGTCCGCCTGGCGCTGTGGCGAGGGTGGCATCTGCGCAAGGGCTACGTGGGCGGCCTGGGCCGCCGCCTCCGCGCTCGCAGAGTCACCTTCGCCAAGCTCGTCACGCGCGAGGCTGGACTGAATCTCGACGGCGTCTTGCGGCGCCGACGCTCCCGCGAGCAGTCGTCTGTTCAGGCTGGCGGCGTCAGCCCAGCGGTCTTGAGACTCAAGCAAGCTGACGCGCGCCGAAAGCACGTCGGCATCGAGCGAACAACCGAGCAGATTCCAGTCCTGGCCGGCATTTGCCTGGGTCGTATCGATCAAGCTTTCGGCGTCGCTGATACGGCCAAGCTGCGCGAGCAGCCTGGCGAACCGCGCAGCGGCCGTCTGGAAATCGCACTGCCGCCTTGGCACGGATGCGGCCTGGGACAGGAGATCCTTGTAGACGGCGAGCGCATCATCGGGTCGCCCAGCGGCGACATCCATCTCGGCAATGTCACCGAGCGCGGCGAGGCGGTCAGGAAGCTCGCCGGAATTGAGGATCTGCGCGAAAACGATCCGCGCCTCGCTGAACCGCTCGGCGCTCCTCAGCGCTTCTCCGAGCACGGTGAGGTAGCCCAGCCTGTCGAACTGTGGCTTGCCTGGAAGGACGCCCGTGTCGAGCAGCGCCGTCAACTTGCTGAGCGCCGCCGCTTCGGCGCCCGAGTCACCCGTGCGGGCGCCGGCCCGGGCCGCCGTGAGGTCATCGGCGGCATGGCAGTACGCAGCCACCGCCCAGAGCGCATAGCAGCCCGTCCGTCGCTGTGAAGCTCCGTCCCACTGCTCCACGTCGCCGTCGTAGGAATACAGCCAAAAGCGCCCGTCGTTTGAAGCGGTGAGTGGCCCAATCCGCTTGTCGGTCAGCCGCCACCTGACGACCGGCGAGCCGCCGTTGGTTGCCACGACGAAGACGCCGTCCGCGCTCCCGCCGGCAAGCGTGTTGTCGTCTATGAAGGCGAGATCGTCGAAGGGCTTCCAGTTCTGCGTCAGCCGCATTTCGACGCCCGGCTGCCCCGGTCGCCAAAGCACCAGGTCTTGGTTCGCCAGAGCGAGTGTCCGGCCGTCGGGTGAGATCGCGAACCGATTCGAGAAGTCGCCGGATCTGCCAGCGGCGCGCGCCAGTTCGCTTCGATCGACCAGCCGAAGCACCCGCGCGCCGTCGAAACCGACGATGGCGATACGCGCGGAATCCGGCATCAGCGCAACTCGGTCGCCTTGCGGGATGCCGAACTGCCAAGCTGGATGACCATCAGCGGCCGCCCAGGCGTTGAGCGAAGCGCCGGCTTGCGTGACCGTCACCACGATTCGCCTATCCCGCGTGAATGGAGATCCGACGACCGTATCCAGGCCGCCCTCGACCGGGCCCAGCGGTCGCTTGGCGTCGATGTCCCACAGCACCGTTCCGCCTGACCGGACGACGAGCAGTCTCCGCCCGTCTGGCGAAAGGCGCGCTTGCTCGGACGGATCCGCAGGCTGCGGCGCCTCGAACAACAGCTTTCCAGCGGCGACGTCGAACACCCGGAGCGCTGTCGAAAGCACCAGCAACCGTCGCCCGTCGCTCGAGTACTCCAGCCAGCCCGCCTGCGAGGGGTGGGCCACCGAGGTGAGGCCTCCGCTCGCAGTGAAGACCGAGGTCGGGACATCTGTGAAGCGGACGCTTGCCTGGCGGCCGGTCCGGGTGTCGGTGAGGGTCACCTGGCCATCGGACCAGGCAGTCGCGAGTTGGTGCGTGGCGGGCGAGATCGCGAGCGCCCTCGGCACGATCTTAGGCTGCGGCCAGGGGGTAGCGGCGCGCGCGGCAAGCGCCTGGCAGACGAGAGCGAGCGCCAGGAGGCACGCTGCCAGCCGGGCCGGCGCCCCGCTCATTGGCGCAGGTACGGCGCGAGTTGCTGGCGCTGGCGGGCGATGTCGGCCACGAGACTTGACGAGGGCGGAGCCAGGCTCGCCGCATCAGTGAGCCCCTGGCTGGCCGCAGCGAACTCGGCGGACGCGCGTTCCGCATCGCCGTTCGCGTTGCGGTGTTGGTAGGCGAAACCGAGAAATGCATGCGCGGACGCTACGTTGTATCGCCACTGCGGCTCGGTCGGCTGCAACCGGGCAGTCTCCTGCGCTTCGCTCATGGCGCGGCTATAGAGTATGATCGACTGGTTGAGATCGGTCTTCAGCGCGTCGTCGCCATCTCTTTGATCGTCGATGACCCGGCGATCGAGTTCCTCCACGGTAGCTTCGGTCGCCTTCTCGGAGGCGATGAGCAGCGCGCCGACGCCGGTCGCCACCAGGGCTGTCGCGGCGATGGCAGCGCCGACGGCAAGGGCAAGCCGTCGCCGCCGCCCGGCCGCCGTATGACGCTCCGAGAGATCAACGTAGGCGGCCAGTTCAGTGTCAAGTTCGTGTCGGTGCTCGTCCAGCAGCCGGCGCGCGTCCATGAGATCAGGCCCGGCGAGCAGCGCCTCACGCTGGCGCCCGAGCTCACTCCAGCGGCTGTGACGTTCCTCGACTATTCGGCGGGTGGCGAGCGCTCGGACGCGGTCCTCAAGCAGGGCGCGCGCCCGCCGCCAGTCGCGCAAGAGCGCCTCGTGCGCCACCCGGACGAAGGCTGCGCCGTCGGAGCTGTCGATGGTCAACAGACGGGCGTCCGGCGCAGCAAAGGCTTCCGCCAGGCTTCGTACGGGTCCATCGCCGAGCGTCGCCAACAGCGCGCGGCGAGCCACGAACCGAGTGGACCCGTCTTCATCGCGAACGACCTCGACAAGGCGAAAGAGCAGCGACGGCAGCACCTCGCGCGCCGCCACCGTCTGCTTGTCGAGGATCGACTCGGCGCGTGTCGCGATCGAGCCGGCCAACCCGCCGAGCCGCTCACAGGTCGCGAAGGTGAGGACTGATCGGCCGGCCTGGACGGCATCGGCCTCGTAGAGCTGCTCGAGCAGATAGGAGAGTAGCGGCATCGCGCCCGGCGCCTGTGCCGCCGCCTCCGCAATCCTGTCGCCGAGCGAGATGCCGTCTTCGGGCCCAAGCTCGTACTCGAGGCCCGCCGCTTCGGCGCCAAGGCGGACAATCTGGCCGATCTGCGCCGGACCCGGCGGCAGGAGGTCGAGACGGCCGTATCCCGCCGAAAGCGAGACCAGCTCCGGCGTTTCCCCGAGCCGATGCCAAAAATCTGCGCGAAGGGTTGCGATTATCCAGATCCGGCCCTGGCGGACGAACGCCGCGACCAGCGCGGCGAACGCCTGACGATGATCAGGCGCGATCCGGCGGTCGGTGAAGAGCTCCTCAAGCTGGTCCACCACCAATACGGCGCAGGCGTCCTCGTGGGCCAGCAAGCGGCCTCTCTTGCGACCAGCGCCCGTGAGCGCGTCCAGGGCCGCCTCGACAAAAGCCGGCGCGTGCTGCGGACCGTCCCTGCAGATGTTCGCAAGCCGGTCGCGCCGCCCGAGCTCGGGCATTCCGACGCCCTCACCGGGCGAGGCGATCATCACTCGCGCGAGCGCATCGAACAGGTCTTCGCCGTCTTGCATGTCGCCAGGACGGAACACCATGCGTCGCAGGAAAGCCTTGCCGGTGACGCGCCTTGGCAGCGCGAGGCGCGGTAGGACGCCGGCGCGCACCAGGGAAGACTTCCCTGAACCGCTTGACCCGGAGACCAGCAGGAAGGCCCTGCCCTGCACGGCGTTGTCGACCAGTTGGCTGACAGCGCGCCCTGCGTCGGCGGCGCGGCCGAAGAAGGTCGAAGCGTGCTCGAAGTCGTACGCATCCAGTCCTCGGAACGGCGAGCCGGGCCAAAACCGCCCAGTCGCGCCCTCGCTCAAAGCGGTCACCCGCCGGTCAAGGAGCTGGCGAAGGTCGCGTTCAAAGTCGGCGGCAAACTCCTCAAGTCGTTCGAACTGCCGGTATGCGCCGAGAAAGGCCCCGCGATCGGCGAAATGCCGGCTCCAGAACCGGTCCAGCGCCGCCATCTGCTCATACTGATCATGGCGACGTTGGGCGTCCCATGCATCGACCTGGGCTGGCCGGCGACTGCGATAGACGAGCAGGTCCGGCACGCCTCGATCGCGTGCCGATCGCAGGGCCTCCTCGTATTCCCATTCGGTGCCGGTGACAGGCGCGCGACCGTCTATGCCGGCATAGCTGCGGACCTCCGTCTTGGCGGGCAACGGCGTGCCCAACCGCGACCAGAGGATCAGTGCGACGATATCGAACTGGCTTGGCGGCTCAATCGCGTCCTGGAAGTGGCCTGAAGCCACCATAGCCTCATTTTCCCACATGTAGGGTTCGAGCGAGAAATGGCGCAGGTAGTTGTGAGCCACGCTCTCCACCGTCTGCGCGGCGACCTCGCGGGCGTCGCGCACGTCTCCGGGCGACGAAATGAAGACGCGCAGACGGGCGACCATCGCGGCCTATTCCACCTGATGACAAAGACTGGCCACCGCCCTGCCCGTTGCCGTCTCCGGCCCGCCAGAACCGGGTGCAAGACGTAGGTATGCCTCATAGCTGAGGGAGATATCTGCTTTGCTTAGCGCCAGGGCGGGCGCCGCAGCGGCATCGGCGGTCGTCGCGGGAATCGAAGCCGGCGGCTCCACGTGGAACGATCCGATCGCCCGTGATCCTTGCGCGTCTATTACCTCGATCCGATAGTCTGCACCCGCCGCCAACTCGACAGGCTTGGATTGCTTCACCAGTTCGTTGCCGTCGAGGTTGGCTTCGTCGATGAGCCCCTTGCCGCTTGGATCCGTAAGGACGACCTCAAATGGCGTTACGCCGCCGTACCAGCAGACGGCAAAGACGCGCCGCCCAGCCGCCACGCGCGCATATCCTTGGGCAAGGCCGCTGATGGCGAGGGCGAGCGGAGCGCCGCCGCCACGGGCATGGAGGAACGGCGGAACATCGTCCGTCCTGGGCGGCGTCGCCGTCTGTGAAGGCGCCTGCGCACTGTTCTGCGCCCCCGCGATCGCTTCACCAAACCACAAAACTGAGAAGGCCGCGACGAGCAGGTAGCGAAACATCGGCGCCTCCGAGCACCCGCCCGGCTTAGCATTGGTTGCAATGGACGCGAAGGTTAGGCTTGTTCAGCCAATGACTCTTTTCGTCTTTTTGGCGTGGGTGCGCGCGAGGGCCGCCGTGGTCACCCTCGGCTCCCTCGCGGCCGCCCTTCTGGGACTCCTCGCGCCCGCAGAGGCGGCGGCCCAGGATACTCCAGCCGGCTTGCGCGGCGAGGCGTTTGAGGCCGCGCAATGGGCGGTGCGCAGTGAGGCGGCGGAAGCGATGTCGAAGGTCGCGGCGCGATTTGCGCGTGGCGGCGCAGCCGTCAGCGCGCTGGCCGCACTTCGCGAACAACAGTTGACCCGGCGGCAGACGCTTGAGCGCGCTGCAACGCAGCTCGCGCGAGGCTCAGGGGCGGAAAATCAGGCCGCCCAGGCGGCGAACCTGCGAGCGTACCAGGACGTCGAGCGTGACCTCGCCCGGATCGACGCGAAAATCGAGGATCAATTCCCGGCGTACGCCGAACTCACAAACCCTTCAGCGTTGTCCATCGAGCAAACGCAGGCCCTCTTGCAGCCGGATGAAGTGCTGGTCCTTTTCCTGGTCAACCCGGAAGCCACCTACATTTGGGCTGTGTCGCGTGACAAAGTGGCCTGGACACGCGCCGAGGACCTCGGGGAGAAGCCCCTCACCGAGGCTGTGATCCGCCTTCGCCGCGGCCTCACGGCCGCGGCGGGCCCGAACGGCTTGCCGCTGCCCGCCCCGTTCGACGTTGCGCTCGCCTATCACCTCTACGACCGCCTGCTTCGCCCGCTCGAGCCGGTTCTCAAGAGCAAGACGACTTTGATAGCGGTCCCCTCCGGTCCGCTCCTGTCCTTGCCGATAGGGGTGCTCCTGACAGGCCCTCCGACCGTTGACGGTTCGGCGACGAACGCGGCGCCAACGAACGCGGCTTGGCTCGCCGACAGTTATGCGGTCGCGGTGCTCCCGGCGGTCTCGAGTTTGCGCACCCTGCGGTGTTACCTATTGGCGCCCGGCGACCGGCCGCCTTCGGGCTGCCCACAAAATGACGGTGGCCCGACGCCGCGAACCGCGGGGCGGTCACTCGTCCCTCTGGTAGGCTTCGGGGCTCCGCAACTGTTCGGACTCGCACGCGAGGACCGTGGCGGAGATACACCAGCGGCGAGCCTGTTCGTCGAGGGGTTGGCCGATCGCAACCAGCTGCTTGAGCTAGGCGACCTGCCAGCTGCTCGCGTGGAGCTGACGCGGCTTGGCGCCGAGTTTCCGGGATCGATCGTACGGCTGGGGGCTGACGCAACCGAGACGGCCGTCAAGGTCACCTACAAGAATGCGCTGATGGCCGCGCGATACGTCATCTTCTCCACTCACGGTATTCTCGGCGGGGCGGAAGCCGGCGCCGGCGGGGCTCGAAGCTATGCAGAGCCCGGCCTTGTGCTAACCCCGCCTCAACAACCGAGCGACCTCGACGATGGCTATCTGAGCGCTTCGGAAATCGCCGAACTAAGACTGAGCGCTGATTTCGTCGTCCTGTCGGCCTGCAATACCGCCGGTTCCGATGGGCGGCCAAACGCCGAGGGCCTTTCAGGTCTGGCGCGCGCCTTCCTGTTCGCAGGCAGCCGTTCGGTGCTCGTCTCCAACTGGGAGGTCAGCGATATAGCGACGACAGACTTGATCCTGCGGACCTTCAAGGGCCTGCGGGACGACTCATCCATCGGGCGCGCCGAAGCCCTGAGGCGCGCCATGCAAGAGCTTCGCAGCGAACCGGGTTTTGCACACCCTTATTTCTGGGCGCCATTCGTTCTTGTCGGTGATCCTCGAAGCTAGCCTGGCTGGTCGCGTCCTTCACCTCGCCGACTGACTTGGACGCCGTTGCGGCGAGCCCCCCGCAATGCAACTGTCGGTCGGGGGAGGCCGGCCGATGACCTGGAGACTCGTATCGCGCGCGCTGATCGCGTGTGCGACAGCCTTGGTGCTATGCCTCGCCGCACCGCACCGCGCCGCGGCGCAGGGGGTCATGTACAACTTCGACGATGGGCGCTACCCGCCGAATCGCCTCCTCAGTCAGGACGAGGGCGCGACCGTCGCGCAGCTCATCCAGGACTCCGACCGCAGATCGGCCGCCGGCGACCACGAGGGCGCGATCGCGGACGTCCGCCAGATCGTTGCGATCGATTCGGCCGCGTTCGGGCCGGACAACCCCCTGACCATCTCGGCGATGGGGATGGCCGCGATCGATCTGGGTTCCGCGGGCCACTTCGACGAGGCGTTCACGATCCAGCACCGTGTCAAGGCGACCTGGGAGACCGTCTTCGGCCCGACCAGCCTGGAATACGCGGACGCCGTCTCCCACGAAGGCCGGCTGTTGCGCATGATCAACGACGTCGACGCCGCTCGGAAAGACTATCTGCTCGCCATCTCCATCCTCGAAGCTCGAATGGCGGGTAATAGTACTATTTCAGCCGACAACCTGGTGCAGGTTACCTATCGGACGGCTCTATTTAATCTTGCTGAGACCGACAACGACATGGGCGCCGACGACGAAGCGCAGGCCGCCATGTCGAAACTCGCGCAATATGCGCGGCAGATTGGCGCCTCCGACGTCGCCCAGCTTGCCGCGAGCAGGCTGGCGAGTTACGCCGAAGCGCGGCGCCAGTTCGCGGCCTCGACCCAAGTCATGTCCTCGGCGCGCTTCGCCTACAATGTCCGGGTGACCGACAAGGTGAGGGACTTGCGACCGTCCGACATCGCGCGGATGCAACAGCTGTCTCCAGAGATGCAAACGGCCGTGTCGGCCCAGGACGCCAGCAAGACATCGGCCATTATGAGGCAACTGCTTGACCTGATGGCGCAGTCGCTCGGTCCGAACGACCCGCTCGCAATGAGATTCAAGCTTGTTTATGTCACGACCAGCGCTGTGGCGCCCTCGCCGGACGATCTTGCGCTTGCCGTCGATGACGACGCCCGGACGCGGCACATCTACGGACCCGACAGCCTTGAGTATGCGGCGTCGCTGTACACCCACGGCATGCTCCTGATGGGGCATATGCGCGCCCAGTCCTGTAGCTACTTTACCCAGGGGCTCTCGATCACCGACGAGCTCAAAGGGGAACGCTACACGGGCGCGCTCGATCTGCTCGACGCGGCCGCGCTGTGCGAGCTGGGCGAGCAAGACAATCCCGAGCTGGCGGTCCAGCTGTTCGATCGGGAGCTCAGCCTTCAGAACGGCCTCGGTCAGTCGGCGGTAGACACGTCGATGACCCTGGCGCGCCTCGGGCACGCCTATGCCGAGGAGGGTCAGTTCGCGCGGGCGGAAGCGTTGCTGCTGCAAGCCCAGAAAGCTGTCTACGCCCACGGTCAGAACACGGCGGACGCCGCCGAGATCGACTATGATCTTGGGGACTTCTACCTGACGACCGGGCGGCTCACGGACGCTGATCCGTTGCTGGAGCGCGCCTTTCGCATTCGAAGCGCTTCGAACGGCCTCGTGGACGAAGCGACCCTCGCCACGCTGTTCGCCCTGAACGACCTCTACGCGCTGGAGGGCCTGCCCGCGAAGACCCAGCCGCTGTTGCAGCTCGTCATCTCTAACGAGCTCAAGGTATTGTCCGACGGTAAGAGCGGCATACTCGTCCGGGCGATGGCCGCCGACGGACTCTTGCGAGCCTATGCCGACGGCGGCCGTTCGGGTGAGGCAGTGACGCTGATGCGCGACCATCCCGAACTGTTTCAATTCACAGCCGAGCAAGGCGCGATGGGCGAGGCGTTCGCGATCGAGGCTGCCACAGTGTCCCTGCAGGCGGGTCAGTCGGCCGACGGTTGCGAGACTCTGCGCAGACAGGAAGCGGGCGGAGCGCCTGCCGATATGCCGAAGGCGGTCACGGTCACGGAACTGCTGCGGCGGTCCCTCAATATCCGTTGCGCGATCGCGGCGGGACACGCCGGCGACGGGGTCACCCTGGCGCAGGCCAATCTTCGTGCGATCGAAGCACTCTACGGCGAGAACAGCATCACGACGGCGGGCGCGCAGGCGCTGTTGGCCTATGCGCAGATGAAGGCGGACGATCCAGCGAGCGCGCTGTCGGCCATGCGCGCCGCCGTCGCGATCCAGCGTCGGCTACAGACGACGAGCGCGACCGGCTTCACCGCCGAGCAGGCGCTCGCGAAATCGCGAAGTGACCAGGGCATCGCGCCCACGGCGCGGTCTTTGTTTACGGGGTTTGTCGCGGTGGCGTCTCATGTCGCGGCGGTCGGACCGACGGGCGATGCGGTTGGCGATGAGGCCTTTCAGGCCGCGCAGGACGCGGCGATCTCGCCAGCGTCGAAAGCCCTGCAGGAAGCGCTCGCGCGGGCCGCCGGCACGCCCGATCAGGCCGCACTGGCGCGCACCTACCAGAACCAGGTTGAGACGTTGCAGGCGCTGGGCCTGCGCCTGTCACGCGCCGTAGCGCAAGGCGACACTGACGACGCGGCCGCGCTGCGCGGTCAGATCGATCAGCAGAGCGGGCTGCTGGCGCAGACTTCGCTCGCCCTCGCCGACCGGTTTCCCGCCTACGAGGCGCTGGTGCGCCCCCGCCCATTGTCGGTCGGCGAGGTGCAGAAGCGGCTGGCCTCCGACGAGGCGCTCGTTTTGATCCTGCCTGCGTCAACGGCTTCCGACGCGACGCTGGTCGCGATCGGCGCGCCGCGCATCGAGTTCGAGCCCGACGCGCTCTTCGTGTTCGTCGTCACCAAGTCCAGCTTCGTCTGGAAGCGGGTCGATGGCGGTCTGTCGCGAACAAGCGGCGCTGTGCAGACACTGCTCTGCGAGATCGATGCCGAGGACTGTCCGTCCTCGTCGGGGAGCGCCGTCGCCGAGGCGTTCGACGCCAAGACTGCCTACCAACTCTATCAAGACACCCTGGCTTTTGCCGAACCGGTCCTCAGCGGCGTCCATCGGCTCTATCTGTCGACCACCGGCGACCTCAGTCGTCTGCCGTTGAGCCTGCTCGTCACGAGCGACCCGGCCGGCGCCGACCTCGCCCACCTCGCCTGGCTCGGCGATCGGTTCGCGATCACCTCGCTGCCCTCGGTGCCGGGCCTGGGCTTTTCGGCCGCAACGCCCGCAGCACGAGGCGGCTCGAGCGCACCGTTCGTCGGCTATGGCGCACCTACTCTGCAGCCGCCGGGCGGCATGACACGCGTGGTCCGGTCCGGAAGCATCAATGGCGATTGGTTCACAGCGGCGCCGCAGGCGGGCGTCTATCTGGCGGACCCCTCGAAGTTCCGCACCCTGCCCTCCCTACCGGGCGCTGCTCGCGAGCTCGGCGAACTGGCGGCCATCGCCGGTGCGCCGGACGCGACCGGGGCGATTCACGTCGGCGCGGCAGACGCCGAGGGGCTGTTCAAGACCGATCCGGCCGTAGCCAGCGCCCGGATCCTGGCGATCGCGACGCATGGCGTCTTCCCGCGGAGCCGCGATGCGACGTTCGAGCCGGGCTTGGTGTTCACCCCTCCGGCCACGCCGACGCTCGCCGACGATGGTCTTTTGACGGCCTCCGAAGTGCTTGGCCTGAGGCTGTCGGCTGACTGGGTCATCCTGTCAGCCTGCGACACGGCCACAGGCGAAGCAGGCGGCGACGACCTCTCCAGCCTGTCACGCGCGTTCCTGTTCGCCGGCGCGCACAGTCTGCTTGCCTCGCATTGGCGCGTCGCGGACGATGCGACGGACCAACTGGTGACGACGACCCTGCGCATTTACGCGAGCGGCCACGCCGGCCTGAGCCGCGCCCAGGCCTTGCAACAAGCGATGCGGCAGCTGCGGCAGGACCCCAAGTACGCGCATCCGCGATACTGGGCGCCGTTCACGGTCATATCGAATCAGGACGACTGATCACCCTGTCGCGCGGGCCAGGCCAGCGCTCATCGGGCGGGCTCTGGGGGAGCCGCCCGCTTCGATCGATCAGCCGTACCGCCGTTGCACTGTAAGCGCTGTTTCGACCCCACCTTTCTCTGTAAGCGGCGCCGCGAGCACACGGGCGCTGGTGCGGCCGGAGATTGATGGGCGGATCAGGCCGCGGCGGCGATTGGGCCTGGCGCGTATGCCCAGGGCAGGAGTTCGTCGAGCCGGCTCTGGAGGTGGCCGCCCACCAGCCTGGTGATGACGTCTTCGATGTAGGCCTGCAGCTCGACGTCGCTCAGTTTGCAGGTGGCGATCAGTGAGGCCAGCACCGCCCAATGCTCGGCTCCGCCTTCGCTGCCCGCGAAGAGGCTGTTCTTTCGCGTCAGGGCCAGTCATGGCGTAAACTGCGTACGTGTTTGGGCATGCCTCGCCGACCGGAGACGAGTTGGTATTAGTCTGACAGCACAGCCACTCAGGCTGTGAAAACAGGCTCTCGCGCGCCGCAACCCGACAAGTCCCCGACTTCGCCCAGCTATTCAGGTGGCTTCCGGTAACCGTGCGTGGTCTCCGCACGCCAGAAACCGCCTTTTCGGGCTGGTTTTTCCCCAGTGTCTCTACCGCCTCCGTCCCCTGTTAGGCGCGGATTAACAGGGAGTTTCGCGAAAAACAGGCGGCGCGTACCGCGCATTGCAGGTGTTGTGGTGCTGCAAGAAGAGGCCACCGCTAAGGCTTAATGCCATGCCTCGCCCGACAAGCGTCTGCTTTCGGCCAGTCTGGCAATATCCGCTCCTGGCGCGTGAAGCCGATCCCAGAACCGCGCCTAAGTGACATTGTCAGAAGCGGACAGCACTGCAAGCGCCCTCGTCGGGAAGGAACTGCGCTGCCGCACGCGGCCAGAATATTGATTGCGTCGCGATGCAGTGAATGTTAATCAAAATTCATTGCATGCGGGTGCAGCGAAAATGAGTGGGGGGGAGCCGACCATGTCCGGAACTGCCGAGACGCACGCGAACGAGAGCTTCTACGTGTTGGGCGAAACGCTGGCCCCGATGCTGACGAACGACATGGGCTCAGCGGTCGAGATCTTCGACACCAGCGGTCCTGCCGGCGGCGGTCCGCCGACGCACAGGCATGCCTGGGAAGAGGTCTACGTCGTCACGGCCGGGGTGCTCGACGTCACCGTGGACGGCAAGACCGTGCGCCTGGGCCCCGGAGGCTTTGCACACGTACCGGCCAACACGCCGCACAGCTATCTCACCGTCGAGGCCGCAACCTTCCTGACCATCGTCACCAAGGGCAACGCCTCGAAGTTCTTCCGTCAGGTTTCGAGCGAGGTGTCGATGAACCCGCCGGATATTGCGGGCGTCGTCCGGGTCGGAAACCTCCACGGCATCGAGTTCCTTCCACCGGCATGACCTCGGCCCGCCGATACGTCAGCCCGAAACGCGAGGCCCAAGCCGCGGCGACGCGGGAAGCGATCCTCAGCGCGTTTGCGGAACAGCTGTCCGCGGGCGGCCGCGACAAGCTCTCGCCCAGCGAGGCGGCGGCGCGGGCCGGCGTCAGCCTGCGCACCGTTCACTTTCATTTCCCGAACGAGGAGAGCCAGATCATTGCCCTCAGCGGCTGGCTCGACCGGATGCTCTACCCGGACGGTGTCGTCCTCGCCGGCGGCCCTGACGACCTCCCCCGATACTACCGCGACATCCACGCCATGGCGCTGAGACATCCGCTCACGCGGGCGCTCGCCGCGAGCCGGAGCGGTGTCTGGCAGGAAGTGCGCAATCGCCGCCGGATCGAGCGCCTTGACGCCATTCGCAGGGCCGTGAAGGCGATTGGCGCTCCCCCCAAGGCGACCGACGAAGCAACCGCCATGCTGCTGAGCCTCTCCGGCGCGGACGCCTCCTATCGGCTCCATGATCACGGCCTGGCGTTGGAAGCGATACCTGACGTGATCGCCAACACAGTCGCGCTTATCGTAGCTCAGCTTCAGGAGGGGCGAAGAGCGGGGCTTTGATCAACGATGCAGTCACGGCTGTCCCGAAAGCGCCGGCGGCTGCGGACCAGGCGATCGTAATCCGGTCCGCATGCCGTAGCAGGCGTTTCCAGCCATCCTCTTCTCGCCGATAGATCGTCACCAGGCGCAGGTTCAGCGCAGGTGTTCGGGAAGCTCGACCCAGGGCCCGAGCCCGTCGAGGTCCTCCGGCACGGCGCGCAAACGCTCGACCAGGCCGAGGGCGCTGAAGCTCTCGGCGAAATTGGCGAGCGCCTTTTTCCACCACATGCGCTGGCGGATTTCCTCCGGCGGCAGGTCCGCCTCGGTGGCGCCCTTGCCGCCCAGTTCGATACGTGCGCCCAGATCGTTGTTGAAGGCTCCGGCCTGGGCGATGGGGGCGCCGTAGCCGACGTAGTTGAGGTATTGCAGCGTCGCCATCATCCGGTACTCGTCGGCGAACCGCTCGAAGCTGTAGTCAGGATACCGGCGGGTCCTGGCCATGAACTGGTCGAAGAAGACGTGCTGGATTTTCGCCTGGCTCTCGGCGGCGTAGACCTCGGGCAATACCGAGCCGGAGTTCATCAGATAGGCGAGATCCGAAGGCACAGGGCCGCGGAACATCAGCTGATAGTCGATGCACAGCCACCCGTGCGGGTAGTCCGGCAAGTCTTCGCAGAAGAAGATGTTGTCGCCCCGCAGATCACCATGCGCGAGCGTGCAGGTGGCGCCGTGGTCCGGCCGGGCCGCCTCGAAGAACCCGTCCAGTCGCGTGGTCATCATCCGGCTGAAGTCAGGCACGCCGAGACGCTGGGGCCAGGGTTCACCGGTGATCAGGGATGAATCCGTCCGGGCGGTGATCACATCCCAGAACGGTGCGCCGCCCGGCATTTTTTCTTTGAATCCGGCGATGTTCTCCGGCGCAGTCCACAGGCCAACCCCCATCTCGGCGAGCTCGGCGGCCTTGGCGCCCTGATCGGCGCCTTCCCAGGCGATGGCGACATCGACCAGACGCGGGATCATCCGCATGACCTCGTCGAAGGTCAGTTCGCTCTCATGCACCTTGTGTTCGGCGTAGGCGTTCGCATCCTCCATGATCAGGCCGTAACGCCCGTCGTCCGCGTCATACGCGGCCAGATGCGTTTTCGGGCGCGGATAGAACCGGTCCTCGGAGACCTGGTAGCCCTTGATATCCTTGATGAACATCCCGGCGATGCTGTCTTTGGAGGCCAGCTCCAGGGACGGCCAGGCCTTGGCGACGAACTGCGTCGGAGCGTCGGTTGGGTCGCGGTAGGCGCAGCGCACCTTCTTGATCGACGAGAAGTAGCCGGCGGTCATGCCGACACCGGTCTCGACCTGCGAGACGACCTCGTTGGTTTGGGAAATTACGCCGCTGCGCCTCAGAACCTGCGTCATGAAGGCCGCGTCGATGTCGTCCAGCCCGCGCGGCAGCGGCTGAGGATCTGTCAACGAGGGGTCTCGGTCATCGGTCATGGGGCGTCCTTCAGGCTCTCTGCACGCCGCCGATGAAGAGGCGCTCGGCGAAGCCTGCGTAACAGGGCATTGGCGCCTGGACGATGCCTGTGACCGCGATCTTCTTAAACTTGACATTGTCTAAATTTTCCCCTATGCCCCATTGGTAGCTCGCACGCCGCCGCGGGAGGATGTCTGCGATGACCAATCAAGCCTATGTGGCCGCCGACGGCGGCTGGATTCAGCCGGAGATCTTTTCCGACCCGGCGCTTTATGAGGTGGAGAAGACCAAGGTCTTCGGGCGGTCGTGGCTGTTCCTGGGCCACACCTCCCAGCTCCCCAAGCCAGGTTCGTTCCTGCGAACCTTCATGGGCGAGGAGTCGGTGCTGGTGACCCGCGATCGCAGCGGCGATGTGCGCGCCCACCTCAACGCCTGCCGTCATCGCGGCTTTGAGATCTGCCAGGAGGACCGGGGCATGGCTCACCGATTCCAGTGCCGCTATCACGGCTGGACCTATGGCACGGACGGGACTCTGATCGGCGTCCCCGGCGAGGAGAGCATCTACTACCGCGAGATCGACAAGCGGCAATGGGGCCTGATCCCAGTGCGGGTCGAGACCTACAAAGGCCTGATCTTCGGCAACTTCGACTCCGACGCCCCTTGCCTGATCGACTACCTTGGCGAGGCGGCCTGGTATCTGGACATCTTGCTGGACCGCCGGGAAGGCGGCTCTGAACTTTTAGGACCCCACCGCTGGCGCATCGCCACCAACTGGAAGGTAGTCGCCGAAAACCATTGTGGCGATGAGTACCACATCGGCTTCGCCCACGGCTCGGTATTCCCGCCGGACCTCGGAGCCATGCGCGCCACCCCGGTCCCCCATGCCCGAGAGATCCGGCCCGGCTTGGGCCATGGGTTCGGCGCCAATGTCTATCCCGACGAGATGGGGCCCGAAGAATGGCTCAGCATCGGCCTGGGCGGTGAGTTCCCGGCCCATATCCGCGAATATGAACTGGACGCCTTCAAGGAGACCGCCAATCGACTGGGTGACCAGCGGGCCCGCATCGGCCTGATCCACGGAGCGATCTGGCCCAATCTCGGCATGGTTCCCATCGTCAACTCTATCCGCGCCATCCAGCCCCGCGGCGTGGGCCAGGTAGAGATGTGGTCCTACTGCCTGGTCGACCGGGATGCGCCGCCGGAGGTCAAGGCCTGGATGACCGCCAGATCCATCGCCACCTTCGGACCGGCGGGCAGCTTCGAACAGGATGACGCCAACAACTGGTCGGCCGTCACCCGCTCCAGCGCCGGGACCGAAGCGCGCAAGCATCGGCTCAACATTCAGATGGGGTTGGGACATGAAGAGCGTTCGGAGCGGCTGCCCGGGGAGTTGGGTCTCACGGCCAGCGAGATCAACCAGCGTGGCTTCTACCGTCGCTGGGCTCAGGACATGTTCGGAGGGGCGGCGTGATGGACCCGGCGCTCTTCACGCAGCTCGAGGTCCAGCAATGGCTGGTGGCCGAAGCCCGGCTGCTGGACGCCCGCCGCTACGATCTCTGGCTCCAGCTGCTCGACCCCGGCGTGCGCTACCGCGTGCCGGACCGCTCCTACCGCCTGCAGGACGACGTGCGTGACTTCGCGACGTGGTCGGTGGATCGCGAGCTGGAAGGAGAAGCCGGCCTGGCCCTGATCGACGAGGACCACGCCGGGCTGCAGTTGAGGATCGGCCGGCTGCGGACCACCATGGGCTGGGCTGAGATGCCCGCGTCCATGTCGCGGCGCCTGGTGGGCAATGTCGTCGTCGACGGCGCGGAGGACGCCGAGGATTGCCTCTCCGTGGTCAGCACCCTCTTCCTGGCCAAGGTTCGCCGCGAGGAGCGGGTGCTCTTCACCGCGGAGCGTCGAGACCGGCTCGTGCAGACGAAGGACGGCTATCGGCTACGGGCCCGCTATGTAGTCCTCGACGACGTGGTGCTGCCCTCGGAGAACCTCTCGCTTCTGTTCTAAGGGATGAGCTTGGTTAGGGCGCCAGCCTCGCTGAACAGGGTCGCTGCTGTGTTCACGAAACTTTGGAACGCCAGGCCGGGTGAGTTGAGCTGCACCGGGCCGTCCAGCACCAGGGTCGCCACGCCATGCGCGCCGGCCCAGAGGGCGTTGACCACCTCCAGAAAACGAGGGTCGGTTCGGTCCGCGTCCGGATGGCATTCAGCCACGGCATCCACCAGTCGCTGGAAGGCCAGCATCGCGTGGACCCGGGTGTCCGGATAGTCGCCGATCGACACGATGTCCGGTCGGA
The DNA here is from genome assembly GCA_036267835.1 of Caulobacteraceae bacterium. Taxonomy (GTDB): domain Bacteria; phylum Pseudomonadota; class Alphaproteobacteria; order Caulobacterales; family Caulobacteraceae; genus Acaudatibacter. Next base: position 67,353 of record DATAVF010000126.1, on the reverse strand, counting down.
ACATCACCCGAAAATGCACCGGATTCTCCAGGGCGAAGGTCATGTAGGCGGTCATCACCTGCCGCAGTATCTCCCCGGCCGGCGCGGCGCGATGGCGGGCCCGCGCACTGACAAGTTGCGCGTCCAACCGGACAAAGCCCTCCAGCACGATGGCCGCCAATATGCCCTCGCGACTGGTGAAGTGGTGGTAGGGGGCCTGGTGGCTGACATTCGCCCGCCTGGCCATCTCCCGGAAGCTCAAGGCCGCCAGGCCCTGTTCGCCGATCAGCCTGACGCTCTCCTCAAGCAGCCGCCGCCGCGCCTCCACGCCCTTGCTGCTGGCGCGCCGCGCGGGCGGTGCGCTGGGCGCCTTGGGCTTGGCTTCGGGGCGGTTCATGTGAGGGGCGATCTCCAATCAAGCATTTCGTAGGCCCAGACATCCCCGGCGTATGGACGCCCGTCAAGCGCCGCAGTCCATAACTTGACGTTGTCTAGTATTCTGTCTAGACATGCTTCGGCCAGCCGGCGCGCGGGCAGGCAGAGAGGGAGGCATGGACCATGTCGTCGAGCCCGCAATTCGATCTGGTGGTTTACGGCGCTTCCGGCTTCACTGGGCAGCTGGTCGCCGAGCATCTGGCGAAGCGCTATGGCGTCGATGGCGATCTGAAATGGGCCGTGGCCGGGCGCTCCGCCGAGAGGCTGAGGGGAGTTCTCGAAGCGCTGGACGCCGAAGTCCCTTTGATCGTCGCCGACGCTGACGATCCTGCCTCGTTGGATCGGATGCTGGCGCAGACGCATGCCGTGCTCACGACGGTCGGCCCTTACCAGCTGTACGGCTCCCCTCTCGTCGGGGCCTGCGCCGCGCGCGGCGTGGACTATCTGGACCTCTGCGGCGAGGTAAACTGGATGCGCCGAATGATTGACGAGCATCAGGCGGCCGCCGAGCGATCAGGCGCACGTATCCTGTTTTCCTGCGGCTTCGACTCCATCCCGTTCGAACTGGGCGTGTACTTCACCCAGGGGCTTGCCACGGCGCAGCTAGGCCATCCGGTGCGTCGCATGAAGGGGCGTGTGCGCGCCATGCGCGGCGGTCTCTCCGGCGGAACCGCCGCCAGCGCCAAGGCGACGTTCGAGGCGATCGGGGCCGATCCTTCGCTGGTTCAACTGATGGCAGATTCCTTCGCGCTCACTCCCGGGTTCGCCGGACCCGCGCAGCCGGCAGGCGATCAGAGGGTGCTCGATCCCGACCTCGGTCTCGAGGTCGGCCCGTTCATGATGGCCTCGATCAACACCCGCAACGTGCATCGCTCTAACCAGCTGCAGGGACACGCCTACGGGGCGGACTTCGTCTACGACGAAATGGCGGTCGTCACGCCGGGAGCGCCGGAGACCTTCACCGCTATCGGCTCAGTCCCCTTGAAGCCAGGCGAAGGCCCCAGCCGCGAGGAACGCGACAAAGGATTCTATGACCTACTCTTCATCGGCGAGGCTGATGACGGACGCAAGATCCGCGGCGCCGTTCGCGGCGACCGCGACCCCGGCTATGGCTCGACCTCCAAGATCATCGCCGAGACCGCCATCTGCCTCCTGAAGGATGGCGCGGCGGTGGCCGGCGGCGTCTGGACACCGGGCGCCGCGCTCGGTCAGGCGCTGATCGCTCGGTTGACCGCCCACGCCGGCCTTACCATCACCGACGAAACAGACCCGGGATGTCCGCAATGACCCTTCGAGCCGCAATTTCCGCTCCAAGCCCCTTCTTGCCTTCCGCCCCGGCCCATGCGCCTCAGACGGCGCACATCGGCATCGCGGACGCACCATTCGTGGTCGTTGAGCTCGGCTTCGAGCTGCAACTGCTGCACGTCGATCTGAAGCAGGGCTTGTGGGTGATCCGCGCTCGGTGGGCGCCTGCCGCGGCCATTGCGCGCCACTACCACGCTGGACCGGTATTGGCGGTGACTCTACAGGGCCAGTGGTTCTATCGCGAATCTCCGGACCAGGTGAACAGCGCCGGCTCTTACCTGTTTGAGCCTGCCGGCTCGATCCACACCCTGACTGTCCCGGCCGACCAGAGCGGCCCGACCGTCGTCTGGTTCGCGATCACCGGGCCGAACCTCAATCTGTCGTACACTGACCAGGTCGTTTCGATCGTGGACGCGGCCAGCATCCTTGGTCTCTACCGCGCCGGCTGCACTGCGATGGGCCAAGGCAGCGACCACGTGATCGTCGTGGACTGAATTCAAACCTAAACATTGATAGGAGACAGCGCGCGCGGCGATCTGGAGCAACCGGTGACGCGCGAGTTTTGGCCGAGGTGTGGCACGCCGGTGGCGACACGGCCGCCTGGCTTTCCAGGGGTGATGATCGGCGTCGGCGCCCTCGACGACTCCACCGCGTTCGATGGACCGCAGATCGCCATCCGATTGACAAGCGGTCATTTCACGCTTTGCCGGACGGGCTGCCGACGTTCGAACGCTTTCCCGGCTAGGGCTGACAGATCACCCTCGCCCGTCAGGAATAGACCTACCCGAACCCACCGGTCTGCGCTCAGGAGGGCGGTTCTTGTCGGGCGCTGAAGGCTGATCAAACCAGTTGCGATCACGTCTGGCCAAGCTTCTCGAGGTCTTCCATTTGGACGTCGGTAAGGTGTAGCGCACTGGCTCCGAGGTTCTCGTCCAGGTGCGCCAATGATGACGTACCGGGGATGACAATCGTCGTCGATGAGCGCTGCAGCAGCCATGCCAAAGCGACCTGCCGCGGCGTAGCACCTGTCTCTTCACTCACGCGTTTAAGGGTCTCCGTCTCCGCCACCGTTTCGATGTGCAACGGCCAGAAAGGGATGAACGCGACGCCGTGAGCCTCGCACCAGTGCATCACGTCGGCGCGGCGGCGGACGGCAAGGTTGAAGATGTTCTGCACGGTCGCGATCTCGACGATGGCCTGGGCCCGCTCGATCTCGGGGACATCGACCTCGGACAGGCCGATGTGCCTGATCTTGCCTTCCTCCCGGAGCGACTTGAGCACACCCAGCGTTTCCTCAAGCGGCGTCGCCGGGTCGACGCGGTGCAGTTGCAACAGATCGATGCGATCGACGCCAAGATCACGTAGGCTGCCCTCGACCGCCCGTCGGATGTGCGCCTCACTTCCATCCATCGAGATGCCGGGGTTTTCGCGCGTCGCGGGCCCGCTGCGCACGAGACCCGCTTTGGTGCCGATGACAAGGTCGGAGGGATAAGGCGCGAGTGACGAGCGAATGAGGCGCTCGTTGTCGCCAGGGCCGTAGACGTCGGCTGTGTCGATAAAGGTGACACCCAGTTCGACTGCTCGGCGCAGAACCAAGCGGCCCCTCTCCTGGTCCACCATCGGCCCCCAGACGCCATCGCCGGTAAGCTGCATGGCGCCAAACCCCATCCGGCGCACGGGCATGTCGCCACCGATGCGGAAGGTTTCACTTGTCGTTGCAGGTGTCATCGCCGGGTTCCGTTTGCGTCTCGACGAAGTTCCTGTAACCCTGGAGCATGGTCCATGGTCAAGGGCGTTTCAATGCTAATCTCCGAGTTTGCCGGGCGGGCCGGAATGACAACCGATACGGTGCGCTACTATGTGCGGTTGGGCCTTCTTCGGCCTGAGACCGGCGCAAAAGGCGGTGGAAATCCCTACCAGGTGTTCACGATGGAGCATTTGCTGGCAGCCAGGATCATCCGAACCGCGCAATCTCTCGGCCTCTCCTTGAAGGAAGTCGCCGACATTAGCACCGAGCGACGCTCCAGGGGGATGACCACGGATCGCAGCGTAGAGATCCTGCAGGCGCAATTGGATCGACTGGAGGTAAAGGCTTCGGAGGTGATCGCCATGAAGACATACCTCATCGCGAAAATCGATTGGCTCAAGTCCGGCGGAAAGGGGACGCAGCCCGACTTCCCTGAGGTCCGCGACTGATAGCCTCGGTCTCTCGCGCATGAGCCCAGCATCGGGGGCGGTGGATTTATCACGAGCCGCCGCCCATCGGCGGCGGTGACAATCTCAACGAAGCGCAGCCGTGGCGCTCGCAGATGTCAGGACTCTGCGGCCCCGGGAGATCGCAGGTCGTCGGGATGCAGCCATTTCTGACTGACGGGTGTCGCTTCAGGCAATAGCCAGTTGACGTGCGAACATGCCGTCAAGGCGCTGGCGCACGATGGCTTCGGCGTCGCGAACCATGCCTTCGATGAGGTCCTTGCAGGTGGGGATGTCGTGGATCAGGCCGGCGACCATGCCGCAGGACCAGCCGCCAGCGTCCATCTCGCCGTTGACCATGATCCGCGGGTACACCCCGGCCACTTCCTCGGCGATATCGGCGAAGCTGATGCTCGACCCCAGCTCTTTTTCCTTAGCCAGGAGTCGCTCGACGGCCACATTGGTCAGCACCCGCTCGGTGTTGCGCAGGGGGCGCATGATCAGGCGGGTATCGAGTTCGGAGGCGGCGACCAGGGCATGCTTCACGTTCTCATGCACTGGCGCTTCCTTGGTGGCGATGAAACGGGTGCCCATGTTGACGCCGTCAGCCCCGAGGGCCAACGCCGCAGCGAGTTGGCGGCCGTTGGCGACACCGCCGGAGGCGACGAATGGGATCTTCAGCTCCTCGGCGGCGCGGGGCAGCAGGATGAAGTTGGGAATGTCGTCTTCGCCTGGGCGACCGCCGCACTCGAAACCGTCGACACTGACCGCGTCGCATCCGATGGCCTCGGCCTTCAGGGCGTGGCGAACGGAGGTGCATTTGTGGATCACCGTGATGCCGGCCTCTTTGAGCTGAGACATCCACTTTTGCGGATTGTTGCCAGCGGTCTCCACAGCCTTCACCCCACTCTTCACTATCGTTTCGACAAATCCGGGGTAGTCCGGCGGCGTCACCGCCGGAAGGAAGGTCAGGTTCACGCCGAACGGTTTGTCGGTCATGCCCCGGCACCGCTCGATCTCTGCGGCGAGCTTCTCCGGCGTGCCCTGTGTCAGACCAGTTATGACGCCAAGGCCACCGGCATTGGAGACCGCCGCGGCCATCTCGGCGAAGCCGACCATATGCATGCCCCCCTGGATGACGGGGTGCTCGATGCCGAACAGCTCGGTGATACGCGTCTTCATCATTGAATCCTGGATTTGCAGGTGGGGCCCGGCCGCTATGCGGCGAGCTTGAGAATGTCGACGATGTCCGATGGACCGCGGATCGGCCGGGCATTGGTGTAGGTGAAGATTTCGCCCATGGCCGTCTTGGCGATCAGATCGAACTGACTGTCCGCGACGCCAACTGCGCGAAGAGTCTGGGGCAGACCAAGCTTGCGGGTGAAAGCTGCGAATGCGGCCCCGGCGTCTTCGCCTGGCGCGCGCAGCGCTTCAGCGATCGCCACCTGGGCTTCCTGCGACGCCGATTTATTGAACTGCAGGATGCTGGGCATCATCACCGGCGTGCAGAGATAGTGAGGAACGTCGCAGGTTCCGCCGAGCACGTGACCGATTGCGTGGCTGGCGCCCATTGGGACCCGGCACTGGAGGCCATGGGATGACAGCCAAGATCCCAATATGCACAGGCGGCGCGCCTCGGGATCGCCGGGATCGCTCTCAATAGCCAGCAGGCCGTCATGCAACAGGCGCAGGCCCCGGGTTACGACTGCGTCCGCCAGGGGGTTGCCTCTCGGCGAGCAGAGGGCCTCGATGCCGTGATCCATGGCCCGAGTGCCCGAGCCAACCCAGAGTGTATGCGGCGTGTGACGGGTCAGGTCCTGGTCCAGGATGATCGAGAGGGGCATCATCAAGGGGTGGAAGAAGGTCTGCTTGAGCTTGCGCCGCGGATCGGTGACCAAGCAGCCAGCATTATATTCGCCACCGGACAGGGTGCTCGGGGCGGCGATCATGCGAACCTTGGGATCGCGGAACGGGCCAGGACGCGGACGCTTGTCGGCGCCGACCGTGACCTCGAAGCCGTCCAGTCCATCGGCGTCCGTCAGCCCATGCTCCATGCACATCAGCACGATCTTGGCGGCGTCCACCACTGATCCGCCGCCGATGGCCACCACCAGGTCGGCGCGAGCCTCAAGAGCCTGTTGAGTCGCCTCCGCGCACTCGATGCGGGAGGTGTGCTGGGGCATGCCGTCGAAGCTTCCGGCGTGGCGATCACCTAGCGCGACGCGGACTTTTTCGATCTCGTCGGTCTTGGTGTTGAGTGTGCGGCTAACGATCAGGAACACCCGCCTTGCACCGAGCCGCTTGGCTTCCTCGGCCACTGCCCGGGCGGTCGGAACGCCGTAGATCACCCGGTCCATCGGCGGAAAGAGGTGGAGACATTGGTCACGCATATGATTTCTCCCGCTCAGGCGAGGGTTTGGCGGGCGACTGTCGTGCATTGCATGCTTCCCGCTTCAGTCCGTTCTGTTTCGCAACGGACTATGTCACAAAACTAGACAGTGTCAATTATAATTGGCGTCTTTGATTTTTGCACTCGTCGGTGGATGTGGCATCCGGACTGAGACTGCGAGACAGATCGAGCTTGTCCGCCGGCGACGCGCGGCTGTAACCGTCCAGTTGTCGGCGGGAGCCAAGGTCCAATCGCGGCTCATCGACCTGCTGACGCGAGTCAGGCCGGCCATGATCGCCGAAAAGCTAAAGCGCTACCCGATCACATATGGCCGAGCGAGGCTGAGGCTGGCGCCGACGGCCGCGGTTGGCGTTGCCGCCAAGACCCCGGCGTTCAGGACACCCGATCGAATCCGTTGCGGCGCGGCGGGAGACGAGGCGCATTTTGCTTCCGAGGAGTTGCCTCGGTTCGCGGTCCGCTATGAGGTCCGGGCGAGCCGGCCTGCGCCTTGTCAAGCGACCGGTGGCTAGCTTGGTCCTCATTCCTTACCTCTTGTTCGCCGCGTCCCTTTCCGGCGATGGGACCGCTTGCACCGGCTAAAGGCCCGCTTTTGCCTGCTACGCGGTCGCCTTTTGATGGCGACATAAATCGATCGGGCATGTTTTTCTCCTCCAACACCAACCGTGCGCAGTCACTTTCGTTTCAGGGAGGTGCTCCAGGCCGGCGGTGCGTCACCTGTGAGGTCCGTCGATTGATCCGTCAGTCAGGTGTTCCTCGTGGCGGGGCGAGGCTTCGGTCGCGGCGTCGGCCATCGCGCCGCGCCGCCGTAAGTTAAATGCCGGGCCTCTTCGGGCCGCTTGCTTGCGAACACGACGCGTCCCGTTGTGGTTCAATGCGCCGAAGCGGTGGAGGACTCGCCGCCGCGGGCGGCCGCCATGCGCCTGGCTCGCTGGATTAGCGCCGACAGGGACCAGCTACCGATGAAAAGCGCGATGATCGAGACGCCGACCGCGCCGAAATGACGGTTCGCGGCATCGACAGCACTCCACATCGGTCCGGACAGCGACCGCCCGTGGGCCGCTAGTTCGAGCAACTCGATCACGCCGATGACCAGCGCCACCAGGATCGAGATCACCGTCATCACCGCGTTGTAGGTCGCGCGGCGCGACGGCGTGGCTAGGGCCCAGCCGTAGCAGCCCACCATCAGCAGGCCGTCCGAGGTGTCTACGAGGCACATCCCCGCCGTGAACAGCGCCGGCAAGATCATCATGGCCGGCAGCGACAGATGTTGCGAGGCCTGGCTGGCGATGCCCAGGAGGGCGATCTCGCTGGCGGTGTCGAAGCCGAGGCCGAAGAGGAACCCCAGAGGGTACATGCGCCAGGGCGCTGACACGACTCGCATCGCTGGTTGCAACACGCGGGTCAGCAAGCCGCCCTGGAGCGCAGCGCCGTCCGCGCTGGCCGCCCCGCGCCAGACCGAGCGAAGGGTCAGCAGGTTCGCCGCAGCGATCAGGAACAGGAACCCAGCCGACACGCCGGTTCCGAGCAGGCTGCCGACGCTGGCAAACCGCGCGAGTTCAGGGCGCAACGCCGAAGACAGCACCGCAACGCCGACGCAAGCCAGGATCACCACGGTCGAGTGGCCAAGCGAGAACCAGAGCCCGACCGTCAGCGGCTGGCGGCCGTGTTGCATGAGCTTGCGGGTGACGTTGTCGATCGCGGCGATGTGGTCGGCATCGACGGCGTGCCGCAGCCCTAGCACGTAGGCCAGCAAGGCGGCGCCGAGCAGCACCGGCTGGCCGTGACTAACAGCCAGCGCCCACAGGCAGACCGCGGCGTTAGCCGCGAGCAGAGCGGCGAAGAGCGGCACGGCGCGGGCCAGCAGGGTGGGCTGAGTCCTGGCCGCAAGAGGGCTGGCCGCTGCGAGGGTCAAGCAAACGCCCCCGCCACGACGGCCTGGTGGGCGCTTTGCAGCAGCTCGGTCCACGCAGCCATTCCCTCGCCGGTGCGGGCGGAGAGCCGCAAGACGTCGATCGCGGGATTTACTTGGCGTGCGTTGGCCACGGCGAGGTCGGCGTCGAAGTCGACGTGGGGGGCGAGATCAATCTTGTTCACCAGCATCAGGTGGGCGGCGCGGAACATGTGGGGGTATTTCAGCGGCTTGTCGTCGCCCTCGGTGACCGAGAGGATGGCAACGCGCAGAGTCTCGCCAAGATCGAACAGGGCCGGACAGACAAGGTTGCCGACGTTCTCGATGAAGAGCAGCGAACCAGGCGTCGGGCGAAGCTCGGCGAGGCCGCGCGCGACCATCTCCGCATCGAGGTGGCAGCCCTTGCCGGTGTTGATCTGCACCGCGGGTGCACCGGCCGCCTGGATGCGCCGACCGTCGTTGTCCGTCGCCTGATCGCCTTCCAACACGAATACTGGCTGGCGGCCCTTCAACTCGCCGATGGTGCGCTCCAGCAGCATGGTCTTGCCGGCCCCCGGGCCGCTCATCAGGTTGATCGCCAGCACCTCGCGACCTTTGAACCAGGCGCGGTTGAGCGCCGCCGCGTGGTCGTTCTTGGCCAGGATACGGGCATTGAGGTCGATCACCTTGGTGGCTGGGCGATCGTGGTCATGGTCGTGGCTGTGGTCATGATCGGGCGAATGGTCGTGTCGGTGCGAGTGGCGCGTGCCGTCGGCGTGCACGTGCTCATGTTCGCTGCCGAGGTCGTGGGTATGGCCGGTCTCGAGGTTAGTGACGGTGGTTTCGCCGGCGCCGCAGCCGCAGGTCTCGCACATCAGGCTGCCTCCTCGATTTCCAGGCTCTTCACATTGAGGGCGTCGCCAGGAACCAGGCGGGTGACCAGTTCGGCGCCGTGGACGCCAGTTCCCTCCGCAACGAGGCCAAAGCTGAACGCAAGCGCCTCGCAGGACACGCAGGTCTGGTCGCCGATCTCGACCGTTACACGCACCACGCGCCGCCCGGCGGCGGTCTCGGCGACCCGGTCCACGATGGCTTCGGCGATGGCGAGTTCGTGCATGCCGGGGCCTCAGCAGATGCGCGGCAGCTGTTCGCCGACCAGCATGTCGACGATGCGCTGCCCGCCGAAGCTGGTGCGCATGGTGACCCGGCCGGCGGGGCCGTCGCGCGCCACGCCGATCTCGGCGGCCTCGCGGCCCAGCGGATGGGCCCGCAGCGCCGCCAGCGCGGCCGCCGTCTGTTCAGCCGGGAGCGCGATCACCACCTTGCCCTCGTTGGCGAGGTAAAGCGGATCGAGGCCGAGGATTTCGCAGACTCCGCGCACTTCGCTGCACATCGGCGTCGCGTCCTCGTCGATCTCGACGGCGACCTGCGAGGCTGTCGCTAGCTCATTCAGCACCGTCGCGAGGCCACCGCGGGTCGCGTCGCGGATGAAGCGCACGCCCGGCGCCGCGCGCAGCAGCTCGGCGATCAGCTCGTGCAGGGGCGCGCAGTCGCTGGCCACGTTGGTTTCCAGCGCCATGTCGCCGCGGGCGGCCAGGATCGCCGCCCCGTGGTCGCCCATCTGGCCGTTGACCAGGATGCGGTCGCCCGGCCGCACCTTGCCAGCGCCCAGTTCGACGCCGCGGGGAATGACGCCAATGCCGGTGGTGGTGATGAAGAGCTTGTCGCAGGCGCCCTTGGCGACGACCTTGGTGTCGCCGGTGACGATGGCGACGCCCGCCGCCCGCGCCGTCTCGGCCATGGACTGGGCTACGCGGTGCAGCATCTCGACGCTGACGCCTTCCTCGATAATGACCGCGCAAGAGAGGTAGAGCGGTGTCGCTCCACCGACCGCGAGGTCGTTGACCGTGCCGCACACCGCGAGCTTGCCGATGTCGCCGCCGGGGAAGAACAGCGGATCGACGACATAGGAATCGGTGGTGAAGGCGAGGCGATCACCACGGGCGGCCAGGGCGGCGACGTCGAGCCGGGCCTGGTCCTCCATGGCCGCCAGCAGCGGATTGTCGAAGGCACGCACGAAAACGTCGTCGACCAGGTCCTTCATCGCCTTGCCGCCGCCGCCGTGCGCGAGCGTCACGGTCTTGGCCGAGAGCTTGGCGAAGCTGCGGCGCGAGGCGATGGCGTTCATGCGCGCGCCGCCTCAGGGCGCCGGGCCCCGCCGCCGTACTGGAAGTAGGCCGCGCAGGCGCCTTCGGACGAGACCATCAGCGCCCCCAGCGGCGTCTCCGGCGTGCAGGCCGCGCCGAACACCTTGCACTGCCAGGGCTTGATCGCGCCCTTCAGCACCTCGCCGCACTGGCACGACTTCGGGTCGGCGATGCGCACCCCGGGCACCGAGAACTTCCGCTCCGCGTCAAAGGCCGCATAGGGCTCGCGGATGCGCACGCCGGAGTGATCGATCGACCCCAGCCCGCGCCACTCGAAGAACTCGCGCAGCTCGTAGACCCGCGCCACCGCCTCCAGCGCCGGCGAGTTGCCGCCCGCCGCGACGATGCGCGCATACTGGTTCTCGACCTCGCAGCGGCCGTCGGCGATCTGCTTCAGCACCATCCAGATCGACTGGAGGATATCCAACGGCTCGAAGCCGGCCACCACCAGCGGCCGGCGGTAATGCTCGGCGATGAAGCGGTAGGGTTCGATGCCGGTGACCATGGAGACGTGACCCGGGCCGAGGAAGCCGTCGATATGCAGACCGGGACTGTCGAGGATGGCCTTGATTGTCGGCACGATGGTGATGTGGTTGCAGAAGACCGAGAAGTTGCGCACACCCTCCCGCTCGGCCTGCAATATAGTCAGCGCCGTCGAGGGCATGGTGGTCTCGAAGCCGAGACCGAAGAACACCACCTCGCGGTCGGGATTTTTGCGGGCCAGCGCCAAGGCGTCCATCGGCGAATAGACCATCCGGATATCGGCGCCGGCGGCCTTGGCCTGCAACATCGAGCCGCGCGAGCCGGGCACCCGCATGGCGTCGCCGAAGGTGGTGAAGATCACCTCCGGCCGCTCGGCGATGGCGAGGCAGTCGTCGATCCGGCCCATGGGCAGCACGCAGACCGGGCAGCCCGGCCCATGGATCAGCTCGATCTGCGCCGGCAACAGGCCCTCGATGCCATAGCGGAAGATCGTGTGGGTGTGGCCGCCGCAGACCTCCATCAGGGCGATGGGGCGCACCGGCGCGATCGCCTCGACGACGCGCTCTATCTCGGCTGTCAGCGCCTCGGCTTTGGCGCGGTCACGGAACTCATCGACGTACCTCACGTCTCAGCTCCCGCGCCGCCCGAGCCCCGCGCGTCGGCCAGCAGGGTGTGAACCAGATCCCAGAGGATGTGGTAGGCGGCGACGTGGCACTCTTGGATGCGGTGGACGGAGGCGGTCGCCACCACCAGGCAGTGGTCGACGAAGCCGCAGCTCCGCATTCGCCCGCCGTCGCCGCCGGCAAAGCCGAAGGTGACGAGCCCCGCGCGCTGCCCCGCCTCGAACGCCGCGATCAGGTTGGCGGAATTGCCGCTGGTGGAGAAGCCGATGAGGCCGTCGCCCCGCCGCGCCTGGGCGGAGAGCTGGCGTGCGAACACTTGATCGAAGCCGACATCGTTGCCGACCGCCGAGATCATCGCCAGGTCAGCCCCCAGGTTGACGGCCGGCAGCGCCGGGCGTCCGGCAGTGATCGGGTGCAGGAACTCCACCGTGAAGTGCGCCGCGTCGCAACTGGAGCCGCCGTTGCCCATGGCCATGAGTTTGCCGCCGCCGCGCCAGACGGCGGCCAGCGCCTTGGCGGCGAGGACGAGGCCCTCGGCCTGATCTTCGAAGAACCGCGCGTTCGCCTCTCGGGACTCCGCCGATTTGGCGGCGATCGATCGCGCCAGGGCCACGTCCATGCCGGCGCCGTCCCGGGCTTGGCCATGCAGGAACGGGTAGAGCGAGGCAAGCGCAGCCTTGTTGGTCATGGCCTGGCCGCCTCCAGCCCGCTCGGCGACATCGAGAAGGCGTCCAGCTCGTCCCGGATGGCGACCAACTCTTCGAGGATGCGCATCGTCTGGCGCGCCTCGTCTTCGTCGATCCGGCTCATCGCGAAGCCGACGTGGACCAACACCCAGTCGCCAACGCAGGCCTCCGGCGGATGATCGTCGTCGACAATGCAGGCGATGTTGATGCGCCGGCGCACGCCGCACACATCGACGGTGGCCACGAGGTCCTCCGCGTCTTCGATGCGGACGATCTGACCTGGGATGCCTAGGCACATGGGGCGTCTCCTCGGATGAAGCGCGCCGCCGCCACGGCCGCTTGTCCCAGCGAGAGGCCGCCATCGTTGGCGGGGACCTGGGAATGGGTCAGCACAGTCAGCCGCCGCGCCCGCAGCCGCGCGGTGACCGCCTCAAACAGCAGCCGGTTCTGGAAGCAGCCCCCGGACAGGGCGATCGTGCCTACGACTGCTTCGTCCGCCAACCTGGCCGCCGTCGCCGACACCGCCTCCGCCAGGCTCGCGTGGAACCTCGCCGCGACCAGCGGGGCAGGCGCTCCAGCCGCGAGATCCTCGAATAGGGCGATCCACATAGGCGCCGGATCCAACACCCCGGCCGCGTGGGCGAAGGGATATCTGGCGCCTGCGTCTGAAGGGGACTCCGCCAACGCTTCGAGCCGGCACGCCGCCTCGCCCTCGTAGGCCTGTGCATCACAACAGAGTCCCAGCGCCGCCGCCACGGCATCGAACAGGCGCCCGCAGGACGAAGCCAGTGGCGCATTGAGCCCGGTCGCGATCATGGCGTCCAGCATCGCCAGCGGCTTGGCCGCGAGCATGGTTCGGGCGTCCAGGGCCGGAAACATCGCAGCGAACCGTTCCCACCCGAGCGCCGCGCGGATGTGGGCGTAGAGGTTGCGCCACGGCTCGCGTACAGCGCGGGTCCCGCCGGCCATGGCGACGGGCTTCAGCGACGCCAGGCGCTGGAACCCGCGGTAGTCCGCCAGCAGGAACTCGCCGCCCCAGAAGGTCCCGTCATCGCCCCAGCCGAGCCCGTCGAGCGCCACGCCGACGACTGGCGGAGCGTCCAGCGGATAGCCGTTCTCGCAGAGGCAGGCGGCGATGTGGGCGTGGTGATGCTGGACGGCAATGAGCGGCAGGCCGGCGGCGCACGCCAGCTTCGCGGAGAGGTATTCCGGGTGCCGATCGACAGCCATTGCCTCAGGGCGGTGGTCGAATAGCGCGCGGTAGAGTTCCAAACTACGGTTGTAGCCGTCGAACGCGGCGGGGTGTTCCAGGTCGCCCTGGTGCTGCGAGAGGATCGCCTGGCCGTCCTTGATCAGGCAGAATGTCGCCTTGAGCTCACCGCCCATGGCCAGGGTGTGCGGCGCGGCCGCGAACCCTTCGGGCAAGGCGACCGGCGCCGGCGCATAGCCGCGGGCGCGGCGAAGCAGGCGGGGGACGCCGTCCATGACCCGCACGACCGAGTCGTCGAGCCGATTGGCGATGGCGCGGTCGTGGACCAGTGCGTGCGACGCGATGGCGCCGAGGCGCGCCAGCGCTTCGCCGTCGTCGATGATCTGAGGTTCATTGGAGAGGTTCCCGCTGGTCATCACCAGCGGTCCCTCCAGGGTCTGCATCAGCAGCAGGTGCAGCGGCGTCGTCGGGAGCATGAAGCCAAGCGTGGAGAGCCCCGGTGCGAGCGCCTGCGGCAAGCTGGGCGGCGTCCTGGCGGCGAGCAGCACGATCGGCGCCTGTGGCGAGGCCAGCGTCTGCGCTTCGGCCACGGAGACCACGCAATAGCGGCGTACGACATCGAGCCCCGACGCCATCAGGGCGAACGGCTTGGCTTCACGGCGCTTGCCATGCCTCAGCCGCGCGACGGCGGCCGCATTGGTCGCGTCGCAGGCCAGCTGGTATCCACCGAGGCCCTTGATCGCGATGATCTCGCCGGCTTGCAGCATCCGTGCGGCGAGGGCGAGCGGATCTCCTACGGGCGCCGGCGACCGGCCCAGCGAGACCAGCCGCAGCGTCGGCCCGCAAGCCGCGCACGCGGTCGGTTCGGCGTGAAAGCGGCGGTCCGCGGGGTTGCGATATTCGGTGGAGCACGCCTGGCACATCGGGAAGGGCGCCATGGTGGTCCGCGTCCGATCGTAAGGGACAGAGCGGATGATACTGAGCCGCGGGCCGCAGTGCGTGCAGTTCGTCAGGGCATAGCCGAAGCGACGCGCGGCCGGGTCGAGGATCTCGGCGGCGCAGGTTTCGCAGGTCCGCGCATCCGGCGACACTTGCGTGCGTGTCTCGCCCGCGACGCTATCAGCGATGGCAAAGCCGCGTTCGACCGGGTCGGCGAGGCCGGCGCTGTCGATCGACTCGATCCGAGCCAGCGGCGGCATCTCGCGCTCAAGTGTCGGCTGGAAGGCCGCAACGCGCCGGGCCGGCCCAGCGAGACGGATCAGCACGCCCTCGGCATCGTTGCGCACATCGCCATCGAGCCCGAGCGCCGTCGCGATCCGCCACACCGTCGGGCGGAAGCCGACGCCCTGGACGCGACCGCGAACCCGCAGCTGCACGGCGAGCCGGTCCGGGGGTCGATCGCGAGGCGGCGGCGGGGCCAGCGTCATCGTCACATCGACGAGATTCGAAGGTAGCGGAGCAGGTCCTTCAAATTCACCACGACGCCGATCAGCACCAGCGCGCCGACCACAGCGCCGGCAATCTCCCATCCGTTCATCTCGTCTCTCCGTTCCAGGGCTCTCAGCCTCACTACGTCCATCACACTGCCTCCGACCCGAGAAATGCCGCTATCAACCGCTCGACCGTTGCCGCCGCCGGCTCGATGGCGTCGGCGACGACCGGGCTCAGGCCCATGACGCCCTCCTCGCCGCCGCAGTCGAACGGCTCGCACGCCACCAGCACGATATGGCCGCAACCGCCGCCAAGCGCCTCGACCAGATCCAGCACCTTGGCCGGATCGAGGTCGTGCCCAGAAATCATCAGGTCTTCCGGCGCCAGCGTGCGCCCGACGCGGGGTTCGGGTTCGACCACCGTGACAGTGCCCGGGCGATGGCCGCGGGCCGCGGCGTCCACCAGGATCGCCGCCTCGTAGCCGTCGAGCAAGGCGTAGGTCAGATCGAGCCCGCGAATGCCGAAATCGACCACCTTAACCCCGTCCGGTTGCGGACGCCGGGCCAAGCGCTGCGCCACCTCGACGCCGAAAGCATCGTCGCCGGAGAAAATGTTGCCGATGCCGGCCACCAGGATGCGGTTCACGGCGCTGTCTCCGCGCCGATCGGCTCCATCTCCTCGCGCGAGAAGAAGAAGCGGTGGCCGGGGAAGCGTCCGAGGCCCAGGTCGCGGCCCGGGTCGTCCTCGATGGTCACCGCCACGTGGACCCGGTCCTCGAAGTCGCGCTCGATCGCCTCGACGATGGCGACCTTGCCGGCCAGCGCAATGTCCATGATGTCGCCGCCCGGCTTGGGCTTCAACAACACCCGTGCGCCGACTCGAAGATCGCCGCCGAGGTCGCAGGCCAATGCAGGCTTCGGGAACTGGCGCGGCGAGCGCAGCGCACCATGCAGCCGCGCCAGATCGTTGGCCGTCAGCGCCTCGGTGCGTTCCAGCAGCGCCCGCACCTTCGGCTCGGCCGCCGCGGCCTCGCGCTTCTCCGCGTCGGTCAGCGTCAAGATGCGCAAGGTGAGAATCTCGTCGATCTCGGCGCCGTCGAAGAGATCGCCGGGACTCTCTGGCGCAACCTGCGGGTAGTCGTAGAGGATGATCGGCGAGGCCAGCACGGTGTCTTGCGCGCCCTCCGGACCGGCTAACACCGGCCAGCACCCCTCATTGACGCAGGCCCGCGCCTCGGCGGCCAGGGCATCGGGCGGATCGATCAGCGAGATGAACTGCGCGCCCGCAAGCCGCAGAATCGCGTGCGTCGAGGCAAACGCGCTTCTCTGGGCCAGGGCGCGGCGCTCGCAGTCCGCCTGCGCCAGTGGCGTTATGTTCTCGACGCGCACCGTCAGCCGATAGAGGCCGGGCGCGACCCCGCTGGCCGACACCGCTACAGCCCCCTCAAGCGGCCGGCGCACCCGCACCAGCGCGCCGGCCGTCCCGCCGCTCGCGTCGCTGAGGACTTCCCGCGCCTCGGAGCCGTCGAAACCGAACGCAAAACGTGCCGGCCCATCGCCAAGGGCAGCCAGCGTGATGCCAGGCACATCGACCTCTCGCTCGATCGCTTCTTCCCAGGCGGCGAAGGGCTGGCCGTCCACCTCCAGGGAGCCGACGGCGCGCCAGGCAGCCGCCTCGCCGACGGCTGCGGGATCGAACTGCAGCACCCGCCGCTCGACGAGGTGCAAAAAGCGGATCTGCACGTTCAACCGCGCCGCTCCGTCGCCCTGGACGAGACACTCGGTCTGCATCGCCCACGGATCGCTCCCCGACTGGCTGCTGAAGCTGCGCGGGAAGACGCCGCCGAAGGTCCAGCGCTCCTGGTTCTTCAGTGCGGTGGGCCGGTAGGGATAGAGGACGTAACCCTCATAGAGCACCGCGTTGGCGATCTCCTTGACGGGATCTCGCGTCATTGCGCCCGCGCCTCCCCGCTCGCCGGAATCAAGCTGTCGAGCGCCGCCCCCCAATCGGTAAACCCGCGCTCGCGCTTGTAGCGCCCGAGGCGTTCGAAGAGATCGTTGGGCACGCGTAGCCAGGTGGTGTCGGGGTAGTGCCGCGCCATCAGCTCGCGCCAGGTCGCGACCGGCAAAGCGAAGCTGGCGTCCTTGCTCCACGGGATCTGACCGATCTGCAGGGCGCCATCCGCGCCGTCGTAGAAGACTGCGCCGCTGAAGAGGAAGCTGAGCGGCGCGTCTCCGCTCCGCAGTCCGTGGAAGTACTTGGTGGCGGCGATGTTGAAGTCATGACTGCACGCGAGGGGCAGCTTCACCACGCAGGACCCCTCGAAGGCCGGCGTCGGGACGTTGACATGGTCCCAGAGGAAGCCGCGCAAGGTCTGACCCCACCGCTGCTTCTCGCCGAAGAGTTCGCTGAGCCGCTCGTGGTCGCCGGCCTCGTAGCCGCGCCGCGCCGGTTCGATGCGCACCTGGCAGCTCAGCGCGATGTTGCGGACGGGCTCGCCCCGACTGGCGATGCGGAGCGCGAAGAGCAGCGTCGGCGCCATGGCGAAGCGCTCGATCTCGACGCCCTCAATGCTGAAATCGAGGTCAGGCATGCCCCGCCCTCCGCGCCACGTTGGCGTCCAGGTCGGCGAAATATCGGTCGATGGCGGCCCAGGCTTCCTCGCCGCCGGCCAGACCCCGCCAGTGGCTGCGCATCAGCCCGGCCAGGGCGTAACAGTGGTCGGTTGAGACCCGGTAGTGGTCGCGCCGCCCGCCGGAGCGGTTAACCAACAGGGCCTCGGCGGCGGGCTCCAGCTCATCCAGCAGCGGATGCTTGGCGGCGAGCATCGACCAGGCCTCGGCGCTCAGCTGCGAGCGCGTGGCCCCAGCGGGACCCGGAAACAGCGCCACCGGGGCCTCGCCCGGCGTCGGCCGGAACAGGAAGGCGACATCGATGGGGATCTGCAGCCGCGCCCAGTCGGCGTCTGCCAGCTGGAAGCCGACCAGCGCTTCCTGCCGGGGCGTGATGCGCCGATAGGCCAGGTCGCCCGCGGTCATCTCCTGCTCGCAGCCTTCGCACGCGCAGAGGAGCCGCAGTGTGTCGGCTTCCACCAGATGGCAGTGCTGGTCCGGAATGCAGGCGCGGCAGAAGTCACAGCGCTCCACCGGCCCGGCGATGAATTTTCTCAGCCTGGTGACGCCCCGGAACCCGCTCATCGCGGCCCCGCATCGCCTCTGTATCGGCGCTCAGGATGCGGCTGCGACGACCGGGACACTGGCCACCTCGTTAAGAATCGCGACCTCGTCGAGGTCGGGCGCCGCCTCGACCACCGCGGCTTCCACTTCGCGCCGCAACATGGCCGCCTCTTCGCGCGAAGCGCCGGGGATGCGCAGCCGCAGCCTTGCGACCCCGTCCTTCACCTCGACCACCGCTACGTCGGCGCCCTGAGCGCGCAACTGCGGGCGCAGAGCGTCGAGCGCCCGGCGCACCCGCGTCTGCGGCATTTCCGGATGCAGGCCATGCAGCAAGAGCACGGCGGCGACCCGCTCGTCGGCCGCGAAGGCCTCGGAGAGCGTCTCACCGTGGCCGCTCATCGCCGCGATGGTGACCATCCGCGCCAGCGCCAGGCCGTGCAGGTCGAGCACGGCCTCCATCAGCTGGCGGGCGACCTCGCGGGCGTGGCTCTGTGGCAGGCCGTCCAGGGTGACGACCAGTTCCTCAACCCGTCGCAGCGCCGCCTCCGCGCTGGCGCGACCGCCGCTCACGAGCGCCCGTGCCCGGCGGCGCCGAACATTGGCGAGTGGGTAGTCGACACCGTCTTGCCGTTCCCCACATACATGTGGACGCCGCAGGGCAGGCAGGGGTCGAAGCTGCGCACGGTGCGCATGATATCGATGCCCTTGAAGTTCTCCGGCCCGTTCTCCTCGAAAATCGGACAACCCTGCACCGCATCCTCGTAGGGTCCGGGGGTGCCGTAGATATCGCGTGGATTGGCGTTCCAGGGGGTGGGCGGATAGGGGTGGTAGTTAGCGATCTTGCCGCCGCGGATCACCAGGTGGTGCGAAAGCACGCCCCGCACCGCCTCGTGGAAGCCGCAGCCGATAGCCTCTTCAGGCACCTTGAAGTCGGTCCAGGTCGAGGTGCGTCCGGCCTGGATCTCAGCCAAAGCCTTCTCGACGAAGTGATAGGCGGCCGCCGCGCAATAGGCCTGGAAGTAGGTGCGAGCCCGATCGCGCTCGATGGTGTTGCTATATTGGGGGACCTTCCACTCGAACTCCTTGTCGCCCTTCAGCGCCGTCTTCGGCAGATAGATTTTGACGCTGTGGCCGGTGGCCTTGACGTAGCCGATGTCCACCAAGCCCGCGAGCGCGGTCGACCAGAGTCGGGCGATGGCTCCGCCGCCGGTGTCCAGCGCCAGGTGGTCGCCGGTCCGCTTGTCCAGCCAGCGCGGGCTCATCACCCACGAATAGTTGCCGTCGAAGTTGCGCTTCTGCGGACGCGGGATGGTGGTCTGGTTCCAGGGATGATTGCGGTCGATCGGATTGCCGAGCGGGTCCTGCTTGACGAAGATCTCCTGGTTTTCCCAGCCGTCGTAGTAGGAGCTGCCCAGCAGAATCCGCATCTGCACATTGATCTCGACGAGGTCGGTGGTGACGAGTTCGCCATCCACGACCACGCCGGGCGTCACGAACATCGCGCGGCCCCAGTCCGACATGTTGCGGTACTTGTAGTCACACTTGTCCGGGTCCTGGAACGAGCCCCAGCAGCCCAGCAGGATACGTCGCTTGCCGACGTTCTCGTAGCCGGGCAGCGCTTCCAGGAAGAAGTCGAAGAGGTCGTCGTGCAACGGCACGCACTTCTTCATGAACTCGGCATAGCGCGTCAGCCGCACGAGATAGTCCGTGAACAGCTGAACCGACGGCACTGTGCCGACGCCGCCGGGATAAAGCGTAGACGGGTGGACGTGGCGCCCCTCCATCAGGCTGAACATCTCCCGCGTGTAGCGGCTGACCATCAGGGTCTCGCGGTAGAATTCGCCCGTGAACGGATTGAGCGCGGTCATGATGTCCGCGATGGTGCGGAAGCCGTGGTCTTCCGCGTGCGGCGCTGGCGTCGACTGCGCCTTGGCCCAGACGCTCGGGTTGGTCTCCTTGACCATCTGCTCGCAGAAATCGACGCCGACCAGATTGTCCTGGAAGATGTTGTGGTCGAACATGTATTCGGCCGCTTCACCGAGGTTGACGATCCACTCCGCCAGCGCCGGAGGGCGAATACCGTAAGCCATGTTCTGGGCGTAAACCGAGCAAGTCGCATGGTTGTCGCCGCAGATGCCGCAGATGCGGCTGGTGATGAAGTGACTGTCGCGCGGGTCCTTGCCCTTCATGAAGATGCTGTAGCCGCGGAAGATCGCCGAGGTGCTATGGCACTCGGCGACCACCTTGTTGGCGAAATCGATCTTCGTGTAGATGCCCAGGCTGCCGACGATTCGGGTGATCGGATCCCAGTTCATCTCGACCAGGTTCTGTTTGGTCGACCTTGGATCGTTGAGTGGCTTTACACTCTGAACCGGTGCATCCGACATTCCTGGTCTCCCTGCGGACTCTCAAGCCCGCCTATTGTGGTTGGTAGCCCGTCGTCAGATCCGACCCGGTGTGACGCCACTTGGGCTCTTCGTTCAGCGTATGCTGGGTGATCTTGCGCAGGTTACGGATCAGCATGCCGTAGGGGGTGATCAGCTGCGACGAGAGGCGCGCGCCGGGCGGCTCGTCCATGAACGGCATGAACTTGTCGGGGAAACCTGGCATAGTGCAGCCGATGCAGATGCCGCCCACGTTCGGGCAACCGCCGATTCCGCCGATCCAGCCGCGCTTGGGCACGTTGCACTGCACCACCGGTCCCCAGCAGCCCAGCTTCACCAGGCATTTCCTCGAGCCGTATTCCTTCGCGAAGTCGCTGGTCTCGTAGTAGGCGGCGCGGTCACAGCCCTCGTGCACCGTGTAGCCAAACAGCCACTGCGGCCGTCCCTCCGCGTCCAGCGGGATCACCGGGGCCAAGCCCGCGAGCTGGCGCAGCAAGTAAAGCAGCGTCTCCATGAAGTTGTCGGGCTGCACCGGACAGCCGGGCACGTTGACGATCGGCAGGCCAGCCTTCGACTTCCAGCCGTGGCCGAGGAAGTCTTGCAGGCCCATGCAGCCAGTAGGGTTACCGGCCATGGCGTGGATGCCGCCGTAGGTGGCGCAGGTGCCCGCGCCGATCATGGCCAGGGCGTTCTTCGACAGCTGCCTGATCCAGTCGGTCGTCTTGAAGGGCTGGCCCGTCTTGGGGTCATTACCCATTGCGGCCCAGTATCCGTCGCCACTCAGAGCTTCGTTAGGGATCGATCCCTCAACAACGACGACGAAGGGACCAAGCTCGTCGTTCAGCGCCTTGTGGAACGGCGCCATGAAGTCATCGCCCACCTCATACGCGAGAACCGGGTTATGCAGGTGGACTTTGGGGAGCCCGGGCACGGCGCCCAGAATCACGTCCTCGATGCTGGGGTTGCTCGCACCGGTGATCGAGACAGAGTCGCCATCGCAGCCGAGTCCAGCGGTGATCCAGAGGATATGGACTTCGGCTAGCTTGGGGGCTCGCTCGGTCTGCGTCCGTCCATAGGGAACGGCGCCACCATCTTCCGCCATCTAGCCATCTCCGCTGGGCGCCAAGGGCGTCTGCCTGAAGGCAGTCGATCACCGGCCGCCTCAATTCGCACACCCGAGCAACCAACGGTTCGGCCGAAAGTTCCGGACCCCACGTCGCCCCGCGCGGCTCAGGTCTCTTTTGCTACCTGAGCGTAGGAAATCAGGGCAAAAAGCGCCGCTCCGCCGACGACATTGCCGAGAAGGACCGGTATCGCGAAATCGATGAGCATCCGCATCGGGTCGATCTCGCCGCCCACAGCGAGCATGAAAGCCTCGAAGCTGCCCGCGATCAGGTGGGCGAAACCGCCGATCGCGATCAGATAGGTCATAAGGGTAATGACCCAGAACTTCGCCCCTTCGGCGCTGGGCAGCAGCCACACCATCGCGGCGATCAGGAACCCGGCCGTGATCGCCCTGAAGAACAGCTCAACCGGGCCGGGCGCCAGCGCTCGCGCGGAGATCGACAGCATGGCGGCGCGCAGTTCGGGCGTCACCACTGGCGCGAAGCTGCAGAATACGGCCGCAAGCAAGGTTCCGACGAGGTTGGCCGCCAAGACGATCCCCCACATGCGGCCCAACGCCCGGAGCGCCGCGAGGCTGGGCGCGGCAGCCACCGGCAGGACGACAGTGATGGTGTTCTCGGTGAACAGCTGCTGGCGACCCAGCACGACAAGCAGGAATCCGACCGAGTAGCCAAGGCCGGTCACGAGCGGCCGCCACGGAGCGTCGGGAAGGTGGACTTGCAGGATCGCCTGGGCCAGCAACGAGAAACTGATCGAGAGGCCGGCCGCCAGTCCCGACCACCATAGCGAGGCGGCCGGACGGTTCATTTCCTCCTCACCCTCGCGGCGGACGATCTCGTAGATCATGGGCGCGCGGAGCCGCGCCTGCTCTTGGATGTCCCGGCTCTCGTCGTGGCTGAAGCCAGTTGCGCTCTTGGTCTTGGCGCCGTCGGGGTGTTGAGTCTTCCCGCGCGGGCGCCTTTGCGAGGCGGGCTTTTTGATCGCTGTCTGGACCGCCAACGAGCATGGCCTTTCATGCCCCCGCGCTTCGCTGTTCCACGGGCGACCGCCAGACAACGCGCATCAACCTGGCGCGGCTCCGAAGCTTGGCCGAAATACACCATGCTTCAGGAGCTTCGACAGCGCTTGCGGAGGCCGCGCGCAGAAAGGCCCCCCGAGCCGGCAGGCGACCGTGAGGCGCTGGAAGAACAATCGCGCTGAGAACAGCCACCTACCCTTCCGGCGACGCGACGGGCGATGATTCGGTTCCGACGGATGAAGACGCTGCGGAAGTTTGCAGGCGCCGCTGGACGCGGCCTTCACGCCGGGCGCGAGTCGGGATCGGGCTCGCCCGCGAGGGCCGCCGCCAGGCGCAGCGCTTCAAGATTGGCCTCATGCGTGCCGCGGTCGATCCGATAGAGGGCCAGCACGCTGATCGCGATCAGGTTGAGAACGACCCCCGCCGGTAGCGATACCAGCGCCAGGTTGCGCATGATCGCCGGCGCGACGGTCACGGCCTTGCCGGTCTCGGCGGCGGCGGGAAAGCGCACGAACTCGAGCATCAGGTTGCCGATCAGCCCGCCAACGCCCACGGTGATCTTCGGCAACAGCCCCCTGGCGGCGAACAGCAGCCCCTCGGAGCGGACGCCGGTTCGGGCGGCGCTATCCTCCACCACGTCGGCGACCATCGAGCCCATGAGCACGGCGCCGGTGAGGGCAAGCGAGCCGGCGATGATCAGGTCGCCGACCAGCAGCACCGGGATCCAGGGCGTGCCGTTGGGCGGCAGCAGGCCCAGCAGCCGCAGCGAGACCGGAATCACGCCGGCGAACATCGAGAGCGCGAAGACGCTGATCATGGTCCGCTTCTTGTCGAGGGCGCGCGACAGCACCGGCGCCAGCACCAGGCCGAGCATCGCCGCCGGCGCGGCGAACGCGACCAGCACACCGGCGACCTGCGGCGTCAGGCCCCAGAAGTAGTAGTTCATGAACGGGCCAATGGAGTCGCTGATGCCGCTCGCCACGCCGGAGACCACGCCCGAGACCATGATCGCGATCAGCGACGGGTTGGCGAGCACGGTCACGATCTCGCGCAGCGCCTGCGCCAGGGTCTGGCTGCGCGCCGTTGGCCTGGCCAGGCGTGGGATGAAGCGATGGGTGGCCGCGGCCGAGACCAGGATGGCGACGAAGGCCACGATGGCGGCCAGCACCCCGAAGTTGGCGTAAGCGGCCGGGTCGTACTGGCCGAGCGGGTGTGAGGCGTCCTTGCGCAGGTAGACCGCGTACGCGACAACCCCGAGCCCGACACCGGCGAGAAGGCCGAAGAACCAGCGCCAGCTGATGAGGCCGGTGCGCTCGTGGTAGTCGGGCGCAAGCTCCGGCGCGAGCGCGTCGCTGGGGATCTGGTAGAGCCCGCCAGCCGGCCGCACCAGCACCAGCATCGCCAGGGCGTAGATGGCCATGGCGTCGTTGGAGAAGCCCGGCGGACGGCGCCAGAGCAGCACGACGCCGAGCGCGATCGGCAGGGCCGACGCGTACATGAAGGGGTGGCGGCGCCCCCAGGGCGAGCGCAGCCGGTCCGAGCAGTAGCCGATCGCCGGATCGACCACCGCGTCGATGACCAGCGAGACCAGCACCACCACCCCGACGAGCACGGGACGCAGGCCCACGACCGACACCAGGTAGAAGTTGATCAGCCCGGCCGACAACACCACCGTGCCGACGCCCTGCGCCACCGCGCCCAGGCCATAGGAGACCTTGGTCCCGAGACCCAGCCGCACACGTCCGGTTTCGCTCACGCTGTGTCGCCGCCTGCGTCGTCACGGCGCGCGACCGCCTGCGCCAGCGCCTGACGCAGGCGGCGCCAGGTCGCTTGGGCGCGCAGCAGCAGGATGAGGGGGGCGATGCGCCGCTCGTACCAGTCGAGTTGCCCGGGCATCAGCCGGTCGCGGGCGCCGGACCCATCCCGGCCGAACACCATCCATGGGTCACGCTTCGGGGAATAGGCCGGCCAGGGCGCGAGGCCCTCCCCGTTCGGCTCACCGCTTCTGGCGAAGGCGACCCAGCGGGCGTGCACGTCGGCGGCCATGCTCCGGTCGGCCGCGGTGGGCGTGAAGGCGCCGATGCTGGCCGGCTGCTGGCCCAGCGTCTCGAACACGTAGAAGAGCTCGCTGCCGTGAGGGGCGCGGTCGCGCTGGCCGCGCGCGGCCTCGTCGACGTGCTCGAACCAGTAGAGGTAAGCGGGCGCCTTGGCCGACCATTGGCGCGCCACCCAGCGGGCCGCGGCGGTGGCCAGGCCATCGCGGAAGTAGTTGCGCACCAGCGTCTCTGCGCTCTCGCCGGGATAGAGCCCCCGCAGCCGGGCCATGTCGCGCGGCTTGATGTCCGCTGCGAGCTTCGCGACGCCGCCGCCGTAATCGAGCAGTGAGTCCTCGCCGCTGTTGACCCCGATCATCAGCGGCACGCGGGCGTGGCGGCCGGCGGCGATCGCCGAGGTCAGGCCCTCGGGCGCAAGACGCGGGTCGGTGAAGCCGGCGCCTGGCAGACCGACATCCATGAGCGCCTGGCCGGGGATGGCGCGCAGCGCTTCGACGGTACCATCGGGGGGAACGCCGAAGGCCTTGCCGATCTCGACCCCGGCGGCTTCGGCGCGCCGCCGGCTCTGGCCGGGCGGAAACCACCCGCCGCCGGACTCGACGATGGCCTTGTCGAAGAGGCCGCGGGCGAGCGGCATGATGACGAGGTTGAGCACGCTGATGGCGCCCGCCGACTCGCCGAAGATGGTGACGTTGCCGGGATCGCCGCCGAAGGCCGCGATGTTGCGCTTCACCCAGCGCAGCGCCGCCAGATGGTCCATGGTCGCGTAGGCGCCGATGAGGTCGCCGTTGGCCCTGGCCTCACGCGTCAACGCCGGATGGGCGAATCCGCCAAGGCCTCCCAGGCGGTAGTTGACGGTCACCAGCACGACGCCGTCGCGGGCGAAGGCCGCGCCGCTGTAGTAGGGCAAGGCGCCGGAACCGAAGATGCCGGAGCCGCCGTGGAAGAACACCATCACCGGCGCCCGCGCGGCTGCGGCGATGGGCGCCCAGACATTCAACGTCAGGCCGTCCTCGCTGGTCGGCTCCGGCGCGCCGCCGTAGGGCGTGACATCGGCGCGGCCGGCAGGATGGCCTTGCAGGCAGGCGGCGCCGAAATGTGTCGCGTCCCTCACCCCCGGCCATGCGGGCGGCGGCTGAGGCGGACGCCAGCGCAGCGGCCCGACCGGCGGCGCAGCGAAGGGGATGCCGCGGAACACGGCGACGCCCTCCTCGATCGCGCCCGCCAAGGCGCCGGCGGCGACGCTCGCGATCGGCGCAGCCCGGGATCCCGCGGCTGCGGGCGACGGCGCACTCACCTCGAGGCTGCCGTTCGGGCGTCGGCCGGCCAGGCGCCCGCTCCGCTAGAACGACTTGTAGACGCGCACGCCGAACTGTCGGGGCGGTCCCGGCTCTCCGAGATTGTCCAGCACCTGGGCGGCCACGTAGCGCTCGTCGAACAGGTTGGTCGCGTAGAGCGTGACCCGCCAGTTGTCCGGCCGCTGGTAAACGATCTGCGCATTGAAGAGGTTGCGCGGCGCCAGGTAGTCCTCCGGCGCCACCTCGAACAATGTCGCCCACTGCGCCGCCACGTATCCATAGTCGAGCCTCGGCGTGACAGTGGCCCCTCCTGGAACGTCGAACGCGTACTGGACGCCGACCTGGACGGTCCAGGGCGGCGCGTAGGTCTGCTGCCGGCCAGCCAGATTCACCGGCCCGGCCGCGGGATTGCGCGAATCTATCGCCGTGATGCCGCCCAGCGACGAGTGCAGGTAGGACCCGCCCAGGTCGAAGGACAAGCCCCCGAACTGGGCCTGGGCCTGGGCTTCGACGCCGTCGATGATGGTGTGGCCCGGCGCGTTGACGTCGATACCCGCCGCCAGGGTCGGCACGAAGAACGCCACCTGGAAGCCGGTATAGTCGTTGTAGAAGGCGCCCAGCTGAGTGTGCAGGTGGCCGTCGAAGGCGTTCGCCTTCCAGCCTAGCTCGTAGTCGGTGACGTTTTCCGGGCCGAACTGCGCGGGCAGTTGCGCCGGCGTCGCCGGCGGCAGCGGCATGCCCGGAATGATCGGCAGCAGCGTGCCCAGGCCGTTGTCGCCGCCGCCCTTGTGGCCGGTGGCGACGAAGCCGTAGAGCATGTTGTTCTGATCGACGTTCCACTCGAGGTCGACCTTGCCGGTGACCTTGCTGTCCCGCTCGGTGTCGCCGACGATCCGCTGGCCTTCGGCGGGGGTGTTGAAGAGCAGCAGTTCATCAAGGCTGTTCAGCGAAAAGCTCAGCTGGGAGTAGCGCGCCCCGACCTCGAGCTTCAGGGACGGCGTGATGGCGAAACTCGCCTGTCCGAAGACGCCCGAGCTGTCCTTGGTGGCGGTGTACTGGTCGAGCAGCACCGTCTCGCACGGGACCGTCCCCCCCCGTGAGGAAGAATATTGGGCACGAGGCCGGAGTCGGGACCGAAGCCGGGGTCGAACCCGGCGTCAGCGACAGCCAGTTGGTGCCGCTCGGCTGGCTGACGATGTCGCTCTGGTAGACGCCGCCGACCACCCACTGGAACCGGCCGGTCGAGGGCGAAATGACGTCGAGCTCCTGCGACTCTGTCTGGTCGGCCGAGTTGGCGTGGTAGGTGATCTCGGATGCCGTCGACGCCGCGCCGTTAGCGTCGATGGTCGCGGCGACCTTGCCGAGCTGATAGCCCGAGATCGACTTGATGGTGATCCCGTTGGAGAACTCGTAGCTCAGCTGCAGCACCGCGCGCACCTGCCGCTCGATGCCGAGCAGGTGGCCGGCCTGAGTCACGTTGAACAGCGTCGCGGTGTTGCCGTTGAAGACGCCGGACGGGTGGCTCATGTCCTCGTCCATGTAGTCGACCTTCAGCAGCGCCTTGAACGCCTGGTTCGGCTGCCAGAGGGCGCTGACGCGCCCCGCGCCGAGCAACAGCCGGCCGTTGCTGCCTGTGTAAGGTCCGGTCACGTGGAAGAAGCTGTCGCGCCGCTCGTCGTCGGTGGCGATGCGCAAGGCGAAGGTGTCGCCGATCGGGATGTTGACCGCGCCCTGCAGCCGCGCATCGTTGTAGTTGCCGTACTGCCCCTCGGCCCAGCCGCCGAAGTGACCCAGTTGCGGGTCGGTCTCGGTGATGAAGATCGCGCCCCCGGTGGCGTTCTCGCCCGCGAACGTGCCTTGCGGCCCGCGCAGCACTTCGACGTCGGCGATGTCGTAGTAGGGTTCGTCGCTGAGAATCCCGCCCGGCGTCGTAGAGACTCCGTCGCGGTAGACCAGAGTGCCTGGCGGCACCTCCTGGCCCTGGTCGCTTTTGCCGATGCCGCGAATGTTGATCAGCGCGCCGACACCGGTGTCCACGATGCTGAGCGCCGGCGTGGTGAACGCGAGCATGTCGACATTGTCGATGCCACGCTGCTTCAGGTCCTCGCCGGTGAAGACCGTCGCCGCGATCGCGGTGCGTTGCAGATTGGTGGCGCGACGCTCGGCGGTGACCACCAGCTCCTGCACCATGTTGCTCGCCGGCGCGGCGCCCTGCGCTGGCGTGGCTGGCGGCGCGGTCTGCGCCGACGCCGGCGCGGCCAGCAACAGGGCGACCGCCCCTGCCGCCGTGCTGCCAAACAGCGCTCCGGCCATCCTCCACCGTCTCGACTGGCGGTCGGTCATGCTCGCAAACCCTCCCCTTTGCAGGCGGTCTGCAAGGACGCCGCCCTGCCTGCATTCATAGCCGCGACCGAGCGCATTTACAAGCCGGCTATCCTGTATGTAGAGTGGCTGCGCCGGCAACGATTGAACCCGTGGCCGCGCGGACACGGTCGCCGAAGGCGACTGACTTTCTCCGTAGTGGCGGCTAACCTTTGCCGCAGTGGCGCATCTGGAAAGGGCCGAGCGCAGTGACCGACGAAGCCGTCTTCCCGGGCATGAGTCGACCCCGTGTGCGGCGTCCTCGTCGCACCATCGCCGAGCGGCGCACCCAGGCCGAGCGCAGCGCCGAGACCCAGCGCAAGCTTATTGAGGCGGCCATCACGGTGCTGCACCGGGTGGGCTACGGCGCCACCACCACCGGGCTGATCGCCGACGAGGCGGGCGTCAGCCGCGGCGCGATGCTGCACCAGTACCCCACCAAGGTCGATCTGATGCTGGCCGTGGTCGCCGAGGTCTATGAGCGCGAGACCGCCGAATATCGGCGCCGCGGCGCCGAGACCGGTTCCACGCGCGAGCGACTCTACCGGTTCCCCGATCTGATGTGGGACCTGCTGACCCGGCCGTCGGCGATGGCGGTGCTCGAGATCATGATGGGCTCACGCTCCGATCCCGAACTCGCCAAGCGCCTCGCCCCGCTGCAGCGGCGGATCGAGGCGGCGTCGCGCGCGACAGTGGAGCGGCTCCTCAAGGAGGGCGGCTTCCCCGATCTCCCCGAGGCCAACGCCATGCGCCGCCTCTTCGTGGCCGCCGTCAGGGGGCTCTCCATCGACCTGATGCTGCTCAAGGACCGGGCCGAGCTCGACGACGCCATCCAGCTCTTGAAGCGCCTGCTGCGGGCGTTGTCGGAGGGGCTCGTCCCGCCGGCGGAGGAAACCAGCGACAGCCGTTGAACCCGGTCCGAGAGCGGCGGCCGGCGCGGCCGCTCGCCCTGGACAGAGCCGCGACGCCAACATAGAAACGGTCCGACCTGTTTGTAGGTTGCGGGAAGCGCCCGTGGCCAGGGAGCCCGAATGCCGCCTTCTCCGCTCCGCGTCGTCGGCGACCGGCTGATCGATGCCGACGGGCGGCAGGTGTTGCTGCGCGGCGTGAACCTTGGCGGGGATTCCAAGCTCCCGTGGCCGACGGACGGCGCCCACGAGCCGGGAGACGTCTCGCGCCACCGCGAGGTCAGCTTCATCGGCCGGCCGTTCCCTCTGCAAGAGGCCGACGAGCACTTGGCGCGGCTGAGGGCGTGGGGATTCAACTGCTTGCGCCTGCTGACGACCTGGGAGGCGGTCGAGCATGCCGGCCCCGGGCGCTACGACACTGCCTACCTCGACTATTTCACCGAGATTGCGCGCCGGGCCGGTGAGCACGGCTTCTACGTCTTCGTCGATATGCACCAGGACGCCTGGAGCCGGATGAGCGGCGGCTCCGGCGCGCCAGGCTGGACCTTCGAGGCGGTCGGGCTCGACTGCGAGCGTTTCCATGCCGCGGACGCCGCGCACATGCAGCGCGGCCCCGACCATGACCTGCCGCACTGGCCCTCCAACTATCGGCTTTCCGCGAACCGGATCATGTGGAGCCTGTTCTTCGGCGGCCGCTGGCTCACGCCGGACTTCCGCATCGCGGGCCTCAACGTCCAGGACTATCTGCAAGGCCGCTATCTCACCTGCGTGGACCAGCTGGCGCGGTGGCTGGCGCCGCTGCCGCAGGTGATCGGCTTCGACAGCCTGAACGAGCCGTCGCTCGGCTGGCTCGGCCAGTCGCTCAGCGACCGCGGCGTCGACACCCCCTCCCCGGTCGCGGTCGGCCCGGCGCTGAGCCCGCTCGATGGCCTGGCCCTGGCCCGCGGCGCGCCCGTGACCGCGCCAGTGATCGGCGGGCGCGAGACCGGCCGCCCGCACGTCGTGGGCGAACGAATCCTCAACCTAAGTGGGGTTCCGATCTGGCGCGAGGGCGTGACCTGCCCGTTCGAGGCCGCCGGCATCTATACGCTGAGCGATGGGCGCCCGGTCGCGCTCGACGAGGCGGCCTTCCTCCGGGGGCCGCATGGCGCGTTCGAGCCGGCGGACGACGTCTTCGCCCCGTTGTTCAAGTCCGTTGCCGAGACGATCCACGCGCATCGGCCGGACTGGATCCTGTTCGCCGAGGTCGAGGTCGCGGCCCCCTTCGCCGGCGGCGGCTACCCGAGCGCAATGCCGGCGGGGTCGGTCAACGCCGCGCACTGGTATGATCTCGCCAACCTCACCACCCGGCGGTTCGATGTGGATGACCACATCGATGCGCTCACGGGGCGGCGGCTCCACGGGGCTGACGCGGTGCGCGCGAGCTACCTGGCCGGCCTGCAAGCCTGCACTGGCCTCGCCCGCAGCTTCGGTGGTCCGACCCTGATCGGCGAAATCGGGGTCCAGTTCGGCATCGACGACGGCGGCGCCTATCGCGCCTGGGCGGCGGGCAAGCGCGGACCCCAGGTCTTCGCCAAGCAGACGCAGATGCTGACCCTGATGTCCGACGCGCTGGATGCGCTGAACCTGTCGGCGACCTGGTGGAACTATACCGCGAACAACCGCAACGATCCGCTGATCGGCGATGGCTGGAACCGCGAGGACATGTCGCTGTTCTCGCGCGACCAGCAGGACGCGACCAACGACGGCGGGCGCGGGACCCGCGGCTTCGCCCGGCCCTACGTTCGCGCCGCGCAGGGCAGCCTGGTCCGCATGCGCTTCGATGCGGAGAGTGGGCGCTTCGAGTCGGTGGTCGACGCCGACCTGCGGGTGACTGCCGCGACCGAGATTGTTGCACCGGCCGCCGCCTATCCGGACGGCCCCGGGGTCGAAGCGCCTGCGCATTGCCGCGTCGATGTGGCGGACGGCGTCGTGCGCGTCCACGCGGGCGCCGCCGGGCCGATGACGGTGACGCTAATCCCTCACGGCCTAGGCGCGCGTCGTCCTCGGTAAGGCCGGCCGATCAGGAACAGGCTGCGGCCGGGTTCCAGCTCCACGAGCGCCTCGGTGCGCGCCTCACGCCCGGTCCCGACGATCCGCGCGCCTGGCGCCGGGCGGGCCGCGCCCGTGTGCGGATCCCGGAGCTCCAGCGTGAAGGCGCCGCGCAGCGAGAGCGTCGTCTTTACCGCGCTCGCCGAGGAATTGGCCACGAACACGATATCGCGCCCGCCCTTGACCTTGTGGATGTAGGCCAACTGGCCATCTCCGCTGCGCGGATGCGGATCGCCGCTGAAACTGACATCGGCCGGTGGCGCGAGGCGGCCCAACGCATCCTTCAGGGCGACATCGTTCGGGTCCGCGATGAAGAGAGCCGCACCGCCCGGCCGGCTGCGCCGCACCTCACCCGGCGGACCGAACATGGCCCCGACCAGCTGACAGACCTCTGCGTCCTTGCCGAACTCGGCCGACTTCGAGGGCAGCTCGGTGGTGGCGATGACCACGCCGCCCGCGTCCCAGAATGCCTTCAGCTTCTGCAGCGCGGCCAGAGCGATCACCGCGCCGCCGGGCAGGATCATGGTGCGATAGAGCTGCCGGTTGACCGCATTGGCGAGCTTCAGCTGTCCGCGGCCGAGCTTCAGGTGGTCGCTCGCCAGATCGTCCGGATGGATGAAGGTGAAGTCGCGGTGCAGGTCGCCGGTCAGCCGGTCGCCGACCTCCAGGTAATCGGCGCTCGCCGGCGCATAGCGGCCCAGCGGCCCGTCCTGGTTTTCCGGCGCGTCGAAGCGATAGAAGGCTTGCAGCGACGCGATCGGATAGACGATGCCGATGTCGGCCACGCGCCGCCCGCCGCGCAGCAGCATGGACGCGCGCCCGACGTATTCCGCGAAGTCGGCCGGCCCGCCGACCGTGCTTGTCGTCGCGGTGATCAGGGCGTTCACGCCCCGCACCAGCGAGTCCATTGCCCGCCGGTAGCCGGTCGGCGTGCCGCAGGTGGTGAACTGCTCCGCGATGATGACGGGCTTGTCCATGGCGTCCGCCGCCGAGGTGGTCAGCCTGAAGCCTTCGCGCCCGAAGCCGTAGAGGAAGATGACGTCGATCATCGGCACCGGCTGGGCCCGGTAGAACTTGAAAGGGTCGCCGTTCATGTCGGTGGGCTGGAGGTCGTACTGGCCGGGGCAGTGGCCGCTCGCTTGCAGCCCATGCCGCTCGGCCCACTGGGTCACCAGCTCCGGAAAGCCCTCGCCCAGCGCCTCGGCCCGCGCGGCGAAGAACGCCACCCGCGCGGCCGCCGTCTCCGGCCCGATATCCTCCCAGAGCGCCGGAAAGTAGGCCCCGGCGTTGCGGCCGGTGCGCGCCTCGAAGCGCTCGCTGAGGCCGGCCGCCCAGGTACGGTCGGTGGAGTAGATGCCGACGTCGTCGAAAAAGCTGAGCTCGATGGTATTGCCGAAATAGCCGCCGACGTGGCGGGCGTAAGCCTCATAGGTGACGTCGATGAACTGGTTCACCGCCTCCGGGTCGAAGTAATCGGCGACGGCGTAGTAATCCTGCGACCCGCCCTGCGGCTCGGCGGTTTGCAGGGTGAAGAACTGGAGGGTCCAGCCGGGTCCGGGCGCATCCCAGCTCAGCGCGCCATCGGCGACCTCGGCGGTCAGATCGATCCGCGCCTTGGACGTCCCGTGCATCGCCACCGCGGCCAGCAGCTTGCCGCCGGGAAGCGGGAACACGCCGGGGCCGGGCGCGGCCTCAAGCCGGGTGCGGACCAGGAGCTTGCGATAGTTCGCGGGGTCGATCCTGCCGCCGCCGGCCCCGCCGGTGGGATAGCCCAACTCGTCGTAGAGGATGGCGGTCATGCCCCAGGCCTTGGCGAAGGCCAGCGCCGCCTCGTAGCGGCGGAAGTACTCCTCGCCGAGGTAGGTGGGCGCGGGGCCGCTGCCTTGCTCGCCGATGTCGGGCAGCGGGTCGGGCTCGCGGCCCGCTGGCCTGAGCGCCCTGGCCGCGCGGATCACTCGCTGGATCGTCGTGTCGCGGGTGGGGGTCGGCGGGGCCGTGGCCATCTCCGCGCCGGGGGCGATCATCAAGGCGCCGAAGCCGCGATCGACCACTTCCTGCAGCTGCCCGGGGATCTCCTCGACGGGCGAGAGCCCCACCTTCACGGTCGCCGCCGGCCGGTAGCGCCGCGGCGGGTCGGCGAACCAGGCGCGCGACAGCTCGGACGCCGCGAGGTCTTGTTTCGGCGACGCGTCGCTCATCCGGCCCGCGGGAGGTAGCGGTTCCAGAACGCCAGTTCCTCGGCGCGGGCCTCGCGGCCCTCCGGAGCGTCGGCCATCAGCCCCATGAAGCCATGCGGCATGCCCTCGTAGAGTTCGAGGTTGGAGACGCCGCCGCCGCGTTTGATCGCGCGGTGCAGGCGCACCATGTCGCTGACCAGGAACTCCTTGGTGCCGCCCTGGATCAGCGTCGGCGGATAGCCCAGGCTGAAGTCGCCGTAGACCGGGGACACGTAGGGGTTCCTCTGATCCTCCGGCGCGGCGTAGGCGTCCAGTCCCGGGCGCACTTGCGGCAGCCACAGCGCCGGGTCGGCTTCCATCAGGGTGTAGCGGGTGTCGCCGCCCTCGGTGAAATCGCTCATCGGGCAGAGCAGCACCAGCGCGGCGGGCATCGGGAGGCCGTTGTCGCGGATCTTCAGCGTCGCGGACGCCGCGATGGCGGCGCCGGCCGAGCCACCGGTCAGGCCGACGCGCGCCGCGTCACGGCCCAGCTCCAGCACGCCCTTGTAGGCGTTCATCACCTGGTCGGTGGCGAGCTTCCAGTTGCCGCGTGGCGCCACCGTATAGTCGACGTCGTAGACGCGCCGCCCGGTCAGCGCCGCAATGCCCGCCGCCTCGCCGAGGCTGGACCTGGCGCTGCCCAGCACGAAGCCGCCGCCGTGCACGAAGACGATGGCGCTGCCGTCGTCCTCATAGTTCCGGGGTTTCACCTCGTAGATTAACGTCCCGTTCAGGCGCAGCTCGGCGACCGTCGGCTGCAGCTGCGCCAGCCTGGCTTCTGACACCGCGAGGCTGCGGTCCTCGGCGCTCTCGTACATCAGGTCGAAGTCCGCGAGCGTCTTTGGCGGGGCCGGCCGCGGGGCCGTGAGCAAAGCCCGGTAGGCCTCGAAAACCGCCTGGGCTTCCGGCGAGATGGTGGTCGGGATGTACGCGCGCACCGGGGTCGCCGCCTCGGACGGGGGGATGATCTCGGCCGGATGGCCGCCGGGCGAGGCCGCCGATGGGGTGAGCGGTGGCATTGGCTGATCGTCCTGGAACTTTGTCGCTGACCGGGTGACCTTACGCGCGTTTTACAGGCAGGGAAGACTGTTTGTTTGTCTGGTTCGACCTCACAAACCGACGGGCGCGCCGGAGCTACGCGCCGTGATGGTCGTGTCGGCGGCGGCGGCGCCCCCTCTCGGCTCGGGCAGCGCGTTGGCTCGGGCGATCTCGCCGAGCAAGGCCGCCGAAGGCTTGATCTGGCGGCGCATGGTGGCGCGGTCGACGCCGATCAGGCCGAACTTGGGCTCATAGCCCCGCAGCCACTCGTAGTTGTCTAGCAGCGACCAGTAGAAATAGCCGCGCACATCGACACCGTCCGCCATGGCCTCGCGCAGGGCGGTCAGCGCCTCGACCACGAAGACGGCGCGGCGGCGGTCGTCGTCGCCGGCCCAACCGTTCTCGGTGACCAAGATCGGCGTTCGGGTGCGCTCCCAGGCGAAGCGGCAGGTGGCGGCCAGCGCCTGCGGCCGGTCCTCGTAGCCCATCATGGTCAGCGCGTGGCCGTCCTCGGGGCCGACGCTGCCGTCCCGCTTGGCCACGACCCGCGAGTAGTTCTGCACCCCGATGAAGTCGTCGCCGGCCACGGCGTCGAGGCAGACGCCGTAGTAGTCATGGCGACGCTGGTCGCGCAGCGCCTCGGCGCCCGGCTCCGCCTGCTCGTCCTGCAACGCCAGCGTGACGCCAACCTGGCAGTCCGGGCGCGCCGACTTGATCGCGTCCCGCGCCTTGGCATGCGCAGTCAGGCCCTGGCCCAGGATCGCCTCCGGCGGCGTGAACAGGAAGAACCGCTCGACCCCGCCCCCGAGCGCCGCTTCGGCCGCCTCCAGCCGCGGCCGGCCGCTCGGCGAGCGCAGCCGCTGCAGCGCGCCGTCGCGGACGAAGAGCGGCAGGTTGAGCTCGTTGATGGTGCAGGCAGTGGCAAAACCCCTGAGCGCCCGCGCCGCATGCTCGCAGTAGCGGGCGAACCGGTCCGCGAACTCAGGATCGGTGAAGCCGCCCCGCCGCGTCTGCCAGAGCGGCAGGGTGAAGTGATGGAAGGTCAGCACCGGCGCCACGCCCCGCTCCAGGCAGTGGTCGATGCAGCGCTGATAGTGGGCGAGCGCCGCCGCCGAGAAGCGGCCTTCCTCCGGCTCGATCCGGGCCCATTCGATGGAGAAGCGATAGGCGCCGAGGCCGAGGCCGGAGACGATCGCCATGTCGTCGGCGAAGCGGTGGTACTGGTCGACGCCGTCCCCCGAGGGCTCACGGAACAGCGAGGGCCGCGCGTGCTCCAGCGCCCAGCTGTCGGAACCCACATTGCCGCCCTCCACCTGGTGGGCCGCGGTCGCCGCGCCCCAGACAAAGCCAGTGGGAAAGGCGCGCGCGTCGACAGTCATGGTCGGCTCCATCAGTCGAACAAAGGACGTGCTTCATGCCCCGATGGCCAGCGTTTGACCATCCGGGCGATCCGACCAGCCGCTAGAGTTACAAGGAAAGGCGCTCCTCGGCGCTCTCGGAGTGGAGGCGGTTATGGACTCAGGGAAGGTCGGGTTGGGCGCCTCCCCTTCCTGAGAGACAAGTCGACTTTAGTCTGACAGCACAACCACTCAGTCTGTGAAAACAGGCTCTCGCGCGCCCAGCCCGAGAAGTCCCCGACTTCGCCCAGTCATTCAGGTGGCTTCCGGTAACTGTGCGTGGTCTCCGCGCGCCAGAAACGAGCGCGCCGCTCCACCCAAGCTCGTCGAAACCGACCCGAGGCAAATCGCAGTTGCCAACGGCGCGCAATGTGCTCAGATGTCAAATGTCGACAAATGCATGCCGGTCGCGAGACGTGGCGCGCCTAAAGGGAGCAACGATGACAACCTTGGCAGAAAGACCGTCAGCGGCGCAGCCCGCCGCCGAGCCCGAGACGCCGCCGGGCATCGATCCGGCCGCGCTGGGCGGTCGACCGATCTTGATGCAGACGCCGGTGGGCGCGGGCAAATGGTCGCTGGAACAGCTGCTCTCGCTGACGCAGGAGGAGGGCATCGCGCTCTGGCGTGAGTTGCCGGCGCCGACGCTGCAGGAGATGAACGGGCACTACATGGGCCTGGGACCGGAGGGCCGCGACGTCGCCTTCCAGAAGGGCTACGCCAACTACATGTTCAACGAGCGCTCCGAGCGCGGCTACTGGCTCGGCAAGGCGTTCCGCCCGCTGAGCGCCACCGAGGGCGAAGGCTACAACCGCTGGCGGTTCCCCGGGGGACGGGTCGAGCGCAATCTCAGGATGGCGACGCGGGTGCAGGACTCGATCATCGACGCCAAGCCTTGCTACGTGCTCGACTACGGCGCGGTGAACAGGGGCATGACGCTCTACGACGAGCTGCGCAGACTGGACGACGGCGTACTGATCGGCACAGCCACCTGGCAGACCCGCGACGGCGGCCGCTCCAAGCTCAACATGTTCGTGCTGATCGGGCCAACCGACGAGTGGGTCGGCGCGCCCTACGGAGACGTGGCGAGCGGCGGTTGAGGGCGGTGCGCGGGGTCGGCGAAGATGATCAAGTTCGCCTCGATCTGGGAGCAGCCCGGCGACCCGGCGGCGCTCGACCGCTGGTACAGGACGACGCATTCGCGCGAAGCGATCCTGTTCGTCGGTCCCTGGCTGCGGCGCTACTGGGCTTACCGCGCCTACGACGCCCCAGCCGAGACCGACGTGCTGGGTGCCTCGCGCTACCGCCTCACCGAGATGTGGTACGCCAGCGAGGCGGAGATGCAGGAGGCGCAGGCCGCCTGGTATCCCCTCAGTCAGCCGCCTCGCCTGCTCGGCGATCCGAGCCGACGCCGCATCGCCCAGATCTACGTCAACGCCGCCGCCGATGAGCGCTTCAGGGACGGCTGGCCGCGCGAGCGCACCGACTATTTCCGGTGGGTGTTCTTCGTCGCCGATCCGGCGGGCGTCGAGCCTGCTGTGGCCGATCGCTGGTTCACGGAGGACTTCGCCAGGCCGCTGGCCGAGCGGCCCGAGGTGAGGCGGCTCGTCAGCGCGCGAGCAGCGACGCCGCCGACGGCGGCGCAGCCGTGGCGGCGGATGTGCGAGGCTTGGTTCGACGACTACGACGGCTTCCGGGCCGCCGTGCTGGAGGGGACGTATCGCGCGCCGCCCTGGTCGGCGGAGTTCCCTCACGTGCCGATGATCAGCATCTTCACCGGACAGGCGCCCGACATGGATTTCCTGCGCGACGACTACCGGGCGCCCTGAGCAAACCAAGGAAAAGGATCTCGATGGACGACGCCCCTGCCCGGCCGCGCCCCCCGCGGGCCTTCGAGTCGGCGCCCTACTTCGACCAGAAGCGCCGCGTTACGCAGCTCTATCCCGAGCTCAAACGTCTCGGCCTCGAGACCCACATCGCCGACCTGGTCGTGCAGGGCTACACGGTCGTTCCGCCCGAGAAGGTCGCGCCGCCCGAGTACATCGCGGCCCTGCGCGACGCCGTCTTGGGGGTGTCCGAGCGGCGCACGGGCGTGCGCCCCGACGCGGCGACCGGTGCGACGCATCAAGGCTCGCTGCATCCGCTCGGCCAGTTCATGCGCTACGTGCTGTTCGAGGATCCCGTGTTCGAGCCGGTGCTGACCAATCCCGTGCTGCTGGGCCTGATCACCTATCTGGTGGGCTACGACGCCCTGCTCAGCCTCAACGACGCCATGGTGAAAGGCCCCGGCGGCGCCGTGCTGCCGCTGCACACCGACAACGGCGACCTGATGACACCGGTCTATCCGGACCAGCCGCAGACCGCGAACATCAATCTGCTGCTCAACGACTACGAGGCCGGCAGCGGCACGATCGCGTTCCTGCCTGGCAGCCACCGGTTCCGGCGCCAGCCCACCGCCGGCGAACTGCGCGAGCTGAAGGACGAGATGGTCCCCATAATCGCGCCCGCCGGCTCGGCGGTGATCTGGCCGGCCAACACTTGGCACATGGCGTTCTCCCGCAGCGACCCGGGGTTGCGCTTGACGCTGCTCTACGACTTCTGCCGCGGACACCTGCAGACGCAGTCGCCCTTCCGCGCCGATGTCGCCGACGAGGTGCTGGCTCGCAACCCACCGCGCTTCGCCCAGCTGATGCACGTCTACGGCGCCTTCCCGTTTCGCGCCGAGGACATCGACCGGCAGCGCCCGGCGCCCGGCGCCCAGCGCCACAGCCTGTTCGACTGCCATCCGCTGTGGAAGCCCTTCTTCGGCCTCGAAGCCTAGTGGCGCGTTCCGCGGAGCCCAGCGTCGGCGC
Organism: Caulobacteraceae bacterium; assembly: GCA_036267835.1. GTDB lineage: Bacteria > Pseudomonadota > Alphaproteobacteria > Caulobacterales > Caulobacteraceae > Acaudatibacter. The sequence goes on along the minus strand of DATAVF010000126.1, from coordinate 28,588 downwards.
GCGGGTCCGTCGAACGCGCAAGTACGAGGCGCGGCAGGGCGAGATCGTCCGCGCCGCGACCCGCCTGATCAACCGCAAGGGCGTCCGTGGCACGACGCTCGCGGACGTGGCCGCCCTCCTCGGCATCGTGCCGACGGGCGTCACCTACTACTTCCGCCGCAAGGAAGACCTGGCCGCGGCCTGCTTCCTGAAGTCGATCGCGGCCTATGTGGAGCTGCTCGGTCAGGCCGAGGCGGCGGCGCCCGCCGAGCGCCGCGCGCGGTTCGTGATGGGCTACTTCGAGCTGGCGCGGCAGGTGGCCGTCAGCGAGCACGACGAACTTGCCTTCTTCAACGACATCCGCGCGCTCGACGACCCGGCGGTCAACGCCGCGTTCACCGCCATGTTCGTGCGGGTGAGAGCCTTGCTTGGCGTGTTGCCGCCGGCGAAAAGTCGGGAGCGCCTGGCGCGCAACGCGATCGCACACCTGATCCTCTCCCAGCTGTTCTGGTCCGTCGCCTGGCTCTGGCTCTACGACCCGGAAGACTACGCCCGCGCCGGCCGCAAGATGCTGGACATCCTCGAGGGCGGCATCGCCCAGCCGCAAAGCCGCTGGCTGCCGCCGCCGTTGCCGGTCAGCCTGGTAGGCGAAAGCGCGGGCGACGACGACGTCTCGCGCGAGACGTTCCTCCGGGCCGCTACTCAGCTGATCAACGAAGAAGGCTACCGCGGCGCGTCGGTCGAGAAGATCTCGGCGCGACTGCACGTCACCAAGGGCTCGTTCTATCACCACAACGAAGCCAAGGACGACCTGGTGGCCGAATGCTTCCGGCGCACCGTCGAGGTCATGAGCCGGGTGCTGCGCGCCGCCACCGACCTCGGCGATGACGGCTGGCGGCGTCTGGAAGCCTTCGCGAGCTGGCTGGTCGAACACCAGGTCACCGGCGACACCCCTCTGCTGCGCACAGCCGCCCTGACGACGGCGCCGGAGCCGATCCGCGAGGAGATCCTGAACAAGTTCAACCGGATTTCCCTGTCGATCGGCTCCCTGGTCAGCGATGGCATCGCCGACGGCTCGCTGAGGCCGGTCGATGCGCACATAGCCGCCCAGATGGTCACCGCCATGATCAACGCCGCCGCGGAGCTGCCGTTCTGGGCCCCGGGGCAATCGGTGGCGGAGGCCAGCCAGTCCTACGTGCGCGGCCTGCTGAAGGGTCTCGCGGCCGACGACGGCATCCGGACGGGGCGGCCTTAGCCGAAGGCCGCGGCGGAATAGGCGACCGCGGTCAGGCCACTTCCGTCGCCCGCGCCGCCGCCTCCCGCCGCACCGTCATCGAGCGGGCGAAGTACTGACGCTGCTGGCCAGCGTGGGTGTTCTTGCCGAAGATGTCGTCCTGGGCGGCCAGCGTGGCGAGTTCCGGTGGGTTGCGCGCCAGGATGGCCGGGTCGATGCGCAGGTAGTCGTCGTAGGGGCGCATCGTCCCCTGCATGTAGGTGGTGTGCAGGGTGACACGTTCACCCGGCAGTTCGCGGCCGCCCTGCCAGTGCCAGAGCGCCCCGTCCCAGATGGCAATCGAGCCCTTGGGCATCTCCAGCGGGATGGCGCTCGAGAGATCGTCCGACGGCTGCGGGTGCCGCTTCAGGTGATGGGTGGCGGGAACCACCCATGTCGAACCGGCCGCCGCGGTGAAGTCCTCCAGAGCCCAGATCGCCGTGCACATCTGGGCCTGGGCGGGGAACGGCTCGCGCACATTGACGTAGTCGGTATGCAGGCCGATCTCGCCCGGCCCCTGCCGCTTGCGCAGGCCCAGCAGCTGGCCCAGCAGGAAGCCCCGCCCGCACAGCTTTTCGCCGAGCGCAAAGAGCCAGGGATGCAGCGCCGTCTCCTCGAAGATGCGGCCGCGCTCGAGCAGCATGCCGCACTGGGCCTGGCCCACCTCCGCGGCGCTGGCCACGATCGCCTCGCGCAGTTCATCGGCGAACCGCTCGCTGACCGCCCGCTCGAGGATCGCATAGCCGATCTCGTCGAGCTGGCGGGCGGCATCCGCGAGACCCAGCCGTGCTATGCGTAAGTCCAGGTCGGGGTTCTCGATTGTGCGCGCCGCGAGGTGGTCGTGCAGCCCGGCGAACACCCGGCCCGCCGGGCCGCTCGCCCCGGCGCCAGTCATCGTGGCGACCGGACGCCCGCCATTGCGATGCTGCGCCTCGCGCAGCCCCCGCTTGCGCGCCGCCTCGTCGGCGTATGACACGTGCGCCGCTTGCAGCACCGCATGATAGTCGCCCCGGATGACAAGGTCGGCGCCATCGATCTCGCCCGCACCGACCGTCAGCTGGCGCCCCTTGAGTCGCGCATGCCATGCGGCGCGGCCGTCTGGGCGGCCGATACCGGCCGGTGCGTCCTCCATCACCTCACAGAGCGAGAAGTTGGCCCCATCCATCCCCTCGCCGGCCGCATCGACCTGGCGCTGCAGGTAGTCGCGGGCCAGGCCAATCCACTTTTCCGAGACGAACTCCGCGCGGTCTTCGAACATCAGCGGCCTCCAAAATTGTTGACATTTTACACGTTGACGCCCGGTTTGAAACGGCGTTTTCTTCCAATGTTCGGTATGCCCGCGTCGGACTCGCCCGCCAGATTGTGCTTTGAAGGCGGGCGGGCGCGCAGTATCCCGCCTCATCACCTCACCCGAGAGCCGCAGCATGAGCACCACGATCGCCCTCGACCGCACCCGCGACCAGGCCCTGCGCCGCACGCTGGAGACCGTCGAGAGCCAGGGGCTCAGCGACCACCTGCAGGACCTCGACGTGCACGGCTACACCGTGGTGCCGGGCGTGTTGTCGGCGGAGACGGTGGAGCGCGCCAAGGCGGCCATCATCCGCCGCGCGGAAAAGGCCTCGGGCCACGGTATCGACCCTCAGGCGGCGACGGCGGACGACTTCAAGGGCATGCAGTACCTGCCCTACCTGCTGTTCGACGATCCGGTGTTCGCGGAGGTCTTGCTCGAGCCGAAGCCGCTCGCCCTGGTCACCTACCTGCTCGGCGAGAGCTGCCTTCTGTCCTCGATGGGCAGCCACTTCCGCGGGCCTGGCGGCATGCCGCTGATGGTGCACACCGATAACGGCAACGGCATGCCGGCGCCGTTCTCGCCGATCTCGATGGTCGCCAACGTCAACTATGCGCTGACGGCCTACAGCCGCGAGGCGGGCGCGCTCGCGATGTTCCCGGGCAGCCACCGCTACCAGCGCCAGCCGACGTTCCACGAGAACTTCACGCCCGAGGGTCTGGGCCCCGAGGCGTTCGCTGCGCGGATGCGCGAGCCCGGCGGTGTCGACACCGTCACCTGGAAGGACCCGCCGGGCGCCATCTCGATGGACATCTCGCCCGGAGACGCGGTGATCTGGCACGGCAACACCTGGCACGGCGGCTACCGCCGCGAACTGCCCGGCGTGCGCATCAACCTCTCCGCCTACTTCTGCCGCCAGTACATCCAGACCCAGGAGCGCCGCGGCGATCCCGCCGAGGCCGAGCTGCTGGCCCGCCACGACAACAACCCGCGCCTTTCGACGCTGCTCGGCGGCAAGCAGTCGTACGGCTGGCGCGCCGACGACTGGTCCACGATCTACGGCCAGCGCGCCCGCCAAGCGCCGCGAGGGGTGTTCGACTAACCGGCGATGAGCTTTCGCAGGTTCGGGCCCGAGAGCACCTCGATCCAGTAGCCATCCGGGTCCTTGATGAAGGCGAGGCCCTTCATCGCCCCGTCGTTCGGGCGCTTCACGAACTCGACGCCGGCCGCCTCGAAGCGCGCGCAGGCCGCGTCCACGTCGGGCACCGAGATGCCGATGTGGCCGAAGCCGCGCGGGTCGGCGTTGCCGTTGTGGTACTGGAAGGCCGGATCGTCCTCCGTGCCCCAGTTGTGGGTCAGCTCGAGCAGCGCAGGCTGCTGGAACATCCATTGCACCCGCTCGGCGCGGTCCTCGGGGACCGGGCCGGCAGGGTAGCCCAGGAAATAGAGCGAGAACTTCATCGCCTCGAAGTCGTAGCGGTCGAGCAGGGTCATGCCGAGCACGCCCTCGTAGAAGGCGACCGAAGCTTTTGGATCGCGAATACGCAGCATCGTCTGGTTGAGGACGAAACCTTCGCCAGGTTCGGAACGCATCGCGCTGGCTCCTTCAGATCGCGCTCAGACCGCCGTCGACGGAGTAGCACGCGCCGGTGACATAGCTGGCCTCGTCCGAGAGCAGGAAGCAGGCGACCTCGGCGATCTCGCGCGGGTCGGACCAGCGGGGAAACGGCGGTGGATTGTAGCGGGCCGGTCTCGATGGGTCGGGCGGCGGCGAGTTCTCGCGGATGATGGCGCTGAAGTCGCGCAGCATACGGCCCTGAATGGCGCCAGGCGCGATCGCGTTGACGCGAACGCCATTCGCCGCCCATTCCTTGGCCGCCGTCATGGTCATCGCCCATACCGCGTGCTTGGAAGCGACATAGGCGACCTGGTTGGCGTTACCCTTGATGCCCCAGATCGACGAGGTGTTGACGATGGCGCCGCGGCCCCGTTCGGCCATCACCGGGATCACGTGCTTCAGCCCGAAGAACACACCTTTGGCGTTGACGTCGAGGATCTGCCGGAAGTCCGCGAGGGATAGCTGGGTGATCCGCTTCCAGGCCCCGGTGCGACTGCCTTCGATGCCCGCGTTGTTAAAGAAGAAGTCGATGCCGCCGAACGCCTCTTGCGCCTTGGCGACGTAGCCCGCGACTGCCGTCTCGTCCGCCACGTCGGCCTCGACCGCGATTGCCTTCGCGCCCTGTGGCAGGCGCGCCAGCAGCACCGCGAGGCCGGCCGTGTTGATGTCGACCGCCACCACCGCCGCGCCGCGCTCGGCGAGGAGCACCGCAGCCGCGCCGCCGATGTCGCCGCCGGCGCCTGTGATCACGGCGACGCGGCCCTCCAGCGGTCCGCTCATGCCGAAAGCCCCCCATCGACCGGATGCACCGCACCGGTGACGAAGCTGGACGCGTCCGAGGCCAAGAACAGCACCAGCTCGGACACCTCCTCCACCCGGCCCCAGCGTCCGACCGGGATGCCGACCCCGCGCATGCCGGGCGGCTCGCTCCCACCGCGCGAGCGGCGGAGGCCGCCGACGATCTCCTCCATCATCCGCCCCTCCAGCGGGCCGGGGTTGATGCAGTTGACCCGCACGCCCTGCTCGCCGGCCTCCTGCGCCGCCGTGGTGGTCATGCCGATCACCGCGGCCTTGCTGGCCGCGTAGGCCACTTGCCCGGCAGGCGGCCTGAGCCCAGCGATGCTGGAGACGTTGATGATCGAGGCGCCGCGTTGCATCACCGGCAGCACGTGCTTCAGGTTCAGGAACACGCCGATCACATTGACGTCGAACACGTGCTCGAACGCCTCGCGGCTAACCGTCGGAATGGGCGCCCAAGCCGCCGTCTCGCCGCCGGCGACCCCGGCGTTGTTGAACAGCACGTCGATATGCCCGAGCCGCGCCACCGCCTGCGCCATGTAGGCCACCACCGAGTCCTCGTCGGTCACATCGCCTTCCAGCGGGACGAACGCCTCGCCCGCGGCCAGTTCGCTGGCGACGCGCGCCAGCGCCGCCACGTCGCGGTCGACGCCCGCCACCTGTGCCCCGGCGAGCAGCAGCCGCGCAGCCGTGGCGCGGCCGAGATCGCCGGCGACGCCGGTGATCAGCACGCCCTTGCCGTCCAGCGAATAGCTCATGGGCGGAGTCCGAAGCTGGCGCGCCCCGGATGGCGCAGCTTCGCGGTCAGGTTCACGAACTCGCAGAGCAGGGGCCGGGTGTCGCGCGGGTCGATCATCTCCTCGACCATGAAGTGCTCGGCGGTGCGCAGCGGCGAGCGCGACAGGTTGAGCCGCGACTCGATCTCCCGGCGCTTGGCCTCCGGATCCGGCGCGGCCTCGATCTCGGCCCGATAGGCCGCCTCGATCCCGCCTTCCTGCGGCATCGACCCCCAGTCGGCCGACGGCCAGGCGTATCGGTATTGGGCCCGCGTGTGGTCGGTGTGGCCGGCGCCGGCCACGCCGAAGCACTTGCGCACGATGATCGAACACCACGGCACGTTCGCCTGGTAGACCGCCGCCAACGCCCGCGAGCCGTGCCGCACCGTGCCGGCCATCTCGGCGTCCTGGCCGATGACGAACCCGGGGATGTCGACCAGCACCACGACCGGCAGGTGGAAGGCGGTGGCCAGGTCGACGAAGCGCGCCACCTTCTGCGAGGTCTTGTCGGTCCAGCCGCCGCCGTAGATGTGAGGGTTGGACGCCATCAGCGCCACCGGCCAGCCATCGATGCGAGCGAAGCTGGTGATCATCGAGCCGCCGAACAGACGCCCCATCTCGAAGAACGAGCCCTTGTCGACGACCGAGCGGATGATACGGCGCGGATCGTAGATCTTGCGCCGATCGCGCGGGATGGCGCTGGCCAGCCACGCGTCGCGCCGGTCGGGGGGGTCCTCGCTCGGCCCGCGCTCCGCCAGCTCGTACACCGACGCCGGCAGATAGGAGAGGAAGCGGCGCGCCATCTGGAACGCTTCAGCCTCGCTCGCCGCGACGTCGTCAGCCGACCCGGCTCGGGCCTGCAGCTCGGCGCCGCCCAGCTCTTCCTTCGTGAACGTCTGGCCGAGTCTGGCCATCACCGGCGGCCCGGCCATGAACATGTGCGAGCTCTCGGCCACCATCACCGAATAGTGGCTGGCGACGAGGCGGACGGTATGCAGGCCCGCGATGGCGCCGAGGCCGAGCGACACCACCGGCACCGTCGCCAGGTTGTCCAGAATCTCGCGCCAGCCGGGATTGTCCGGGATGTAGGTGCGGCCGATCGAGTCCTGGGTGCGCACCGAGCCCCCGAAGCCGTCGATCAGCCGAACCAGCGGCAGCCGCAGCTCGGTCGCCAGCCGCTCGACCACGAAGCTTTTGCGTCCGGCTCCCGGGTCGCCGCCCGGCGAGCGGACAGTGAAGTCGTTGCCGCCCACCATCACTGGGCGCCCGTCGATCAGCCCGCGACCCATGACGAACGACGATGGCGTCAGCTTCTTCAGCTTGTTGTCGGCGCCGTACTCCGCATAGCCCGAGATCGAGCCGATCTCGTCGAACGAGCCTTCGTCCAACAGGCCGCCGATGCGGTCGCGGACGGTCAGCTTGCCCTGAGAGCGCTGGCGCTCGATCCGCTCCGGCCCGCCCATCTCGAGCGCCATCTTCTTGCGCTCGGCGATCTCCTCGAGCTCCGGTCCCCAGACCGGATCCTCCATTGCCTCAGCCATCGATCACCACCAGCACCTGCAGCTCGGCCACCTGATCCTTCTCGGCGACGCGCACCTCGCGCACCACGCCGGCGGAGGGCGCGGTCACGGGGATCTCGGTCTTCATTGATTCCAGGATGATCAGCTCCTGGTCCTCCTCGACCCGGTCGCCGGGCTTGACCAGCACCTGCCAGACGCTGGCCTTGAGCTCGCTCTTGACGACGACGTCCCGGCTCATTCAGCCGCCTCCCCCGCAGCGGGGGCCCGCGCCTCGTCCTCGCGCAGGTAGGCCATCGCCTCGGTGACCTTGCGGCGGAAGTAGTTGACCTGGTCAGTCCCGGTCGGCAGCGGCGCCGGGCTTGGCACAGCCGGCGCCGGCGCGCGGGTGATGAACGAGGCGCCCACCGCCCGCACCGATTGCGAGAAGCCCATGCCGTCCTCCGCCTGGTTGATGGCGAACTTGACCAGCCGGTTGTTCCCCGGATCCTGGTCGGCGACGCGCGAGGCGTAGCGCAAGGTTTCGTCCTCCAGCCGTTGCGCCGGGAAGGTGCGGTTGACGAAACCGAACGCCATCGCCTCGGCAGCTGTGATGATCCTGTTGCCGAACAGCAGCTCCTTGGCCTTGCGCGACCCCACGTCCCAGGCGGTGGTGAAGTAGTCGCCGTAGGTCGGCACGAAGACAGCGTCGTCGGCTGCGTAAACGATATCCATCGCCGCCGCGATCATCCAGCCGCCGTAAATGCAGTAGCCGTGCACCATGGCGATCGTTGGCTTCGGCAGGTCGCGCCAGCGCAGGTGGCTGTCGGTGTAGATCTCGCGCGACAGCAGCCCTTGCGCGAAGTGGTCCGTGCCGGCGTAGCGCTCGCGGCGCGATGCCTGCTGGTCGTCGCTCGTCAGGTCGTGGCCGGCCGAGAACGCGCGGCCGTTGCCGGAGAGCACGATCACGCGGCACGAAGCATCGGCCACCGCGTCATTGAACGCCCAGTCCATCTCGGCCAGCAGGCCGACGCTCTGGGCGTTCAGCTTGTCCGTCCGGTTCAGGATCACCCGGGCGATCCGACCCGGCTGATAGATGATCCGCGTCAGCTCCATGTCGGTCTCGTCCCCGATTTTGTTTGTCGTTGCGGGCAACGCTTACGCCGCACCGGCGCCTTGTAAAGCACAATGTCGACAATCGACGTAGCGGCCCGTCGCGGTCACCCCGCCGCGCGCGGCGGCCGCGCCGCCGCGCCGTCCAGTTGCGTCATTTCCGCCTCGGAGAGCTGGATTTGGGCGGCCTCCACGTTTTCGCGCAGGTGGGCCAGGTTGGCCGTACCGGGGATCGGCAGCATGACCGGGCTATGCGCGAGCAGCCACGCCAGCGCGATCTGGCTCGGGCTCGCGCCGTGCGCCGCGCCGATCTGCGCCAGCACCGCCAGGCCGCGGACGACCGAGCCCTGGCCCAGCGGGTACCACGGCATGAACGCGATGCCGTTCGCCTCGCAGTAGGCCAGCACTGGCTCGGCCGCCCGGTTGCGGACGTTGTAGAGGTTCTGCACGCTGGCCACGGGAAAGTGCGCCCGCGCCGCCTCGATGTCGGCCAAGCTGACTTCGCTCAGCCCGGCGCGCCGGATCACCCCCTCCTGCAACAACTGCGCGATCGCGCCGAACTGCTCGTCGCGCGGAACCTTCGGGTCGATCCGGTGCAACTGCCAGAGGTCGATCGCCTCGACGCCCAGGCGCCGCGCGCTGAGCTTGGCGGCATGGATCAGATACTCCGGCCGGCCGACGGGCGCCCAGGCTTCCGGCCGCGGCCGCACGTATCCGCCCTTGGTCGCGATCACGAGCCCTTCCGGATAGGGGTGCAACGCCTCGCGGATCATCCGCTCGCTGGTCTCGGGCCCGTAGCTGTCGGCCGTATCGATCAGGTCGATCCCGAGCCGAGGAACCTGGCGCAGCAACTCGACGCACGCCCCCGGGTCGGCCGGGTCGCCCCAGAACACCGGCCCAGTCATCCAGAGCGCGCCAAACCCCATCCGCCGGACCTCGAGATCGCCGCCGATTGCGAACCGCGTCCCACCTGCCGCTGCGCTTGCCACCCCACCCACCCCCCAGAACGCCCAAGCGGCTACTCTTGCAGCAATAGTCTATTGTTGACAATCGTAGTTGCGACCGCAAGACGCTGGGCCGGTAGAAGTGGCCCGGGCCGCCGGATCGATAGCCGGTTGGCGCTAGACGGCCGCGTCTGGGATCGCCGCGTCGGCCGTGCGAATCCCTTCCAGGCCCACCGCGATCGGCGCGGTGTCAGCCTCCGCGGCCAGGGTGCGGACGTTCTCCTCGTGGGACTTCCGGCTGATCCGGTAGAAGGAGAGGCATCCGAGCGCGACGGCGTAAAGCACGAAGGCCACCGGGAAATAGGCGATGGCCAGGTTCTTCGGGATCTGTGGGTCGAGCGTCGCGGGATTGGCGTGGGCCGGGAAACGCACGACGGATATCAGCGCGCCACCGACCAGGACGCCCAGGCCCGAGACGGCTTTCGCAACGAATGCGTTGGAGGCGAAGAACAGCCCCTCCGAGCGGCGCCCGGTCACGCGCTGGCTGTCCTCGACGACGTCGGCCATCATCGAGGAGATGTTGATCGAGCAGCAGAGCGAGAACATGCCGCCAAGCGTCTGGAAGCCCGCGAGCATCGGTAGCAGTAGCGGCGAGCCGTTCGCTGGAAAGTATCCGAGGATGCGCGCCGACATCGGCAGCCAATAGAACAACGTGGCCAGCAGCCAGCAGGCGATCACCGTGCTCTTCTTGCCGAAGCGAGCGGACAGGGCCGGCGCGATGACCAGCGCCACCACGGGTCCCGACACCCCAATGACGGTCAGCAGGAAGAGCTGCGCGGACGTCAGTCCCCAAAAAAACGTGTTGAAGTAAAAGTTCAGGCTGGTCAGCGCACCTGCCGCAACCGACGAGAACAGCCCCGAGATCGTCAGCACGATGAACGACCTGTTCTTCAGGCTCTCGAACATCTCCTTGAATATCTGCAGGACCGTGAGGCGCCGCACCGGGGGGCGGTTGAAGTACGGGATGAAACGGTGGGTGCCCAGCGAGCTGATCACGATCGCGATCACCATAACGATGGCGGCGCAGATCGAATAAGGCACGTAGCCGGCGGGGTTCAGCTGACCCTGCGGATAGCGCGGCGTGGCGTGGAAGAAGACCCCGAGCGCCAGCAGTGTGATGCCGAGCCCGCCCAGCGATCCGAACAGATAGCGGAAGCCGAGAAACGAGGTGCGCTGGTTGTAGTCGGAGGTCAGCTCGGCCACGAGCGCGGAACTCGGAATCTCGTAGCAGGTGATCAGCGTGCGGACCACAATGATGGCGGTCATCAGGTAGAGGAACAGCGCCGTGCCGGTCACATGCGGCGGGTTCCAGAGGAAGAAGTAACCGATCGCGACCGGGATCGCGGCGGCGTACATGAACGGGTGGCGCCGGCCCCAAGGGGTGCGCAGGTTGTCGGAAATCTGTCCCACGATCGGGTCGGCGAAAGCGTCGACGAAGGTCGCGACCGCGATCGCCAGCCCGACCATGGCCGCCGGCGCGCCGAGCACCTGATTGTAGAAGAACAGCAGGAAGTAGGCGAACCCCTGGTCCTTCACCCCGAAAGCCACCGAGCCGAACCCGTAGAAGAGCTTGGTGGTCAGCGACCCGAGCGTCTTGGGCGCGGCCGGGGCGGCGATGGCGTGCGTGGCGGTCATCGGAGGAGGGGAAGTTGCCGACGCAGGAATGTCAACAGTCAACAGCGAGGGCCGGCGTCAAGCCGGCTGGCGTAGCGTGGTTCGGGTGGTGGCGACCGGCTCGCGGCCGATAACGCCCCGCGTGGCGAGGCCGGCAATCTCGTCCGCGCTCAGGCCCAGGATCCCGCCCAGCACGTCCTCGTTGAACTCGCCCAGCAGCGGCGAGGGATGGATCACCGGATAGGCTGCGCCGTCCTCGCGGAAGGCCGCCAGCGCCTGCGAATGGACGCCGATCCACGGCCGGTCGACCCACTCCCACGCGCCGCGGTCCAGGAGGTGTGGGTCGATCTGCAGCTCGCCCGGGCGACGCATGACGCCGGCGGCGACTCCGACGCCCTGCAACGCCGCCATCACGTCGTCGGCCGCCTGGACCGAACTCCAGGCCTCGATGACTTCCGCGACGGGCGGAGCGACCTTCCCGGCTGTCACGGGGACACTGGCCAGGTCGGCGCGGCCAGCCAGGGTGCAGATGCGCGCCCAAGCCGCTGCGTCGGACACGGATGCCAGCACCCACGCTTCCTCGCCGAGACAGCGGAAGCCGGCGCGCAGCAGCCGCCCCTCGGTTGCGTCGCCCCAGCGGGTCACCTTGCCGGTGAGCGCCTGCTCGATAGCGGGCGCGGCGACCAGCGGGAACAGGCACTCGACCTGGCTGAGATCGACGTGCTGCCCCTCACCGGTGCGAGCGCGGTGGTAGAGCGCAGCGAGCAGCGTGGCCGCCGCGTTGAGGCCGCCGATCGGGTCGCCGAGCGCCAGGTGGGTCATCGTCGGCGGCTCGCCGGCGCAGCCGGCCACCATCGGCACGCCGGCGCCGTGCTCGAGTGTCGAGCCGTAGGCCCGCGCCTCGCTCCACGGGTTGCCGCTGCCGAACGCCGCCATCGAGACCATGACCAGCGACGGGTTCACCGCGCGCAGCGCCGCGTGGCCCAGGCCAAGCTTGGGCAGCACGCCTTGCGAATAGTTTTCGATCACCGCGTCGGCCGTGGCGACCAGCCGGCGCAGCAGCGCCGCGCCCTCTGGGTCGGTGAGACCCAGCGTAATCCCCTTCTTGTTGCGGTTCACCGCGTTGAAGATCGCGCTTTTCTCGAACTGGTGCTCGCGCACCGCCGCTTCGCGCGGATCGGACCCGCGCCACCAGTCGGAATAGCCGCACGACTCCACCTTGATCACTTCGGCGCCGAGGTCGCCGAGCTGGCGGGTGGCGAGCGGGCCGGCCCACCCCATGGTGAGGTCGACGATCCGCACGCCCTGCAGCGGCCGCCCTGGTCCGGCCGCGGCTTCCGGTGTCGCCGGGCGCGGTGCGGGGTTGCGCCACAGGTCCGTATGTTCGCCGGCGCCGGGCGCCACGCCGTTGGCCGGCTGGCGTGGGCGAAGCAGGCGCTGCGGCAGCACTGGCGCCTCGAAGCGGGCGCCGCACACTTCGACGTCGGCGAAGGCGCCGCGCTCGCGGTGCACGGCCAGCGTCGGCAGCTCGGCCATGTCCGGCACGATGGCGCACGGCAGCCGCATTTGCAGCGCCTTGGCGAACCACTCGGACGCCGTGTGAGCCAGGAACCGCGGCGCGTACGTCGCCTCCAGTTCGTCGGCGTGAGAGAACCGCCCGAACGCCCAGAGGAACTCAGGCCGTTCAGCTTCCTCTGCCAGGCCCAGCAGCTCACAGAACCCCCGCCACTGGTCGTTGGTGACGACGCTGACGCCGATCCATCCTTCGCGGCACCGGTAGACGCCCATCGGGAAGGTCGGGATGTAGCGATTGCGTCCGAAGCGGCGCTCGGGGCGGACAGCGACGCCGGCAGACGCTTCGTAGAGCTCCGAGATGGCGAGGTTGGCTTCGAGCAGCGAGACCTCGAATCGCCGCCCCGCCCCGCCGAGCCGCGCGGCGAGCGCAGCGGTGAACGCGTTCAGCCCGCCGACGATCCCGGCTTGACGGTCGCACACTGGCTGCGGCGGTTCGCCGGCCGCGCCCACTGGCCAGCTGACCCCGGCCAGCGCGCTGACGATGAGGTCGTCGGCCAGGTAGTCGCGGTATGGACCGCTCTCGCCAAACCAGCTTAGCGAGACGATCGTCGTGGCTGGCCGGCGCACGGCCAACACGCCGCGCCAGCGCGCCGCCGCCTCGCCTGCCCGGCCATCGACGATGATATCGCATGCGTCCGCCAGCGCGTTCAGCCGGCCTGCATCATCGGCGCTGACGGTCACGCTCTGCTTGTTGGTGTTCAGCCAGGCGAAGTAGCCGCTCTCGGGCTCGCCGGACGCCGTGGGGATGCTGGGCCCCACCCGCCGCGCGGGATCGCCGCCGGGTCTCTCCACCTTGATAACCTCGGCGCCGAGGTCCGCGAACAGCTTGCCGCAATAGGCCGCCGCCTCGAACTCGCCGAGTTCCAGCACGCGCAGCGACACGAGCGCGCCGCCCGTCGCCCACCCGGTCATCTCCAACCCCGACCAAAACCCGAGGCTGCACGCGCCTCGCCCCGATAGCGTCATGGCCTCACAGGATTTTGTCAACAATAGACCGCCATTCGGCAGTCAGTCCGTCTCGAGCACGACGACGACCTGGTCTTCCTTCACACTGTCGCCCTCGCCGACGCGCAGCTCGCGCACCCGGCCGGCGACCGGGGCCGTCACGGGGACCTCCATCTTCATCGACTCCAGGATGATCAGCACGTCGTCCTCGGCGACCGCGTCCCCCAAAGTCACCTCGACCTTCCATACCGTGCCGTTGATCTCGGACCTGACGTCCATCGCCCTCTCCTCTCCCCTCAAGGCCGCATGCCGACGCGCAGGCGCGGACCCAACCGGGTGGCGTTGACCGCGTGCGTTTTGCGAATGAAGTCGACGATCGCCGGGCGCGTGTCGCGCGGGTCAATCACCTCCTGCGGCCGCGCCAGCGCCGGTTGGCGCAGCACCGAGGCCATGCGCTGGAAGCGATCCTCGATCTCCAGCCGCTTGGCTGTCGGGTCGGGCGCCGCCTCAATTTCGCGCCGGTACGCCGCCATCACGCCGCCCTGCGCCACCAGCGAGCCTGACTCGGCCGAAGGCCACGCGTATCGCACCGAAAGTCCGTCGGGCTTCGCCAGCACGCTGGCGACACCATACATGCGCCGGATGACGATCGAGATGTAGGGCACGCGTGCCTCGCGGATCGCGTAGGAGAGCCGGTTGGCGAAGCGGATGATGCCGCCCGCCTCCGAGTCCAGGCCGATCATGAAGCCGGGCACGTCGCCCAGGTAGACGATCGGCAGGTGGAAGTTGTCGCACACATCGATGAAACGCTCGGCCTTGATGCAGGCCGCCGGGGTCATCGCCCCGCCGTCGTGGCGGCAGTCGTTGGCGATGACCGCGACCGGAAAGCCGTCTAAGCGTGCAAACATGGTCACAATCGAGCGGCCGTAGAGCGGCGAGATCTCGAAGCCCGAGTCCTTGTCCACGACCGAGCGGATGATGCGGCGCACGTCGTAGGCGGCCGTCCGGCGCTTCGGGATTGCCGAAATCAGGTAGTCGTCGCGGCGATTGGGATCGTCCGCCGGTTCCAACCACGGCGGCAGCTGCCAGACGCTGGGCGGCAAGTAGGAGAGGAAGCGGCGCACCTGTGCAAAAGCGTCGGCCTCGGTCTCGGCGACGTTGTTGACCACGCCGGAGACCTTGGCCTGCACCGTCCAGTCGCCCAACTGTTGCTTGGTCACCTGCACGCCCAGCGCCTGGGCCACCATCGGCGGCCCGCCGACGAACGTCTCGGCGGTCTTGGTCATCACCGAGAAGTGGCAGTCGCCGACGTGCACCGCTGGCAGGCCCGCCACCGAGCCCAGCACCACCGCCACCACCGGGACCTGCGCCAGGAGGTTGCCCTCGGCCATGCGGCTGGCGAGATCGTCCGCGGCGGTCGCCAGGCCGCTGAAGTCGGGGCGCGGCGCGAGATCGAAGCTGCCTGGCGTCCCGGTGGGGCCGATCTGGACCAGCGGCGCCTCGTCGTCCGCCGGCGCCGGGCCCGATCCGTCGCCACCTGCGGCGCGTGCTGCAGGATCGTAGTTGCGCACGCTTCCGCCCGCGCCGTCCAGCAGCCGGATGAAGGGGATGCGCTGGACCGCCGCCAGCCGCGCGGTGTCGACGCGCGGATAGGGAATGCCGGAATCGGATGATCCGCCGCGGTTGGTGAAATCGCCCGCCTCGACGATCGCCGGCCGTCCGCCCAGCAACACCTGCCCGGTAACGTAGGCGTCGGCCCGGAAGCTGCGCACCTGGCCGTCATCGTCCCACAGCGCCCGCCCAGCCAGCGTCGAGGTCTCCTGGAACGATCCGGCGTCGGCGAAGAGATCGATACGTTCGCGGACTGTAAGCCGGCCCTGGGCGTGCTGGCGCGCCACGCCGTCCGGTCCGCCCATACGCTTGCGCAGATTGCGCAGTCGCGCCAACTGCTCGACCTCGGGCTTCCAGTCGTCCATGTCCCCTCCCGCCCAGGCCCACGTGTCACATTGTCGACAGCGCTGTAGCATCCGGCGCCAGCGGTCTCAATCGGAGGCCATGGCGCCACGTCACGCGGGTTTCCGCAAGCTGACGTGGCGCCATGGCTTGTCAACATCGGTTGACCTGCGGCGACGATCGCGGGCGCCTGAGCAACGGGCAGTAGCGCGCCCTCGTCGAGGGCTGGAAGAATCAGCGGAAAGGTCTCACCCTCGCCCTCAAGGGGACGATTGTTGACAACGGGGACGGCTTCAGTGTCCTTGCGCCCCGAAACAAGAGACAAGCATGACAATTCCCCCACGGTCGCGCGTGGCTACGCACGGTGTGGCCGTCAGAACGCTGCCCGAACAGATCGCCGACGACCTCGGGGCCGCGATCGCCCGCGGCGACTTTGCCGGCGGCGAGCGGCTGCTGGAGATCGCCATCGCCCAACGCTACGGGGTGAGCCGCGGGCCGGTGCGCGAGGCGCTAAGGCTGCTGGCGCTGCGCGGATTGGCAGTGCTTTACCCCCGCCGAGGCGCCTTCGTCGTCGAGGTCAGCCTCGACAGCCTGGTCGACCTCTTCAACATGCGCGCCGTGCTGATAGGGTTGGCCACTCGCTATTTCGCGATCATGGCCACCGATAAGGCTCGCGACGAGCTGAAGGACGCGCTGGTCGATCTCGGCCGGGTCGGCAAGGCGCTGGACACCGACTCATTGGCGTTCACCGCCGTGACCTCGAGGATCAGCGGTCTCATCTCCCAGAATTGCCACAGCGAGTCGCTGAGCCGTTTGATCGAGCACCAGAACGATAGCTCCGCCTGGCGTTCGCTCTGGCAGAGCGGGCGGATCGATTTCGAGACCCGGGAGCGGCGGCGCGAGGCGGCGGCCGACTATCAGCAGATGGGCAAGGCGATCGAGCACCACGACGGCGCCGCCGCCGAGGCGGGCATGCGCCACCTGGTGATGCGCGCCCGCGAGAGCGCCGTGGCGGCGCTGTCGCGGATGCGCGGCGAGACCTACGACGAGCGGCGCTTGATCGGCGCGAAGTGAGTAGCCGGCGGAAGCGGCGCGCCCGGTCGCACCGCTCAGATTGAGAAATGTCGACAATTAGTCATTGCGTTCTCCGCACGCCGGGGTGAGAACACGCGGCATAGCTCCTCCCGGGACTATATGACTTCGAGCCCCGCGGGCTGAACCCCCGCGGGGCCGCTTTTTGTATCCCGCCACGCCCGGCGCGGCGTCGACCTGTCCATGCAACACTTGTATTTTGTCGACAATATGCGACACAATGTCCGGATCGGGCGGCTGGCCCCGCGACAGCGGGCGGCGCCCTCACCCTTCGGAGCGCCCATGCCGTCGGACCTACCCCGCCCCACCAAGGACCGCGCCCAGGCGCTCGCCGATCTGGCTGAGCATGGCTACTGCATCATCGCAGACGCGCTGACGCCAACCCAGCTCGCCGAACTGCGGGAGCGGCTGATGGAGCAGGCCGCCGGCGAGGATGCGAGCGGCCGCGGTTTTCATGACGGCGGCGGCGTCAACCAGCGGCTCTGGCTGCTGGTCAACAAGGGCAAGGTGTTCCGCGACCTCGTGCTGCACGGCGTCGTGAACGAGTTCATGGGCCACCTGCTGGGGCCTGACTTCCTGCTCTCGAGCCTGACCGCGAACATCGCCCGGCCTGGCAGCGTGCCGATGGGGCTGCACACCGACCAGGGCTACGTCGGCTTCTGGACCCCCGTGCCGGCCGTGGCCAACATCGCCTGGATGCTCGACGAGTTCACTGAGGAGAACGGCGGCACCCGCCTCGTTCCTGGCAGCCACAAGCAACCGTTCCGCGCCTACGACCAGTCCGACACCATCGGCGCGGCCGGTCCGGCCGGGGGCGCGCTGATCTTCGACGGGCGCGTCGCCCACGGCACCGGCGAGAACCACAGTGCGGGCCAGACCCGCCATGCGTTGCTCTCGTATTTCTGCCGGCCGTTCGTGCGCCAGCAGGAGAATTTCTTTGTCGGACTCGATCCTGCGATCCGCGAGGGCGAGCGGCCGGAGTTCCTGGCCCGGCTCGGCTACCGCATCTGGGCCGGGCTCGGCCGGCTCGAGGCGCCCGGCATGCCGGGGTTCGTCCACCAGCAACAAGATCGACTGATCGGCCCGCTCAGCGGCAACGGAACCCATTGGGACGAGCGCGCGCCAACGGCGGCGCTGTCCTGAACCAACCATAACATTCGAGGGAGAGAACGAGATGGCCGGACGGCTCGACGGCAAGGTAGCGTTGATCACCGGCGGCACCAGCGGCATCGGGGAGGCGACGGTCGAACTGTTCGTCGCCGAGGGCGCCAGGGTGATGATCGTCGGCCGCAACGCCGAGAAGGGCGCCCAGATGATCGAGCAGTTGGGCGCGGCGACCCGCTTCAACCAGGCCGACGTGCGGCACGAGGCGCAGATCAAGGCGGCGGTCGACGCGACGGCCGAGGCGTTCGGTCGGCTCGACATCCTGTTCAACAACGCCGGCGGCGGCACCATGGGCAGCGCCGAGACGGTGACCCAGGAGCAGTTCGACTATGCGATGAGCCTGCTGCTCGCCAGCGTGGTCTTCGGCATCAAGCATGCGACGCCGCTGATGAAGGCGCAGGGCTGGGGCTCGATCATCAACAACTCGTCGGTGGCCGCTCTGCGCAGCCACATGGGGGGCTACCTCTACTCGATCGCCAAGGCGGGCGTGACGCAGGCGACGCGGATGGCTGGCATGGAGCTCGGCCACTTCGGCATCTCGGTGAACTGCATCTCGCCCGGCGGCATCGCCACGCCGATCTTCTTCGGCGGCTCCGGCCGCGCGGCCGGTATGGCCCCAGCGCACGTCGAGGCGAGCATGGCCAAGCTGCAGCAGAACCTCTCCAAGGCGACGCCGATCCTGAAGTCGGGCCTGCCGAAGGACATCGCGGCGGCGGCCCTCTTCCTGGCCAGCGACGAGGGCCACTTCGTCAACTGCCACGACCTCGTCGTCGACGCCGGCATGACCTTCGGTGGGCGCACCAACTACGAACCGGCGGCCTGAACTCGCATGGACGTCGAGGCTCACATCGCGCAGCTCGAGGCGCACGGCTACGCCATCATGGAAGGCGCGCTCGACCTCGCGTTCTGCGACGAGATCATCGCCGAGATCGACCGGCTGGAACGGGACGGCGAGCCGTCGCTGAAGGGCAACGCTTTCGTCGGCTACAAGACCGTGCGCTACTTCGACCTCCTGAACCGGGGCGAGGTCTGGCAGCGGGTCGCGGCGCACCCGAAGCTATTGCCGGTGCTGCGCGGCGCGCTCGGCCCAGACATGCTGCTCTCGACCATGGGCACGGCGGTGATCGGGGCCGGCGAACGCGCGCAGCCGATCCACCGCGACGACGAACTCTACGCGATGGCGATGCCGCACCGGAATCTGGTGTGCAACACCATGTGGGCGCTGACTGACTTCACCGACGAGAACGGCGCGACGCGGATCGTGCCGGACACCCACCGGCTGGCGCAGTCGGCCGACCCGAAGGGCGCGTACGAGTCGATCCCGGCGGCGATGCCGAAGGGCAGCGTCTGCTTCGTGCTCGGGACCTGCTACCACGGCGGCGGCGCCAACCGCTCTGACCAGCGCCGCTGGGCGCTGACCATCAACTACTGCGCCGGCGCCATGCGCCAGCAGGAGAACCTGATGCTGGCCACCACCCGCGAGCGGGCGGCGGGCTTCTCCAAGGAGCTGCAGGGCCTGATCGGCTACGACGCGACACTGCGCGGCGTCGGCCACGTCGACGCCGGCCCGCCGCGGCGCCTGCTCGCCCCCTACCTCGAGCGCGCCGACACCGGCCACGCTCCGAACTGAAAAGTCAGGGAGAACAACGACATGCCGTACGCAACTGAGCAGAAACCGGCGACGGTGTGGTCCGAGGGATCGCGGATCGCCGCGGTGATCCTGAAGCCGGTCGGCGCCGAAGGCCCGAGGCCCGCGATCCTGTTCTGCCACGGCTGGGGCGGCGTGAAGGCGCACCTGCTGCCGCGCTACGCCGAGGCGTTCGTCGCGGCGGGCTACATCTGCATGTTCTTCGATTATCGCGGCTGGGGCGAGAGCGACGGGCGCATCATCTCGACGCCTGAGACGCCGGCGCTGACCAGGGCCGGCGAGCAGACCATCCCCGTCCGCGTGATCCGCGAGGTGGTCGACCCGCTGGACGAGATCACCGACGTCCGCGCCTGCCTCGCCTACCTGATGACCGAGGACGGCGTCGACCCGGATCGCGTCGGCCTCTGGGGCTCCAGCTACGGCGGCGGCCTCACCACCTACGTCGCCGGCACAGAGAGCCGCGTGAAGGCGCTGGTGGCGCAGATCGGCAGCTACGGCCATTCGGCCAAGGAGTGGTTCCGCACCACGGCCTATAAGCAGATGTCGGACAAGGCGCGGGCCCTGATCGACCCTCCGGTGCCGCAAGCGGCCCCCAGCGCGGGCGGCGGCGGCCTCGCCGGCGTTGGCGACATGGCCCGGCAATGGGGCTATTCGCCGACCAAGGCGGCCGAGGGCATCCGCGTCCCGACCCTCTTCATCGACGCCGAGTTCGAGGAATACTACGCCGACGAGCCGCAGCTGCAGGGCGGCAATGCCTACGAGATCGTGCGCAAGAATGCTGTAGCCGAGCGCATCACCTTCCCCTGCTCCCACTACAAGCTCTACGACGACTATCTCGAGCCAGCGCGGCAGCGCGCGATCGAGTGGTTCGACAAGCACCTGTGACCATGCCCGCCTCCGAAGGCGCACACGCGCCTGCCAAGGTGATCGTCGTCACCGGCGCCAGCACCGGCATGGGACGCGGCATCGCCGTGGCTGCGGCGCGGGCCGGGATGCGCGCGGTGATCGGCGACATCACCGAGGCTGCGCGCGGCGGCAACTTCGACGAGCGCCCGGAGCTCACCACCCAGGCGCTGATCGAGGCTGAGGGCGGCGAAGCGCTGTTCGTCACCTGCGATGTTGGCGCCGCCGACGAGGCGAGCGCGCTGATCGCCGCCGCGGTGGAGCGGTTCGGCCGGCTCGACGTGCTGGTCAACAACGCCGGCGTCTGGCGCGGCGGCCGTTTCCACGAGATCCCGGAAGCCGCGTTCGACGCGTGCTGGAACGTCATCGCCAAGGGCAGTTGGCTGGTCTCGCAGGCCGCGGTGCGCCATTTCCTGAGGCAGGGCGAGGGCGGCTGCATCATCAACGTCGTCTCGACCGCAGGGCTGCGCGGCCACTACGGCCAGGCCAGCTACAACGTCGCCAAGGCCGCACAATCCAGCCTGACCCGAGTGCTCGCCCTGGAATACGGTCACGCCGGCATTCGGGTGAATGCAATCTGCCCCACCAACGTGAAGACCGCGATGTCGCGCGGCGGCTACGACCGCGAGCCGTACCGCGACGGCATCAACCGCGGCCTGGCGCTGGGGCGGTGGGGCGAGGTGAGCGACGTGGTTGACCTGGCGATGTTCCTGGCGTCGGACGCCGCGTCGTTCATCACCGGAGTGCTGGTGCCGCTGGACGGCGGCGAGACGCTGGGGTTCCGGCGAACCTAGCCAGGTCCTCCTCAGACGCTTGGGGGAAGCATCACCGTACGACCCCCGCCGCAATCAGCGCCTCTACGTCTGCGGGAGTCAGCGACAATGGCGGCCGGCTCAGCACCTCCGCGTTGTGCTCGCCCAGCGCTGGCGCGCGGATCACCGGCCGTTCCACGCCCACGAACTCGATCGCCTCCCGGTCCACCGTCAGCACGGTATCCGGGTCGGTCGGCTGCACGTACTGGCGGTAGTGGCCGCGGTGGGCGAGCTGGGGGTCGCGTTCGAGCAGGTCGTCGAGCAGCTCGACCTTGGCCGCCGCGATACCGCGGGCCTGCAGCGCGTCCGCGAGCGCCCAACCGTCCTGGGCAGCGGTCCAGGCGCGCACGATCTCGTCCAACGCGTCCTCGTTCGCCTTGCGCGCCGCACGGCCCGCGAAGCGCGCATCCGCGGTGAACTCGGGACGGCCCATCAGCGCGGCGAGCCCGGCGAACCCGGCATCGTCCTCGACGGCGATCGCGATCCAGCGGTCCTCGCCCAGCGCCGGATAGACGCCGTGCGGGCAGTAGTTGGGGTTGCGGTTGGCGTTGCGGGCGAGCGAGCCTTCGGCCGAGAACCGCATCCACTCCACGCCCAGCAGCGAGACCATCGAGGAAAGCTGGTCGAGCACGATCTCCCGGCCCTCGCCGGTTCGCTCGCGTTCGCGGACCGCGGCCAGCACCTGCAGCGTCAGCAGGTAGGGCGTGGTGAAGTCCGGGTAGGCGCAGCAAAGGCCCCAGGGCGGGCTGCCCTCGAACCCGGAGATCTGGCTGAGGCCCGAGGCGGCCATGACGATGTTGCCGAAGGTCGGCCGGTTCGCCCACGGCCCCTCGCGACCGCAGCCGGGCATCTGCACGACGATGACGCCGGGATTTATCTGGCGCAGCACATCGTAGCTAAGGCCCATCCGCTCAAGCACGCCAGTGCGGAAGTTGCTGGTCACCACGTCGGTCTCGGCGACGAGGCGCTTGATCAGGTCGATCGCCTCAGGACGCGTCAGGTCGAGGCTGATCGACTTCTTGCCGGTGTTGGCGACGTTGAAGAGACCGCTGGTGTTCGCCGTGCGGCCGAGGCGGCGGATGCTGTCCGGTCGCACGGTCGACTCGACCTTGAGCACCTCCGCGCCGAAGTTCGCCAGGATACGCGTGCCGAGCGGACCGGCCAGCACCCAGGTCAGGTCGAGGACGCGCAAGCCCGCGAGCGGCTTCGCCGGATCGTAATGGGGATCGGCGGCCACGCGCGGAGCCGCGGCGGGTCGGGCGCGGACCTCGGCCAGCACCCCCTCGCTGTGTTCACCTAGGGCGGGAGCCGCCGCCGGCGCCGCATCGCCACGAATGCCTGCGACCGGGCTGCGTGAGAATGACAGGTCGATCCCGAGAGTGGGAGAATGGACATCGGAGAACTGGCCGAATGCGGTGAAGTGGGCGTTGGTGTCGAAATCCTCGAAGCGGCTGACCGGCAAGCCCATCAGATCGAGCTCCTCGACCAGCACCATGACCTCGTCGACGCTGGCTGCGGCGGCGACCCGCGTCATCGCCGCGACCGGAGAGACGCCATCCTCCAGGACGACGCCGCGCTCCGCCGCCCACTCGCGCAGCCGCGGCAGCGCGCGGAGCAGCGAGACGACCTGGACATAGCCGCCATCGCCACACGCGTACACCGCTCCGTAGAAGCCGTTGCGGGTGGGGACGCGGCCCTCCAGCGTGTAGATGCAGGCGTTCAGCACCTGCGGGACCATCATGGTCGACGCCTCCTGCACGGAGATATCGACCCTGGCGCCTTGCCCGCTCCGCCGCGCGCCGAACCAGCCGATCACCGCGCCGGCGGCCCCGAGCAGGCCGGCCAGCTTCCACGACGTGTCGGCGGCGCCGTGCAGCGGTGGCTCATCCCTTGAGCCGCTGACCCCGAGGATGCCCCCGCTCGCCGCCGCGATCAGGTCGGCGCTGCGCCGCCCGGCCCACGGCCCGTCCCGGCCGAACGGGGTGATCGAAACGTGCACCAGCCCAGGGTGGCGGGCGGCGAGCGCGGCTTGGTCGAGCCCAAAGCGGTCCAACCACCCCGGCGCCCCCGACTCGACCAGCACGTCGGCGCTGGCCAGCAACTCGTGCATTGCCGCCCGGCCTGTCGCTTCAGACAGATCGAGCGCCACCGAGCGTTTCCCGGCGTTGTGGTACTGGTGGTAGTAGCCGCGCTCGACACCCGGCTCGCCGCCGAGAAACGGGCCGTAGCGCCGCACGTCGCCGCCGTCCGGCGGCTCGATGCGGATCACGTCGGCGCCGAGGTCGGCCAGCACACGGGTGGCGAACACGCCTGAGGGATCGGTCAGGTCGATGACCCTGAGGTCGCCGAACACCTGGGCAGCCCTGCGCGTGCTCGAACCTTCGTTACGCCCCCACCTTCTCCTTCTGTGCCGCCGCGAGCCGCGCCGCGCGGGCTTCCGACGCCGCCTCCGGCGTGCGCGACGCGCCCGGCCGCATCTTCTCCAGCTCCTCCCAGCTCAGGTAGCTGGTGAACTGGTTCTCGTTAAAGAACAGCAGCGGGCCGTTGCAGATGAACAGGTACTCGGTGTCCTCGAGCGCCTCGGTGCGGCCATGCAGCACGCCGTTGGGCTCGTAGACGTAGTCGCCGGCGTTGAAGACGCCGTCGCGCACCTGCAGCTTGCCGCTGAGCACGTAGGTGTGGGACGCCGAGAGATGCTTGTGGGGCGCCGCGACGAAGCCCTTGTTCCAGCGGAACAGGGCCGCCCACGTGCCGGTCTCGCTGCCAGTCCAGAGGATGCGCATCCATGCCATGCCGGGCGAGCTTTCCACCCAGTCGGCGTTCGAGGCGGCAAAGATGGTGTCCTGCAGGTTCTGGTGCAGGGGCCGGATTTCCTGGGGCAAGGGCATGGATTGCTTCCTCTCTCTGTCAGAGCCCGGGCGAGGGTGAACCCCGCCTCATGCGAAGCGCAAGGCGCCCAGCGTTTCACCGCCATCGAGCGGGATCAGCGCGCCGTTGATGAAGGCCGAGGCGTCGGAGGCGAGATACAGCGCCAGCTCGGCGACGTCGTCCACTTCGCCCCACCGCCCCATCGGGATCACGCGCTGCACCATCTCGGTGGTCGCCGGGTGCTCGAACCCGCCGCGCGACATCGCGGTCTTCATGTAGGTGGGGCAGATCCCGTTCACCCGGATGCCCTCGCGGCCGTATTCCAGCGCCATGCATCGGGTGAGGTTGGCCTGCGCGGCCTTGGCGACGTTGTAGGCCGGCTGGCCCTGGTGCGGCCGAAGGCCGGCGGTCGAGACGATGTTGATCACGTTGCCGGAGCCGCCCTGCGCCCGGCCGTTCTGGGCCAGGAACTGGCGGATGGCGGCCTGCGAGACCAGCCAGCTGCCCTTGACCGACACGTTGGCGCAGGCGTCGAACGCCGCCTCGCTCACCTCGTGGAACGGCCCGCCGCGCCAGACGCCGGCGTTGTTGACCACCACGTCGATGCGGCCGAACGCCTGCACGGCGTGAGCGATCAGCGCGTTGGCGTCGGCCGCCTTGGCCACATCGCAGGTGATGAACGACGCCGCGCCGCCGTCCCGCTCGATCAGCGCGGTGGTGGTGAGCTTCGGCGCCTCATCGAAGTTGCCGGGCGCGGTTTGCGCGGTCAGGTCGCCGACCACGACCTTCATTCCAGCTCGGCCGAACGCGACCGCGATGCCGCGGCCGAAGCCGGAGCTGGCGCCGGTGACCACGGCCACCCGGCCCTTCAACGAGGGAATGCCTTTGGCCGCAATGTCCAAGCGTTGGGTCTCCCGATCACGCGCTCAGCATATTGTCTACAACTGCCACCGCCCTCTGTCGTCTCACTTTTTCACCATTGGATGGGCTTTCCCGGCCATCGTGGCGCGGGGTGGCGGCCGCCGCCTCACCAGGTATCCACCCACGCGCGCTTCTTCCCCGCCCGCGCCGCCGGTTGCGGAGCGCTTGCCAGTCCCTGGGCGATCCAGCGGCGGGTGTCGGTCGGATCGATCACGTCGTCGAACTCGAACACGGTGGCCCCGTTGAGCGCGCTCGCCCAGTCGTAGGCTTCGGCGACCCAGCGGTCGTAGCGGGCCTTGCGTTCGGCGATGTCGGTGATCGCCTCCAGCTCGGCGCGGCGACCCAGCTTGATCTGACCCTCCAGCCCCATGCCGGCGAACTCGCCGGTGGGCCAGGAGACGGTGAAGAACGGGACGTCGAAGCCGCCGCCGGACATGGCCAGCGCGCCAAGCCCGTAGGCCTTGCGGAGCACCACCGCGAAGATCGGCACGGTGACGTTCGCGCCGGTGACGTAGAGCCTGCCACAGTGGCGGATCAGGGCCGTCTTCTCCGCCTCGGGCCCCACCATGTTCCCAGGCGTGTCGATCATCGACAGGATCGGGATGTCGAAAGCGTCGCACAGCTGCATGAACCGCGCGGCCTTGTCCGCGGCGTCGGAGTCGACCGCCCCGCCGGTCGGCGAGTTGGAGTTGTTGGCGACGACGCCCAGCGGGCGGCCCTCGACGCGGATGAAGGCGGTGACCATGGCCGCGCCGAAGCGGCGGCGCAGCTCCAGCATCGAGCCTTCGTCGGCAATCGTCTCGATGATCCCCCGCACGTCGTAGACGGCGCGCCGGTTCTGCGGCACCGCGTGGCGTAGCCGCCGCTGGTCGGGCGCGGTCCACGCGGCGACACGGCCCTGGAAGAACGACAGATAATGGGCGGCGGCGCGGGTCGCCTCAGCCTCGTCTTCGACCACGATGTCGATAACGCCGTTCGGCTCCTGGATGCTGACCGGGCCGACCTCTTCCGGCGCGTAGGCGCCGAGGCCGCCGCCCTCGATCATCGCCGGCCCGCCGACGCCGATGGTCGAGTCCTTCGTGGCGATGATGACGTCGCAGAGCGCCAGCACCACGGCGTTGCCGGCGAAGCAGCGGCCGGAGGTGACGCCCACTAGCGGCACCAGGCCGGAGAGTTTGCCGAGCACATGCCAGGTGCCAACCTTCAGGCCGCCGGTGCTGGTGGCCGGGAACGCCATCGGCAGCGGCCGCTCGCCGGCAGGGCGCGGGGGCTGGCGCCCGCCGCCGGTTCGCCCGCCCCCGCCCTCGGTGTAGAACACCACCGGCAGCCGGAAGCGCTCGGCGACTTCGAGCATGCGGTCGGTCTTCTGGTGGTTCTTGCCGCCTTGCGTGCCGGCCAGCACCGAGTAGTCGTACGACATGACGACCGCGCGGGCCTGCTCGGCGCCGACAAGGCCGGTGTTCACCCGGCCGATGCCCATCACCATCCCGTCGGCCGCCGTGTTGAGCACCCGGTGCTCGATCGCTTCCAGGCTCTCGCCACGGATGCGGGTGGAGGTGACGATGGGGCCGTACTCCAGGAAAGAGCCGGGCTCGCAGAGCTCGAGGATGTTCTCGCGGGCAGTGCGCTTGGATTGCGCGTGGCGCTTCCGTGTCTGCTCGGCGCGGGCCTCGTCGGTGGTCAGCCGATGGAAGTGATGCACCTGGGCGACATCGGGACGGATCGCGTCGAGGTCGACCTCGCTGGCGCCAGCGAACGGGCCGCCCTCCACCTCCGCCGGCTCGACGAACAGGATCGGCGCGCCCTCGAACACCACGTCGCCGACCGCGAGCGCCACCTGACGCACGATGCCCGAGAGGGTGGCGGCGATCACGTGCTCCATCTTCAGCGCTTCCATCACCGCGACCGGCTGGCCGACTCGGACCAGGTCGCCGACCTCGGCAGAGATCTGGATGACCGTGCCCTGGATCGGCGCGGCCACGGCCTCAGCGCCCTGCGGCCCTTGCACGGCGGACCGCGACGATGGCGCGGCCGCCTGCGCTCCGCCGCCGTTTGCGCCCGGTCTGAGCGACAGCACAGCCAGCGGGTCCATTGGATCGATCCTGGCGCCGGCGCGCGCCACGGCCGGCGCTGGCGCGGTGGGGTCGGCGGCGGCAGGTGCGGTCGGCGCGGCCTCGAAGTAACGGGCCCGCCCAACCTCCTGCTTCAGCAGTTCGGCGGCGTGTTCCTCAACGTACCGCGTGTGCAGTTCGTTGGCCGACAGCGCTGGACTGGCCAGAAGCGCGGAGAGGAAGCTGATGTTCGTCTTCGTGCCGACGATCCGGAATTCGCCCAGCGCGCGGCGCGACCGGCTTACCGCGGTGGCCAGGTCGTCGGCGTGGACGATGAGCTTGGCGAGCAGCGAGTCGAACCTCGTGCTGGTCTCGTAGCCGGCGTAGCCGAAGCCGTCGACGCGCACGCCCGGCCCGGACGGCGGGTCGTAGCTGGTGAGCACGCCGCCAGCCGGCAGGTAGGCGCCCTTGGCGGTCATCGTCTCGAGATTGATGCGCGTCTGCACCGCCGCGCCGCGCGGCGGGTGGATGTCGCCCTGCAGCAGGCCGAGCTCGGCGAGCCGCGCGCCCTCGGCGATGCGCAGCTGGGTGCGCACCAGGTCGAGGCCCATGACCTCCTCGGTCACCGTGTGTTCGACCTGCAGGCGGGCGTTGGCCTCGATGAAGACGAAGTCGCCGTCAGCGCCGGGCCGCGCGTCGAGCAGGAATTCGATGGTGCCGACGCCCCGGTAGCCAGCCGCGTGGCCGAGCTCGACGGCGGCCTCCAGCATCGCCTCGCGGGTCTGCTCGGGGATGCCCCAGGCCGGGGCGATCTCGACGATCTTCTGGCGCATGCGCTGTAGGCTGCACTCGCGGTCCCAAAGGTGGGAGACGGCGCCGGCGCCGTCGCCCACGATCTGCACCTCGATGTGCCGGGCGCGGGGGAACAGCTCCTCGATGTAGACCTCGCCGGATCCGAAGAACTGCGCGGCCTCCGAGCTGCAGCGCTCGAACGCGGCCTGCAACTCCTCGATGCGGGTCACCGGCCGCATGCCGCGCCCGCCGCCGCCGGCGACCGCTTTCAGCATCACCGAGCGTCCCTCGCCGAGGCTTTCGAAGAACGCCTGCGCTTGCTCGAACGTGATCGGCTTACTGATCCCGGGCAGCAGCGGCACGCCGCACCTGGCCGCCAGCGCCCGCGCCGCCGCCTTGTCGCCAAACACTTCCAGCGCGGCGGGGCTCGGCCCGACGTAGATCAGCCCCCTCGCCTCGCAATCCCGGCAGAAGGCGGCGCTTTCGCTGAGGAAGCCGTAGCCGGGGTGCACCGCATCGCAGCCGGTCTCGATCGCGACCTGAAGCACCTGCGCCGTGTCGAGATAGGCCGGCGGCCCGACCTTGCCGAGCGCCACCGCTTCGTCCACGGCGCGCACGTGCAGCGAGCGCACATCGTCGTCGGAGAAGACGCCGACCGTTGCGATGCCCATGTCCGACGCGGTGCGCGCGATGCGGATCGCGATCTCCCCGCGATTGACGATCAGCAGCTTCTTCATTCGACCTCCAGGCGCCGCTCGCGCCTTGCTCATCTTGCCGTACGGGACCGGGTTAAGCTCAGCGCTACGCGCCGGCCTGCAGCCTGGCAAACCGCGCGTAAGCGGAGCCCGGCTGGCGCATCAGGTCGGCGGGACGGCCCTGCTCGCGCAGCCGGCCGTCTTCGAGCA
>DATAVF010000125.1:0-12199 GCA_036267835.1 Caulobacteraceae bacterium | reverse complement strand
TTCCGGCCGCTGGGTGCGCTGATCTTCGGCAACATCGGCGACCGGCTGGGCCGCAAGGCGGCCTTCCTGATCTGCGTCTCGATGATGGGCGGGTCGACCTTCGCCATCGGCCTGCTGCCCACCTTCCAGCAGATCGGCATCGCCGCGCCGATTCTTCTGATCTTCCTGCGTATTCTGCAGGGCACGGCGCTGGGCGGCCAGTACGGCGGGGCCGCGATCTATGTGGCAGAGCACGCGCCGGCGAGCCGGCGTGGCCTGCTGACCGGCTTCGTGCAGTGCTCGGCGGCGTTCGGCCTGGTCGCGGCGCTGGCGGTGATCTTCGTCACCCGCCGCGCGGTCGGCGAGGCCGCTTTCGCGGCGCCGGACTGGTGGGGCGGCTGGCGCATCCCGTTCTTCGTCTCGGTGGGCCTGGTGGCGATCTCGCTCTGGATGCGCTCCAAGCTCGAGGAGAGCCCCGCCTTCCAGCGCATGAAGGACGCCGGCAACGCGGCCAAGGCGCCCTACCGCGAATCCTTCGGCCACTGGCCGAACCTGAAGCTGGTGCTGATCGCCTTCTTCGCCCTGATGAGCGCCCAGGGGGCCTACTGGTACACAGTGTTCTTCTACTCCGACGTCTTCATGGAGAAGTTCCTGAAGGTGGAGGGCGACACCGCCAACATGCTGATCATGGCCGCGGCCGTCGCCAGCGCGCCCCTTTATGTCTTCTTCGCCTGGCTCTCGGACAAGGTCGGCCGCAAGTGGGTGATGTGGGCCGGCATGACGCTGGGGGTGATCACCCTCTTCCCCGGCTTCATGCTGCTGAGCGCGGCGGCCAATCCGGCGCTGCAGGCCGCGCAAGCGCGCGCGCCGGTGACCGTCACCGCCGACCCGGCCGACTGCAGCCTGCAGTTCGACGTCACCGGCAAGGCCAGGTTCGTCTCCAGCTGCGACATCGCCAAGGCGGCGCTGGCCAACGCGGGCGTCGGCTACAGGAACATCGCCGGGCCGGCCGGCCAGCCAGCGGTGGTGTCGGTCGGCGGCGTGAGCGTGCCCTCGGTCGATGGCCACGCCCTCACCGGGCCGGCGCTGAAGGCCGCCACCGACAGCGTCGGCAAGTCGATCACCGCAGCGCTGGCCAAGGCCGGTTATCCGGGCAAGGGCGACCCCGCGCACCGCGACCTCTGGACCATGCTGGGCGTGCTGCTGCTGTTCACCGTTGCCGCGACCGCCCTCTACGGACCGATGGCTGCGGCCTTGACTGAGCTCTTCCCGGCCCGGGTGCGCTACACGGCGCTCTCGCTGCCCTACCACCTGGGCACGGGCTGGATCGGCGGCTTCCAGCCGGTGGTGTCGTTCTCCATCGTGGTGGCGACGGGGAACATCTACGCCGGGCTCTGGTATCCCGTGATCTTCACCGCGCTCAGCGTCGTCGCCTGCATGATCTACCTGCCGGAGACGCGCGGGCGCTCGCTGGAGGCCTGACATGGCGGACGGGATTACCATCGAGGCGCTGTCGCCGGCCCGGGCGGCGGACCTGTTCGCCTTCTTCGAGGGCCCGGCCTTCGCCGACAATCCGGGCTGGGGCGGCTGCTACTGTCACTTCTGCTACTTCGACCACGCCGCCGCCCGCTGGGACCCGGATCGCGGCGAGGCCAACAAGGCCGCCTCGGCCCGGCTGATCACCCGCGGCGTGATGAAGGGCCACCTGGCCTATGCCGACGGCCAGGTCGTCGGCTGGGTCAATGCGGCGCCCGGCGCCTCGTTTCCGCCGGACAACATCGGCGGGCCAGATCCCGAGCAGGACCACATCGGCCAGGTGCTCTGCTTCGTCGTCGCGCCAGCGTGGCGACGCCGGGGCGTGGCGCGAGGATTGCTCGATGCGGCCTGCGCAGGCCTGAAGGCGCAAGGCATGACCATCGCCCAGGCCAATCCGCGGCCCGACGCGGTCGGCGACGGCGACAACCACCACGGCCCGCTCGGGCTCTATCTCGGCGAAGGCTTCACCCAGCACCGCCGCGACGAGGCCGACGGCAGCGTCTTCGTCCGGCGCACGCTTTAGGCTGGCCGCGCCCGCCGCGCCGCCGCTCGGCCGACGATCTCCGAGACCAGCACGGCCACCACTGCGATCGCGGCCGCCACGGCGCACAGCGCCAGGGTCTCGCCCTCCTGACCGGGAGACTGGGTGGCGTAATAGATCGCGCTGGGCAGGGTCTGGGTCTCGCCCGGGATGGCCCCCACGAAGGTGATGGTGGCGCCGAACTCGCCCAGCGCCTTGGCGAAGCCCAGCACCAGCCCCGCGGCAATGCCGGGCGCGGCCAGCGGCAGGGTCAGGGTGAAAAAGCGCACCCAGCCCGGCGCGCCCAGCGTCAGCCCCGCCTCATCCACTTCGGGCTCGATGGTCTCCATGGCGAGGCGCATCGGCCGCACCATCAGCGGGAAGGACATCACCGCCGCAGCCACCACGGCGCCGGTCCAGTGGAAGCCGAGCACGATGCCGGCCTTGGCCAACCAGGCGCCGACGATCCCGCGCCGCCCGAGCAGCAGCAGCAGGCCATAGCCGGTCGCCACCGGCGGCAGCACCAGCGGCAGAGTGACCGCAGCCTCCAGCGTGACGCGGGCGACGAGGCGGGCGCGGCTGAGCGCGTACGCGGCGGCCAGGGCGAAGGGCAGCTCGACCACGACCGCGACCGCCGCGACGCGCAGTGACAGGGCGATGGCGCCGAGGTCGTCGGCCGACAGCAGGCTCACGCCTCCGGCGCCGGATCGAGGCGGCGAACCGGCACGCCGAGCGCTGCCAGCGCCGCGGCGATCGGTGCGAGCGCCGCTGCCCGCGCCAGCACGACCGGCTGGCGGCCCTCGGCGGCTTCGCTGGCCAGGAACGCGGGGTCGATGCCCGCCAGGCCCCGCTGTGGCGCATCGCGCCGGGCGAGGACAGCGAAGTCGGGGTCCACGCCCTCATCCAGCACCAGGACGTCGGCTTCGGCAAGCACGCGGGCGGCGCGCAGGGAGAACAGGTCGCGCGCCGGCGGCGCCGCGATCAGCCAGACGCGGCCGCTGGCCAGCACGCCGCCCGCCAGAGCGGCGCGCATCAATCGCTCGGCCTCGGCAAGGTCGCCAGCGTCGGCGGCCTCTGCCACGCGGCCGCCCAGCATGCCGCGCAGGAAGACGCGCCGCTGGGCCAGGTCCGGGAACGCGGCACGCGTCTCCGTGCGCAACTTGCCGAACAAGCCGGCGAGGCGGCCTAGGCCAGGCGGCACCTTGGCCTCCAGCTCGGCGCGCAGCAGCGCGGCCATGATCGGCGCCGTGCCCGCCGTGCCGATGGCCGCCACCACCTGGCCGCGGTCGATGATCGCGGGCGTGTGGAAGTCCGACCACTCGGGATGATCGACCACATTGACCGGCGCGCCGGCGGTCCGCGCCGCCGCCGCCGCCGCTTCGCAGAAACCCGCGTCGGCGTGCGCGATAAAGGCGACCACCGCGCCCTCGTAGGTCGCCGGCGAGAGCGCCGCCTTGCCCGCCACCCGCGCCACCTTCGCCGGCGAGCCGGCCAGCAGCCGCGCCTTGGCCTCCGCGCCCTCGCCCTCGCCGGCGATGACCACCCGCCGACCGCTCAAGGGAAAGAAGGCGGGGAAGGCCTCCATGCGCTCACTTCACCGAAGTCAGGTAGTCGATGATCGCCTTGCGATCGTTCGGGTCGGACGCCCCGCCGTACATCGCCGTGCCGGGCGCGAAGGTCTGCGGCGCGGCCAGGAAGGCGTCGAGGTTGGCGGGCGTCCAGACGCCCGTCTTGGCCTTCAGCGCGTCGCTGTAGTCAAAGCCCGGCACGCTGGCGATCTTGCGCCCGACCACCCCACGCAAGGGGGGCGCGGTCTGGCCGGACGCGGCGTCGAGGGCGTGGCAGTCGGCGCAATTGGCGTTGAACACGTCCTGGCCAGTGGCGGCGAAGGCGGGCGGGGCCGCGACGAGCAGGATAAGGGCGAGGACCGCGCGCATCGATCGCTCCGAAAAAGTTCACGCCTGCGATACCCCGCCGGCGCCCCCTCCGTCACCCTTCCGCGTGAGGTCTGTTGCCGCCCTGCCTTCGTTCCTATGCTATGCGAGTCATGACGCCCCTCGACACCGCCCCGCCGCAGTCACGGCCGGCCGACCGGCCTCGGCCGCTGGTCGATGGCTTCGGCCGGGCGGTCAGCTACCTGCGGGTCTCAGTCACCGATCGGTGCGATCTGCGCTGCGTCTACTGCATGTCCGAGCACATGGCCTTCCTGCCGAAGGCCGAGGTGCTGACGCTGGAGGAGATCGACCGGATCGCGTCGGCCTTCGTGGCGCTGGGAACCCGCAAGCTGCGGCTGACCGGCGGCGAGCCGCTGATGCGCAAGGGAGTGATGGGGCTGGTGCGGCGGCTGTCGCGGCATCTGGCCGGCGGGGCGCTGGACGAGCTGACGCTGACCACCAACGGCACGCGGCTGGCCGAGTTCGCGCCCGAGTTGGCGGCGCTGGGGCTGCGGCGGATCAACGTTTCGCTGGACACGCTGAAGCCGGACCTGTTCGCGCGGCTGACCCGCGGCGGCGACCTCGCCAAGGTGCTGGCCGGCATCGCGGCGGCGCAGGCCGCGGGCCTCGCGGTGAAGATCAACACGGTGGCCCTGGCCCATGACAACGCCGCCGAGATCCCGGCGCTGATCCAGTGGGCCCACGGCCAGGGCATGGACGTGACGCTGATCGAGACCATGCCGCTGGGCGAGATCGAGGCCGACCGCACCGAGCAGTACCTGTCGCTGGAGGCCGTGCGGCGCGAGCTGGAGAGCTACTGGACCTTGCGCGACCTGCCGATCTCCACCGGCGGCCCGGCCCGCTATGTCGAGATCGCCGAGACCGGCGGGCGGCTGGGGCTTATCACCCCGCTCAGCCACACCTTCTGCGAGGCCTGCAACCGGGTGCGGCTGACCTGCACTGGCACCCTGCACACCTGCCTGGGCCGCGAGGACGCCGCCGACCTGCGCTCCGTGATCCGGAATGGGGGAGACGACCCGGCGCTGGCTGCTGCGATCCGCGCGGCGGTTGACGCCAAGCCCGAGGGGCACGACTTCCACATCGGCCGGGGCCTCGGTCCCGCCGTGTCGCGCCACATGTCCACCACCGGCGGCTGAGATGCGGGTGCTGCTGTTCGGCCGCCTGAGCGATGTCGCCGGCTGGCGCGAGCGCTCGTTCGACCCGGCGCCCGCCAGCCTCGCGGCGCTGAAGGCGCTGCTGGCGGCGGAGGACGCACACCTGGGCGAGGCGCTGGGCGGGCGCGGGGTACAGGCGGCGGTCGACAAGGCGATCGTCCGCGGCGAGGCGGCGCTGACCGCGCGCTCCGAGGTCGCGTTCCTGCCGCCGATGAGTGGCGGATGAGCGTCCGCCTCACCACTGACAGCTTCGATCCCGGCGCCGAACTGACCGCGTTTTGCGCCGGGCGCACCGAGAGCGGGGCGGTGGCGAGTTTCGTCGGCATAGCCCGGGGTGACGCAGGGGCGACGACCGCGCTGGAGCTGGAAGCTTACCCGGGCTTCACGGAGGCCGAGATCGGCCGGATGGTCGAAGCGGCGATGGCGCGGTTCGCGCTGCAGGGGGCTCTCGTCGTGCATCGCCACGGTCCGATCGCGCCCCGCGAGCCGATCGTCATGGTCGCGACCGCCGCGTCCCACCGACGCGAGGCGTTCGAGGCCTGCGACTATCTGATGGACTACCTGAAGTCCCGCGCCCCGTTCTGGAAGAAGGAACACGGCCCCGCCGGCGCCCGCTGGGTCGAGCCGACCCAGCGCGACCTGCACGACCTCGCCCGCTGGGACTGAACGCGGACTCTCAAAGCCGCGACATGCGCCGCGCAGGACCGGGTTAGGGCGCGCTGGAAGCCTCGCCGACGATGGCGGGGCGCAAGATGCCCCCGACGAGCGAGGATCCGGCGGCTGTCAGGTGGCCTGTGTCGAATTCGAGCGGTGTGTCCGGGCCGACCAGCGTCTGGCATTGGGCGCCGTGGCAGAGCGCGTCGAGCAGCGAGACGTAGGGAACGCCCGTCGGGGCCAGCGCCTGCTTGAGCTGCTCGTCGACGCCGGCGCGTCCCCGGTCGAACGAGCGGGTGACAAGGTCCGCGCCGCCCCGCCCCATCGCGGCGCTGGCCAAGAGCGCTGGGAGGGGCCTCGCATACTCCGGTGTCGGCCCAACGATGAGCATCGGGACGCCATGAGCCTTCGCCCACCTGGCCCTTTCCACCACGAAGGGAACGTCGGCGGAGGACCATTGCGCCGAGACCACCACCCGCAGAAAAGGGCGCGAAGTGAGGAACTGGCCGTAAAGGAACCGCATCAGCTGGTCGCAGGGGCGCTTGTCGTCCGCCGGCTGGATGACCCGCGGCCGGCATCCGCTGGCCGTCGCCTGCAACACCGAGACGCCCGGCAGGGCCGCGCTCAGCCCCGACCACAGGTCGGCCGCGTGACTGTCGCCTATCAGGAGCACGCTGGGCGTCCCCGGGCGGGCGTCCAGGCACAGCGAGGGCCTGAAGTCGCTGAGCCGGTCGTCGGCGGTTATATGGCAAGTGCCGTCGCGGAAGGCCGCGCGCGCCGTCGTGCGGCTGTAGCCGAGATAGGACGCGAGCGCTCGGACATGGGCCGGATAGCGCTCGGGCCAGCCTCCCGAGGCGAACATCGCCAGCATGACGCCCGCAAGCACGATCGCGGCGCCCGCGGCGGCGCCCCAGGCCACCGGCGTCGAGACCCGCTGTCGGTTGCGGAACGGTCTCTCCACGAGCAGCCAGGATAGCGTGGCGGCGACGAGCGCGGCGCCGACGATGGCTAGGTGATCGATCAGCCTGGAGGAGCCGGCGTAGAGGATCGCCCAACGATGCTGGTACACGATCAGCGGCCAGTGCCAGAGGTAGAGGGAGTAGGAAATCAGGCCGATGAACACCATCGGCCGGCTGGACAACATCCGGCCGACGACCGACGGG
Organism: Caulobacteraceae bacterium; assembly: GCA_036267835.1. Lineage (GTDB taxonomy): Bacteria > Pseudomonadota > Alphaproteobacteria > Caulobacterales > Caulobacteraceae > Acaudatibacter. The sequence goes on along the minus strand of DATAVF010000125.1, from coordinate 5,238 downwards.
CCGGTCTCGCCGGCCGCGATGATCAGCAGGGCGCCCAGGCAGGGCGGCAGCGCCGCGAGCCCCGGGAACGGGATCTGCGGGGCGTAGAACAGGATCGGTCCCGCGATCAGCGCGCCACCCACGACGCTGCAGAAGTTCCTGGACACCGGGGTCGCCGCTGTCGGCGCGAGGTTCTGGGAGAGCAGCGTGCCGGCGAGGAGCTCCCAGGCCCGGGTCGGGAGCAGGTAGAAGGTCGCGCTGCTCGCCATGAACGCGCCGATGGCGCTGAGCCCGAGGGAGGCGGCGCACAGAGCCAGCAGCGCAGGACGCACGCCACGCGCGCCGAACCCCGCCCGCGCCAGCCAGACCACGAGCGGGAACACTATGTAGAACTGTTCCTCGACGCCCAGCGACCAGGTGTGCAGCAGCGGCGCGTCGGCGCCGGGCGTCGCGAAGTAACCGGTGTGCGCCCAGAAATAGACGTTCGACGACGAAAACAGCGCCGCAAGTCCACTCTCCGAGAGCCGTGACATCTGGACCGGAAAATCGAGGAACGACGACAGGAGAAGCACACCCGCCAACAGGACGACGAGCGCTGGGATGATCCGCCGGACGCGGCGCTCGTAGAACCCTGCCAGCGAGAAGGCGCCGCCGGCGTACTGGAAGAGCACGTGCGAGCCGACCAGATAGCCGGAGATCACGAAGAACACGTCGACTCCGACGAAGCCGCCAGCGAAGTGCGAGGCGCCCAGGTGGGACAGCAGCACCGCCGTCACGGCGACCGCCCTCAGTCCATCGATGTCGGGGCGGTAGCGGTATGGGCCCGCGTCGCCGGCCTGGTCGCCCGGATCGCCTCGTCCGGACGGCCGCGGTGAGCTTTGTCGGCCCGGCATTAGGTGACCCCAACCCACCGCTCAACCTAGGTCGGCTCGCCGGACGAGGGCAAGCGGGAGGGCGCTTGCGGCCGTGTCGGCACAGAGCCTAAACCGACCAGGCCACGTCCGGGAGACTCGCCATGACCACGATGCTGCAGCCGGGCGGCAAGCTCGACGAGGCCGCCGCCATCACCCCGGTGCGCATCGCCGTGCTCACCGTCTCCGACACCCGCGACGAGGAGAGCGACACCTCCGGCCACGTGCTGGTCGAGCGGCTGACCGGCGCCGGGCACCTGCTGGCGGACAAGCAGCTGGTGAAGGACGATATCGCCGCCATCCGCACTCAGGTGAAGGCCTGGACCGGGTCGGGCGACGTGGACGTGATCCTGACGACCGGCGGCACTGGCCTCACAGGCCGCGACGTGACGCCCGAGGCGGTCGAGCCGCTGCTCGACAAGCGCATCGAGGGCTTCTCGGTGGTCTTCCACCTGGTCAGCTACCAGACGGTCGGACTCTCCACCCTGCAGTCGCGGGCGCTGGCCGGGATTATCGACGGGGTCTTCATCTTCTGCCTGCCGGGCTCCAACGGCGCGGTGCGCGACGGCTGGGACCGGGTGATCGCCGCCCAGCTCGACAGCCGCCACAAGCCCTGCAACCTGGTCGAGCTGATGCCCAGACTGCTCGAGAAGTGACCTAGAGCCAGACCGCGATCAGCACCGCCGCGACAAAGCCGAAGCCGCCAAGCGCCATGGCCAGCCCCCAGGTTTCGACCAGCGGACTCATGCGCAGACACGCGGCGTCGAACGTCCGGCGAAGCATGGCGATTCCCCCGATACTTTCGGCCAACAGAGCAGTCGGAGATTGACGGCGTTGCTAACAATCCGCCCCCGCGCCGGGCGCCCTACCCGATCCGGGTAACGGCGGTCAGTCGATCGGCACGCCGGCGCGGCGCAGGTTGCGCACGAACTGCTGCGTGTAGCCGAAGCTGGTCTGCGCCGCCTCGTAGAAGCGCTGATCGGCCAGCGCGCTCGACGGCACGATCACCCCGCCGCGCACCCTCTTGCAGGCCCCGGCCGCTTCCAGCCGGGCCACATGCCGCCGCGTGGTCTCGAACGGCAGTCCAAGGGAGTCGGCCAGCGCCAGGATGCTGATCGGCTTGCGCGCTTCGTCCGGCGGCAGGCCGGTCTCGTCGAAGCCCTGGCGCTCGGCGTCGGTGGGATGGGTCAGGTGGCGCGTGTTGGCCCCGATGATCGCCTGGCAGATGATGGCGTTGAGCAGCTCGCCCTGATGCAGGTCGGTGACCAGCCGCAGGCAGCGCAGCAGGTAGTTGGCGCTGAGCCGCGCCACGGCGCGGGTGAGTTCGGGGCTGGGGCCCGTCGCGGATTCCATGCCGGAAGCCTAGCCTCGCGGTAAGTGTCTGTCTTTTGCGATTTTTCAGGTGCGGCGAAGCAGCCTAGAAGCGTGCGCTGACCCGAGCAGCTTCGAGGGAGCGGCGCATGACCGGCCTCACCCATATCGACCCCGAAGGCCGCGCCCGCATGGTCGACGTCTCCGAGAAAGCCTCGACGGTGCGCCAGGCCGTCGCCGCCGGGCGGGTGCGGATGGCGCCGGCGACGCGCGACCTGGCGATGGGCCGGCGGGCGCAGAAGGGCGACGTGATCGCCGCCGCCGAGATCGCCGGCATCCTGGCCGCCAAGCAGACCAGCACCCTCATCCCGCTCTGCCACCCGATCGCGCTGGCGAAGGCCGAAGTGCGGATCGAGCCCAGCGACGAGGGGCTGGAGGTGACGGTGCGCGTCGCCACCACCGCCCAGACCGGCGTCGAGATGGAGGCGCTGACCGCCGTCTCGGTGGCCTGCCTCACCCTCTACGACATGCTGAAGGCCATCGAGCGCGGCATGACCATCGAGGACGTGCGCCTGTTGGAAAAGACCGGCGGCGCGTCGGGCGACTGGTATCGCTGATGCCGCTCGCCTCGGTCGAGGAAGCGCGGGCGCGGATCCTGGCCCTGGCGACGACGATGCCGGCTGAGACCGTCACCCTGGCGGACGCGGTGGGCCGTACGCTGGCGGAAGACATCCACGCCATGCGTGACCAGCCCCCCTATCCGGCTTCGGCCATGGACGGCTGGGGGCTCGCTGCGGCGGACACCCCCGGGCGGCTGCGGATCGCCGGCGAGAGCGCCGCCGGCAGGCCCTACGAGGCGCCGCTGGCGCGGGGCGAGGCGGTGCGCATCTTCACGGGCGCTGCCCTGCCGACGGGCGCCGACACCATCGTCATCCAGGAGAACGCCACACGCGACGGCGGCATGGTCGAAGTCCCTGTCGCCGCGGTCGGCGACTGGGTGCGGCCGGCTGGTTGCGATTTCCGCGCCGGCGAGCGGCTGCTGACGCGGGGCCAGCGCCTCGACGCCTGGCGGCTGTCGCTGGCGGCGGCCGGCGGGCGCGGCCAGCTGACAGCGGCGCGGCGGCCCAGGGTCAGCTTCCTCTCTACCGGCGAGGAGATCGTCGATCCGGGCGCGGCGGCGGGCCCGTATCAGATCTTCGATGCGGCAACCGTCGCCCTGGTGGCGCTGGCGCGGCAATGGGGCGGCGAGGCGACGCGGCTGCGGCCGGTGCGCGACGACAGGGCCGCCACCGTCGCCGCGGTGCGCGGCGCGGACTGCGATCTGGTGGTGACGGTCGGCGGCGCCTCGGTCGGCGACCACGACCTGGTGAAGCCGGCGCTGGCCGAGCTGGGGCTGGAGCTGGCGGTGGAGGGCGTCAATGTCCGGCCCGGCCGCCCAACCTGGTTCGGCGCCCTGGCCGACGGGCGCCGGGTGCTGGGCCTGCCCGGCAACCCGGCCTCGGCCCTGGTCTGCGCCGAGCTCTTCCTGCGGCCGCTGCTGGCGGCGATGCAGGGCGGCGATCCGGCGCTGCCGATGCTCTGGGCCAGGGCCGCCGCGCCCTTCCCCAGGAACGGGCCGCGCGAGCACTGGATGCGGGCCCGCATCACCGCCACGCCGGATGGCAGCCTGAGCGCCGAAGCCTTCCCCGATCAGGACTCCTCGCTGGTCTCGGTGTTCGCCGGCGCCGACGCCCTCGTGCGCCGACCACCGCTCGCCGAGGCCCTGCCGGTGGGCGCGCCGGTCGAGGTGTTGCTGCTCGCGCGGGCCTGAAAACCGCCCGCTGCAGCCCGCCGCGGCATGCTGGTTTGCTTAATGGCAGGTGAACCACGTCGATACCGGTTCTTAAAGGTCGCCGGTGCACCATCCTGGCAATGTGCAGCAAGCGCAAAACGATGGTGGTCGCAGCGTGAGGGCCTCGCTCAGCAAGCTTGGGCTCGGCGCCTCGCAATTCCCGGCCGGTCCGACGACCCGTGGCCGCCCCGCCGATGCGGAGGTGCGGGACATGCTGATCGCCACTGCGCGCGCCGGCCTGGGCTTCCTCGACGCGGGCCAGTCTTCTCCTTTCGCCGAGCAGATGCTGGGCGCCCAACTGCCTCGCCCGACCCCGTTCAACCTCTTGATCCGCTCGATCCGCGGCGACCGCGGCCCCGACGCGGCCGAGGCCGAGGTGCGCGGCACCCTGGCCCGGCTGCGCGTCACCAAGGCCCGCGCCGTGGTGGTGCAGAGCGCCAGCGACCTCTTCGCCCCCTCCGGTCCCGCCCTCTGGCAGCGCTTGAAGGAACTTCGCGACGAGGGCCTCTTCGACCAGGTCGGCGTCTCGGCCTACGCCTCGGACGATCCCGTGGGCGTGGCCCGCCGCTTCAAACCCGACCTGATCCAGGCCCCCGCCTCGCTGCTCGACCAGCGCCTGCTGGTCGATGGCAGCCTGATGCAAGTGCGCGAGATGGGCGTCGAGGTGCACCTGCGCTCGATCTTCCTCAACGGCCTCCTGTTCCTGCCGCCCGACCGGGTGCCGGCCCAGTTGAAGGGCGCTGCCGGGCGACTGTCGCGCGCCCGTCGCATGATTGCCGAGGGCCGCTCCGATCCGCTGCAAGCCGCGCTTGGCTTCGCCCTGTCGCGTCCCGAGGCAGACGCGGTGATCGTCGGCGCATCGTCGGCGGCCGAACTTTCCGCCGTGATCGCCGCCGCCTCCAGCCCGCCCCCGGACCTCGACTGGGACGAGATGGCCCTCGACGACCTCGCCGCTGCGTTCGTCCCCACCCTCGAGCGGCTGACGCCGCTGCTTGAGATGGACGACGTGCAGTGGCCGAACGCGCGACTGCGCCGGCGCGTCTTCATCGGCGATCTCACCTGGCCTGAGCCGCTCACCACCTCGGCGCGGGCCGTGGTGTTCAAGGGCTCGAAGGTGGTCGTCGTCTCGCAAACCGACGGCCTGCGCCACATCCAGCCGGGTGGCGGCCTGGAGCCGGGCGAGACCATCGAGGCGGCGGTGCGGCG
>DATAVF010000124.1:0-15622 GCA_036267835.1 Caulobacteraceae bacterium | reverse complement strand
GTCGCCGGTCAGGTCGCGCCGGCCGCCAGTCTCGCTGACGTGCAGGTGGCCAGCCACGTCGCTGGAGCCGATGCGGCCGCCAATGTGGGTGATGTCGGCCTCGGCGCCGTTGCGGCTGAGATCGCCGGTGATGTCGTAGGGTGGCGAACTGGGCAGGGCGAGGCCGGTCAGCGGGTAGAGCGCCGCCATGTCCTCGCCGGTGACGCGGCCGCTGGCCTGGAAGACCGCCAGGTCGAACGGGCGCCGGAGCGAGCCGGTGGCGACGATATGGGTGGCGCCGGCGCGGATGTCGCTCTTGAACGGATAAGGCTGGTCCGGATCGACGTCGATCAACGGCCCGCCCTGGATCGCCGCGGTGAAGGGTGTGCGGTTGAGGCTGCCCTCGCCGGTCATGCTGAAGCGGCCGTGGCCATAGCCTGCCACCTGCTCGTTGGAGGTGACTTGGCCGGTGAAGTGCAGGGCGCGCCGGGCGTCGTCGAACTCCAGGCGCCCGTCGCTGATGACGAGGTGGCGGATCGCCGGCAGCTGCAGCGGCTGCGGGGCCGCATCCGGCCCGCCGAAGGTCCAGTTGTTGCGCCCGTCGGCGCCGCGGATCAGGTGGGCTGACGGCTGCTCGGCATCCACCCGCTCGATGATCAGCCGGCCAGCCAGGAGAGCCTTGAGATCGATGGCGACGGTGAGGCGCGGAAAGGTCGCCATCTGCCCGGGGCCGGCCCACGCCGGCTGCGCCACGGTGACGTCCCTGGCGGTGAGGCTGGGGGTCCAGGTCAGCAGCTTGCCGGAAAGGTCGCCGTGGATGACGACCTGCCGGTGCAGGTGGCCCGACGCATAGCCGTCGATTGGCCCGCGAAGCCAGTTCCACTGGAAGAGGGCGATGAAGATCGCCACCACCGCCGCCAGCAGCGCCAGCACACCGAGCGCCCAGCGCAGCGGGGTCGGCGCGCTCCAGCGCCGAGCCCGGCTCGCCGCCGCCTCGGCGGGCGCGATCGGGGCGCCCGGTCCGCGGGTCTCCGGCCGGCGACCGGGCCCGCGTCGTTCCGTCGGCCGGCGCGGGCGCGCCGGGTCGCTTTCAGGGCGGGGTCGCGCGTCGGCCATGAGCCTAGGAACGCGCGAACGGCCCGAAAAGCTTCCGCCCCCCGTTCCGCCCGCCGCCTCAGTTCACGTGGGCGACGATCCAGCCGTAGAGCGCCGGCAGCAGCACCTGGTCGGTCGCCTGCACCAGCACGATCAGGATGATCGGGGTGATGTCGATGCCGCCCAGCGGCGGAATGAAGCGGCGGAAGGGCGCCAGCATCGGCCGCGTCACCCGGTCGAGGAAGGTGACGATGTTGCGCACGAAGCGGTTGCGCATGTTCACCACCTCGAAGGCGATCAGCCAGCTGATGATGGCGTTGGCGATCACCACCCAGATGATCGCCTGCAGCAGGTAGTGGACGATCACGAAGAGGAAATCGATCAGTGTCGCCAACATCGCCCGGCCTCGGCTCGCAACTCGCGAGGGTGAAGGCGCTAGCTATCCCGCACCGGACGGTGCGGCAAGGCGAACCGGCGCCGCCGCGTCCGACGCGCGCTTGACAGCCCTCCCCCCCGACTCTTATGTGCCGCGCCCTTCGCCCAAAGCGAAGTGGGGCCGTAGCTCAGTTGGTAGAGCGCCTCGTTCGCAATGAGGAGGTCAGGGGTTCGACTCCCCTCGGCTCCACCAGGGGACCCCCGCAAGCATGCCATTCGCCGAGAACCAGGGTGTCCGCCTGCACTGGCAGGAGCAAGGCGCGGGGTCGCCGGTGCTGCTGATCATGGGGCACCGCTACTCGTCGGCCATGTGGTACCCCATCCTGCCTGCGCTGGCGGCCGAGCACCGGGTGATCTCGTTCGATAATCGCGGCACGGGCCAGAGCGGCATGACCCGCAAAACGACCGTCGGAGAGATGGTGGGCGACGCCCTGGCGGTGATGGAAGCGGCCGGCGTCCAGCGGGCGCACGTGTTCGGCGTCTCGATGGGCGGCGGCATCGCGCTGGAGCTGGCGCAGCAGCACCCGGAGCGGGTGATCTCCCTCTTGGCCGGCTGCACCTGCATCCTGACCGCCGACAAGCCGCGCGCGCCGGCCTTCGTGCGCCTGCTCTACCGGCTGCCGCCGCCGATCATGAAGCTGCTGTTCCCCAACCGCCGCCCCAACCATGGTTACGGCACGGCCGCGCCGGCGGATGCGGTCGCCCGGGATCTGGAGATGGTCGCGAAGGACCCGTTCTCAGTCGACGGCGTCATCGCTCAGGCCGCGGCGATCGCCGGCTACACCAACACCCGCGAGAAGGTCGCCCAGCTGACCATGCCGTCCCTGGTGCTGCACGGCGACGAGGACGCTGCCGTGCCCTTCGCCTGGGGCGTGGAGCTGGCCGAGACCCTGCCCGCGGGCCGCTTCGTCAAGTTCGAAGGCTCCGGCCACAACTTCCTGGTCACCGACAGCACCAAGGCCGCGGCCGAGGTGCTGGCCTTCCTTCACGAGGCCGACGGGCGGGGCTAGCGGCCTACTCCGCCGCGACCGTCCATTCCTTCGGCACTGGCCAGGCGCGCTGGTTGGCGAGGATGCCGGCGCGGCGGGCGCGTTCCTCGTCGCTGATGGTGGCGGGGTCCTCGCGGAACTCGGGGCCGAGGGCCATGGCCTTCTGCACTGCCGGGCGGACGGCCATGGCGTCCAGCCAGCGCTTCACGTTGGGAAATTCCTCGATGTCGATGCCGCGCATCTGCCAGCTGACCGACCACGGGTAGCAGATCATGTCGGCGATGGTGTATTCGCCCGCCGCCAGCCACGCCTTGCCGTGCAGGCCGAGGTTCATCACCCCGTAGAGCCGGTGCACCTCGTTGCCGAAGCGGCGGGTGGCATAGGAAAGGTCGCCGTTCTTGGGGTCCTGCGCGGCTCGCGCGAAATTGCCCTGCTCGCCCATCTTCGGACCCTGGTTGCCGGTCTGCCAGTAGCACCACTGGGCGACCTCGTACTTGGCGTGCGGCGCCTGCGGCCAGAACTTCCCGGCCTTCTCAGCCAGGTACATCATGATGGCGCCGGACTCGAAGATGGAGAGCGCCGCGCCGCCGCCCATCGGCTCGGTGTCGACGATGGCGGGCATGCGGTTATTGGGGGCGATCTTCAGGTAGTCGGGGGTGAACTGGTCGCCCCGGCCGATGTTCACCGGCTTGATCTCGTAAGGAATGCCCGCCTCTTCCAGCAAGATGACCACCTTCTTGCCGTTGCCGGTGGGCCAGAAATAGAGCTCGATCATGGGTGCGCCTCTTCGTCCAATGTTCAAATTGATCTCGGCGGGCCGCCCTAGACGCCGGCGGTCGCGCGGTGAAAATACGCCCTGCCCGGCGCGTACGCCAACTCAGGAACTCTCAAACCGCCCCTGGCGAACCCTCTATGCCGGGCAGCGGCTCGTGACGGATCAACGCCTCGAAGGCGCGCAGGCGCTTGTAGATCGACTGCAACTCGACGATCGTCGTCCAGGCGTTGACCAGATACTGGAACGAGCCGCGCACCTGCTGGAACGCGCCCAGGATCTGCTGCAGCACGCCGAAGGTTATGGCGCCCGCCAGGATGGTGGGGCCCAGCACCACCAGAGCCACGACCGCGTCGACCTGCAGGTAGCAGATGCGGGCGATGTTGAAGTAGACGAAGTGAAAGTAGAGGGTGAAATAGTTCTTTCGCACCGCCGCGAACAACTCGGCGAGCGTCGGCGGACGCGCCCGCGCCGCATTGTCCTCGCCGTAGACCAGCTCCTTGCGGTACGCCGCTTCCACCCGCTGGTTCTTGAACTCTAGTCCCGGCAGCCTGACGCCCACCAGGGCTAGGAAGGCCGTGCCGAAGAGCGACCAGAGGATCGCCACCCAGAGCAGCGCGTAGGGCACGTCGCCCACCAGCGGCAGTCGGGTGATGTGAGTCGATAGCCCCAGCAGCACGGGCGTGAAGGCAATCAGAGTCATGATCGCGCCGATGAAGCTGAGGCCCAGGCTCTCGGTGGTGGAGGAGAACCGCATGGTGTCCTCCTGGATGCGCTGTGAGGCGCCCTCGATGCTGCGCACCTGCGTCCAGGCGGCGACGTAGTAGTCGTTCATCGCTGTGCGCCAGCGGAAGATGTAGTGGCTGGTGACGAACTGCAGTCCGACTCCGAGCGTCACATACGCGAGGCCGAGCCAGAGAAACGTCAGCAGCTCGGCATAGTAGGCGCCCGGCGCGATCTTCCTGGATCGGTCGAGGGCGTCCTGCACCATGTTCCAGAACGGCCCGTACCAATTCACGATGCCGACGTTGACCTCGACCTGCAGGTAGGTGGCGAGCAGGATCAGCCCCGAGCCCAGGACCGACCACCTCCACCAGGGGTGCGGCGAGGCGAGGCGCCAAACGCCGGCGAAGATGGCGACAGCAGCGAGGTAGTAGAGCTCAAACCACAGGAAGGGTCCTGTCCAGAACATGCCGATGCCGATCACCGGCGGGCCATGCTGAGCGAAACCGATATGCTCCCCCAGCGGCTTGGCCACGGCGTACCAGAAGATGACGGCGAAGGCGGACCAGAGCGCCGCCGAGGTCAGGAACAGCCGAGGTCGCGGAAAGAAGGAGACGAACATGCTGTACGCGGGCTTGCGGGGGGCGGGCCGCCTCCGAGCCCACCAACCCTGCTGGAATGCCTCGGCGCGCGCGTCGTTCCCAGCGGTCGGGAGTCAGACCAGGTCCTTCGCCAGCTCCGCCCAGGTCTCGTTCGACGGCGGGCATGAGGGCGGTCTCCGTCAGGCCAGGCCGTAGGCGCGGGGCATGCGCCGCATTGAGCGTGTCGATGGCGTTTTGGCGGTCAGCCCGCTCGCGCCGCGACCAGCAACTGGAAGGCGGCGAAGAGCCGGCGCATGGCCGGGGCCTTGTAGGGATAGAGGTCGGGCGGATCCATGTCGTGGACGATCATCGCGGTGTCGGCCTCGAACACCAGCAGCCGGCCCTCCCGGTCCTCGGCGCAGTCGACGGCGACGTAGTCGAGGCCGAATGCGGCATGCAGGCCGTGGAACGCCTCGGCGTGGCGGGCAGCGAAGCTCGCGTCGAAGGCGGCCATCATCGCGGCCTCTTCGGCGCGCTTGCCGGCCTCCTGCGCCATGCCGGCGTTCAGGTAGTGGACCATCCAGTGGTCGGAGATGGCGAGGTGAACCAGGAACGGCCGCGCATCCACCAGCGCCACGCGCAGCTTGCGGAAGCGGCCGTCAGGACTGGCGTAATCGATGAAGGGCTGGACGTAGAAGGCCTCGCCGGGCTGGGCCGCGAGATAGGCGGCGAGGGCCGGCGCGTCGTCCAGCTTCTCCAGGCCGATGCCCGCGTGGGAGTCGATCGGGCGGACGATGATCGGCGCGTCAACCGCGACCGCGGCCAGTTCGGCGCGCGACAAGCGCTGGGTGGGCGGGGCGACGAGGCCCGGGCGACCGGAGAGGCGCGGCGGCGCGCGGTCGCGCCCGAGAGCGAGGATCGCCTCCGGCGCGGCGTTGAGCATCGGGCGCGGCCAGCCGGCTATGACGTCCGTGAGGGCGCGCAGGATGGGGGCGTTGGCGTCGGATTCGCCGACGGCCAGGATGGCGAGGTCATGATCCGGTATGTCGAACGGGACCGGCGCGTCGGGGCTCAGGAAGAGCAGGTCGAGCTCGCCGTTCCAGCCGGCCAGCAGGAACTCGATCGGCGTCGAGGCCATCATGTCGCCGGCCGCCACCAGGGCCAGCACCCGCAGGCCATCGCCCGAGCCGACGCGGCGGCGGTACCAGCGCTGGCGCGCCAGCGCGTCGGCCTGCAGCGCCAGGCCCTGGTCGCGCTGGCCGACCAGTTGGAGGATGGTGGAGAGGTCGAGCAGCGCCCCGGCGTCGGTAGGGTCGGCGCCAGCGCGGGCCATCAGCGCGTCCCAGACGGGCTGGATGTCGGCTTGGGCGAAGATGGTGCGGGCGTACTCTGCAAGGCCACCGGTGATGGCGGGGCCGGTCAAGCTTCCTTCTCCCCTTGCGGGAGAAGGTGTCGCCGGAGGCGACGGATGAGGGGCGTTGGCGCGATGTCCGCCGCATGAGTGGCGCGCGGCGCCGGCCAGCGCCGTGTTTCACCCCTCACCGCGAGGCGTTCGGGCAGGGTGCGGCAGGCGACGATCAGCGGGCGCTCGACGAAGCGATGGAAGGTCAGGCCGGCGATCGTCGACGCGGCGATGGCGGCCGGGATGAAGATCCAGACGTGGGGCCAGCCGATCGCGGCTGCGACCAGCGCTACGACCGGCAGGTGGCACAGGTAGATGGCGTAGGACGCGTCGCCAAGCTGGATCAGGGCGCGCGGCGGGGTCAGCGCCTTGACCGGTTCGATGGCGAGGGCGCCGGCGACGATCATCACGGCCGGCAGGCCCCAGAGCAGCGGGCGGAAAAGCGCATCCTGCACGCCGGCCAACCACATAGCGGCGAGCAGCGCCGCGCCCAATCCGCCGAAAACGAGGCCCGCGCCCGGTGTGATCCGCCCGCCGCGCGCCGTCCACTGCGCCAAGCCGGCGCCGGCGGCGAACTCCAGCATCAGCGGGTTGGCGACGTAGCGGTAGATCGGCGGCCAGGCGAAGCCGGCGGCTGCGAAGGCCGCGAGGCCGGCGAGGGTCAGGGCGAAGCGCGCCTTGGCCGGCGCAAACAGCGCCGCCGTGACCAGGGCGTAGAACACCGCCTCGTAAGTCAGGGTCCAGCCCGGCGGCAACACCGGGAAGACGCGGCCCTCCGGGTCGGTGTGGGGGATGAAGGCCAGCGACAGGGCGATGTGGCGGGCAGAGAGCGCCACCTCCGGCATCAGGCTGGGCCAGGCGGCGGCCAGGGCGATGATAACGGCGCTGGCCAGCCAGTAGGCCGGCGCGACGCGGGTCAGGCGGCGCCAGAAGAAGCTGGCGGGGGCCGCGACCGGGCGCAGGGCCTGGGTCCAGATGATGAAGCCGCTGATGACGAAGAACACATCGACGCCCGCGCCGCCGATCCAGAACTCGTTGGTCTCCCACTGGAAGGTGTGGAAGACGACGACCGCCAGCGCCGCCAGGCCCCTGAGCGCCTGGATCTGCTTCAGCGTGGCGGTCTGGCTCAGGGGACGATCACCGACTTGCCGACCACCGTGCGGTTCGCCAGCGAGTTGAAGGCCGAGCGCCAGTCGTCGAGCTTGTATGCCTGGTGCACGCGCGGCTTCAGCTTGCCCTCGGCGGCCAGCTTCCAGATCGCGGCGCTGTTCTCGCGGCCCCGCTCGGGGAACTGGCGGCCGTATTCGCCGGCCCGCACGCCCATCACCGAGAAGCCTTTGATCAGCGGCATGTTGACCGAGATCGTCGGGATGCGGCCGGAGGTGAAGCCGATCACCAAGAGGCGCCCGTTGAAGGCGATGCAGCGCACGCTCTCGTCGAACACGTCGCCGCCGACCGGGTCGTAGATCACGTCGGCGCCGCGCCCGCCGGTCAGTTCCTTGACCCGTTCGCGGAAGCCGCCGGCGACGTTGACGGTGGCGTCGGGCGCGTACTCCTCGGCGACCACGGCCAGCTTGGCGTCCGAGGCCGAAGCCGCGATCACGCGGCAGCCCAGCACCTTGGCGAGATCGACGCAGGCGAGGCCCACGCCGCCGGCCGCGCCATGCACCAGCACCCACTCGCCCGCTTGCGCCTCTGCCCGGCGCACAAGGGCGACGTAGGCGGTCAAATAGGCCGCGCCGAAGCCGGCGGCCTGGCCGAAGCTGAACGCCTCGGGCTTGTGGCGCAGGCCCATCGCGTGGGTCAGCGCCATGTCGGAAAAGCCGCCGACCCGCGCGCCGCCCACCACCGCGTCGCCGACCTTGAAGCGCTCGACGCCCTCGCCGGTCCTGGCGACGACACCGCTCATCTCGAGACCGGGAATGAAAGGCAGCGCCGGCTTGTGCTGGTATTCGCCGCGGGTCTGCAGCAGGTCCGGGAAGTTCACCGCTGCGGCGCGCACCTCCACCAGCACCTCGCCAGGGCCCGGGTCCGGGGTCGGCAGGTCCTTCAGCACGCAGCCGCCGTACTCGGGCGCCAGCGCCTCCACCACCAATGCCCGCATCAGTGTAGCCTCCCTTGAAGAACCTCGCGCGCCAGGCCGGCGACCTCGCGGCAGGCGACGTCCGCCGCCGGGACCACGCCGGTGAAGGCGCCGAAACCGTGCGCGAGATTGTCATAGCAACGGTAGACCACCGGCGCGCCCGCTTCCTGCAGTCGCCTGGCATAGGCCTCGCCCTGGTCGACCAGCGGATCGAAGCCGGCGGTGGCGATCACCGCCGGGGCCAGGCCGGCCAGGGTCTCGGCCTTCAGCGGCGAGAGGCGCGGATCTGCGGGATTGTCGCCCGGGCCCATGTAGTGGCCCATGAGCCAGGCCAGCGTGGTGCGGGGCAACGGGTAAGCGTCCGCATAAGTGGTCATCGACTGGGTCTCGCTGGCCACGTCGGTCAACGGGTAGAGCAGCAGCTGCAGCGCCGGCTGCGCCTCGCCGTGGCGGCGCAACTCCTGGCAGATGACGGCAGCGAGGTTGGCGCCCATCTCGTCGCCGCCGATCGCCGCGACGCCGGCGGGGGCGCCGAAACGGACCGCGTTGGCGACGGCCCAGCGGTAGGCGGCCATCACGTCGTCGAGTCCCGCGGGGAAGCGATCCTCCGGCGCCAGGCGATAGCCGACGTTCAGCACCGGGCAGCGCAGGATCGCGGCGAGGATGCCGCAGAGCGCGTGCGCGGTGTCGAGGTTGCCGACCACGCCGCCGCCCATGTGGGCGAAGACCAGCATCGGCGCCTTCGGGTCCTGGTCGGCGGGGCGATAGGCGCGGGCCGGGATGCGGCCGTTCTCGGCGGCGAGGGTGAGGGACTCAAGCGCGACGCCCGGCTCGAGGGCGCCTTCGAGCGTCTGCTGCATCTGCGCGACCGCCAGGCGCGCCTGCGGCGGTGTCAGGGTCTCCAGTCCAGGCGCACCGCGGGCCTGGTGGGCCATGAACTGCAGGCGGGGGTCGAGCGTACGGCCGCCCTGGTAGACCACGCCGCCGCCCGCCACGAGACGCAGCAGCGGCCGCGGGAGGGAGAGCATGCCCTTCAGCGCCGCCCGCTGGAGCGCGAAGTCGGCCATGCGCGGCTAGCGTCCCGCGCGGGGCAGGGCCGCCAGGCCGCCGAGGATCAGGGCGACGCAGAAATCGGCCGCCGAGGCGACGTCCGGCGGGTCGCGGCGCAGCATCTCCTCGCCAACCTCGCGGGCAATGGCGATGCAGGCGGTGGCCAGGTAGTCGAGGTCGACCCGGGGCGCCAGGCCGCGCTCCATGACGTCGGCCAGCGAGCTGCGCACCTCCTCGTGCACGGCCAGGATCTCGGGCGTGTTGCGCGAATAGGGGGACGGCTCGGCCGCCAGCCTCTCCTGCTTGCCCCAGGCCGCATCCTCGGCGGCGATGAATTCGAAGTAGGCCTTGATCGCGCCGCGCAGGTAGGATTCGAAGTCGACCGCCTTGAGGAACTCGGCGTGCAGAATCGGGCGGAAGCGGCGGGCGCCGTCGTCGGAGAGGGCGGCGAACACCTCCTCCTTGGAACGGTAGTAGTTGTAGAAGGCGCCGACCGAGAGGCCGGTGCGGCGGATGATGTCGCGCACCGTCGCCGTCTCGTAGCCGAGCTCGCCGAACACGTCGCGAGCGGCGTCGAGAATGGCCTGGCGGTTGGCGAGCTTGGTCTGTTCGCGCTTTCCGGGACTGAGATCGAGGGCTTCGGACATGCTGCGCCTAGGATCGGGCGCCGGGGCGTCGAAGTCCACCGCGGCGACGCGCCGCCCGGGTGAGGAGCCGCTATTGATCGTTCAGGGTGCGGTGGAAAAGCCCGGGCCCAGGTTCGGCAGGTCGCAGGTGGAGACGCACTGGCCCCAGGCGCTGTCGCAGCTGTCCGGGTTGTCGCCGGCGCGGCACATGTAGCTGGTGTTGGCGCAGGCCATGCGGCAGTCGGCGGGATCGGACGGCGGCGGCGCGAGCGCGGCCAGCTGCGGTTTCGGCGGCGCGGGCTTGGCGGGCGCCGGCGGGGCAGATGACGCCTGGGCTGGCGGCGGCGCGGCATAGGTCGCCGGAACGCCGTCCTGCCCCAGGGCGACGGCCGGGATCGCAACCAGGATCAGGGCGAGGCGGAGCAGCATGCGGCGAGGATGAGGCCCCGCCGCTTAAGACCCGATTAACCACGTCAGACGGTACGCTGGGCGCGATCCTTCTCGTTGGCGCCGCGGATCGAGGTACGCGCGGCTTCCCACTGCTCGTCCGACCAGTTGCGCAGGGCTGAGAAGCCGCCGCCGCCGGCCAGCCAGGCGCCGCCGTCGATGGCGATGGTCTGGCCGTTCACGTACTCCGACAGGGGATGCAGCAGGTAGGCGGCCAGATTGGCCAGCTCCGGCATGCGGCCGACGCGGCCCATCGGGTTGCCTGGCGACGACTCGTCCGCCTGATCGCCGATGTCGCGGCCGCCGCCGGGGTTGAGCCGCGCCCACGCGCCCTCGGTCGGGAAGGGGCCGGGCGCGATGGCGTTGAAGCGGATGCCCTTGGGGGCCCATTCCACGGCCAAGGACTGGGTCATGACGTTAAGCCCGGCCTTGGACATGGCGGACGGCACGGTGAAGGGGCCGCCATGCCAGATCCAGGTGGTCAGGATCGAGACCACCGCGCCCTTCTTCTTCTCGGCGATCCAGCGCTTCCCGGCGTCTTGCGTCACGAAGAACGAGCCGCGGAAGACGATGTTGGAGATGGCGTCGAAGCCGCGCGGCGAGAGGTCCTCGGTGCGGCTGATGAAGTTGCCGGCGGCGTTGTTGATCAGGCCGGTCAGCGCCCCGCCATCGGCCCAGACGCTGTCCATCATCTCGTGGATGGCCTCTGGCACGCGGATGTCGCACGCCACCGGCACGACCTTGCCGCCGTGCGCCGCCATCAACTCGTTGGCCGCCTCTTGCAGCACCCCGCCGCGCCGCCCGCAGATATAGACCTCGGCGCCCAGCATCAGCAGGCCCTCGGCCATCACCTTGCCAAGCCCGGTGCCCCCGCCGGTGATCAGGATCCGCTCGCCCTTCATGGCGCCGGGCTTGAACATCAGGTCATCGGGGGTCATGGCGGCGTTTCCTCAGGTTGTTTCGCCCACTCCGCGCCCCTGACCGTGCGTAGGTCAAGCGCGAGTCCGCACTTGCGGGCTTGTGAAATGTAGCGCGCCGCGCTACACCTAAGCCCAGTGACCGATCATGATCCGAAGCTGGAAGAGCGAGCAGGCCAGGGCGGTGTTCGACGGCCGTGACCCGGGCAAGGGCTTCCCGGCCGACCTGATCAGCGCGACTCGCCGGCGGCTCTTCGTCTCGACGCGGCCACCGCACTTGAAGACTTGCGCACGCCGCCCAGCCAGCGGCTGCACAAGCTGCAGGGTGACCGCGAAGGCGAGTGGTCGATCAGCGTGAATGACCAGTTCCGGATTACCTTCCGGTGGGGCGACAATGGTCCCGAGGACGTGTGGTTCGGTGACTAACACTGAATTTGAAGGGTTCCGGATGTCCGATTCTGATTTCTCCAGCTTCGCCACGCCGGCGCCGCATCCGGGCGAGCACCTGCGCCAAGACTTCCTGCCGGAGTATGGCCTGACCCCCGGCGCCCTGGCCAAGGCGATGGGGCTGAAGGATCGCACGCGGATCGAGCGGCTGGTCCGCGGGACCCAGCCGGTGACCCCGGACACGGCGCTGCGTCTGGGGCGCGTCTTCGGCACGTCACCGCAGTTCTGGATGAACCTGCAGACGCAGCACGACCTCTCGGTCGCGGCGATCGCGAGCCGCGAGGAGCTGGCCGCGATCCGCCCGCTCGAATCCGCCGCCTAAGCCGTTTCCAGCGCCTTCGCCCGGTCGACAACGCTCTGCACATAGCTGCGGCGGGCGTCGTGTTCCTTGGCGATGTCGTTGTCGGAGTCCTGCAAGGCCTGCACGTCGGTGTCGGCGAAGCCGATGATGCCCATGTCCTCGTAGCCCTTGCGGATCACCGGGCCCCAGAGGCCGATGTCCTTCACGATCGGCACGATGCGGGTGAAGAGCGACGAGCGGAACATCGCCATGAAGCCGCTGTCGTACATGTGCTCGCCGCAGCGCACCGGATCGAGGCCCAGCGTCTTCCACACCTCGACCGCATCGAAGCGGTCGCGCATCAGATAGCAGGCCTCAAGCAGGAACTGCTCGCGCTCGTCGCGCTCCTTCTGGGTCAGCTGCGGGTAGTAGTCGCGCAGCGCCAGCCGGCCGAAGGCGACGTGGCGGCTCTCGTCCTGCATCACGTAGGCGTTGACCGCGGCGGCGAGCGGGTTCTGGGCGTGGTCGCGGATCTGCTGGAAGGCGGCCAGCGCCAGGCCCTCGATCACCACCTGCATGCCGAGGTAGGTCATGTCCCAGCGGCTATCGCGCAGCACCTGGTCGATCAGCTCCTGCAGCGGCGCCGTCATCGGATAGGCGACGCCGAACTTCTCCAGCAGGCGCTTGTAGCTCTCGACGTGGCGGGCCTCGTCGATGACCTGGGTCGAGGCGTAGAACTTGCTATCGACGTCCGGCACCTGGGTGACGATCTTGGCGGCGCAGATCAGCGCCCCCTGCTCGCCCTGCATGAACTGGCTGATCTGCCAGCCCTGGAAGTGGCGGCGCACCTGGGCCTTCTCCTTGCGCGACATCGCCTCGTATTCAGCCATGCCGGCGATCGGCAGCATTTCCTCGGGCAGCTGCTCGGGGTTGTCCTCGTCGAGCTCCTGGGTCCAGTCGATGCGGGACTCGGCGTCCCACTGCATCTCTATGCCCTTGCGATAGAGCCCCATCATGGTCTGGCGACCTTCGTCGTAGTCCCAGTTGAAGGTGACGTCGAAGTCCTGCGGCACCTTCCAGTGCGAGCCATCGGGCGCGGGGAACGGGTACTGGTCGGCCAGCTTGGGCATTGCGCCCTCCCTTAATGTTGGTTGGGAGGTAGTACGCACCCAAAACGGTTGGTGATCAACCGGGGCTCAGGCGCCCGTACTCGGGTGCACGATCGCGAAAACGGCGATAAACACCGCGAGCAGGCCAACCATCACCAGGCCGACGGCGCAGAACACGAAGCCCACCCAGAAGGAGATGGGACTCTTCGCCCGCTCGACGCGTCCAGCGTAGCGGGAATGCATGTAGCCTTTGGTCAGGCCGAGCCAGAGTTCCCAGGCGAGGAACAGGCACAGCGCCAAGCAGAAGACCAGGCTGACGGCATAAACTGCCAAGTCGTGCATCGCTCGCAACGGCCCCCTACAGCCGCAGCATTTCCACAAGCCGGCTCGCGACCGCCTCCCGCTCGTCGGTCGACAGCACGCCAACCTGGCCGGTCAATCGCCGCTTGTCGACGGCGCGGAGTTGGTCCAGCGCCACGTCGCCCTCGATCCCCCGGACGACGACCGGCACGCGAGTAGGCCAGTTGCGACGCGTCGAGGTCAGCGGCGCGACAAGGACCGTCCGCAGGGACTCATTGGCTTCGTCGGGGGACACGATCACGCCAGGCCGGGTTTTGCCGATCTCCGACCCGAGAACCGGGTCCAAACGCACAATCCAGACCTCGAATCGCTTCACGCCTCCTCGTCGGCCAGCGGGGCTTCCAGCCAATCCCGGTCTTCCGACCTCTCTTCGTCAGGGTGCGCGGCGAAAGCTTCCGCCCAACCGCGCCGCGGCAAAGCCACGGGCGTCAGGACGATCCTCCCATCTTCCACCGAAAGATCGGCCTCGGCCTCGAGACCGACCTGCTCCAGGACCGCTTTCGGCAGGCGCACCCCGCGCGAATTGCCGATCTGGACGATAGCGACCTTCATGCGTCGGTAATTACATTATAATTATGCCGCCGCGCAAGCATCAGGCGTCGGCCCTTCCCAGACCCGCGATGGTTGTGTAGCTAGGTTATGCGTCGTCGACTTCGGGAGCGGGACATGAAGTCGGCATCTCGATGGGTTGTCGCCCTCATACTCTGCCTCGCCGCCCCTGCCTCACTCGCCGACCCGTTGCGAGCCGATGTGGTGGGAAGCTTCATCCAGATTTGCGGCGAGACTCACGGCAATGCAGACCGGGCCCTGGCAGTAGCCGACCGGGAAGGCTGGGAGGTTCCACCAGCGCGAGCCTTAGAACCTCCTACTTTCGACCGCGCGCATTGGACCTATCTTGACGGGCGGATTTTGCGATCGCCGAGTGGGGTGCGAGCCCTCGAAGTTGGAACGCAGACTGATCCGGGCGGACGCGGCGCGGTTGTTTGCGCGGTCACGGAGGCGACTAACCTGCCCGCCAGCTCCGCTGAGATGAGCCGCTTGCGGGATGCGCTTGCACGGTGGGTGGGCGGCGCGCCGGTCCAGATGGACGAGGAGAGCGGGTTCGCGAAATTCGCCTTCCGCGAAGTCGGCGGCCAGCGCCGCTCGCTCTCGCCGGGCGATCCCGCTCTTTCAGCTGACTTGCCGCCCCCGGACGTCACGGAGGTGTCCCTGCATGATCTGCTGGGCAAGCCAACCATCATCTACATGCGTTGGCGCTAAGCCACCCGCTCGATCAGCGCCATCGCGCCGGCCGGGGCGCGGACTTTGCCCTCGTGGATGATGAAGGCGAAGACGTCGCGCGGGGTCTTCGGGGCTACGTAGTCGGGTCCGACGATCGGCAGGCCTTCGGGAGCGCCGCCGGCGGCCCAGATTTTCAGGCGCTCGGCCCAGGCGTCGAGTTCGGGGGCTTCGTAGGCGGTCTCGACGTCGTCGCTGCCGGTCTGCAGGCGGGCGTAGACGAAGTCGGTCGAGAGGTCGGCGATCTCCGGGTAGTGGTTGTGCTTGGCGTAGACGTTGGCGATCCTGTACTTGCGCAAGAGCGCCGGGTAGGCCGGGGTGCAGAAGCTGGCGTGGCGCGGCTCCAGCGCATGGCGCACCGTCACGCCCTCCACTTCCTTCGGCAGCAGGGCGAAGAAGGCTTCCAGGTCGTCCGGGTCGAACTTCTTGGTGTGCGGCAGCTGCCAGAAGATCGGCCCCAGGCGCTCGCCGAGCAGGTGCAGGCCCTGGCCCATGTAGCGCTGCACCGACTCTCCGGCCGCGGCCAGCTCGCGCCGGTTGGTGGTGAAGCGCGAGCCCTTGACGGTGAAGACGAAGCCGTCCGGCGTCTCGTCGCGCCACTTCTTCCAGCTGTCGGGCTTGAAGGTGGAATAGTAGGTGCCGTTGATTTCGATCGCGGTCAGGTGGCGGCTGGCGTAGGCCAGTTCGTCCTTCTGCTTGACCGTGCTGGGGTAGAAGACGCCGCGCCAGGGCTCGAAGGTCCAGCCGCCGACTCCGATACGCACCTTGCCGCTCATTAGCGCCCCGTTAGCCGACCCCTGACAAACCCAAGGCTGTTGCCACGTCGCCGCAGGCGCCCGCCTAAAGTGTCAAAGCAGATGAATTCGCACGAGGCAGCGACTATGTCATGCCCGCGCTTGGGGGGTTCCTGCGCAGGGATTGCCTTATCCTTCGATGATTCGACGTCCGCTTAGGGGGCCGACGGTGAAGACGGGCCGCGTTGCAATGACCTTGCTCGCTGGCGCTGCGGCGCTGGCGCTGGGCGCGTGCGCGTCCGACGCCCGCAAGCC
>DATAVF010000123.1:0-3623 GCA_036267835.1 Caulobacteraceae bacterium | reverse complement strand
GCTTGCCCAGGTTCCGCGTCGACCCATGCGGGAGAGACCGAGTCTCGAACTCGGCGCCGAAGGCGCAACCGCCCCGGAAACGCTCAGGCAAAAGGACCGCGCGGGTCAGATGAACGCTGGAAAGAACCGCTAGGCCGCAAGGCCCGGACGGCGCGCCGAAGGAGCAAGGGAGCCGCACGCTTCCGGAATCTCTCAGGCCCAGGGACAGCGGGGGCGACACTGGCGGCTACGGCCGCTTTCCGTCGTCCGCCTGGAGTCCCGTAACCCCCGTGTCCAATCAGGCGCTGAAGACCACGCCGCTCACCGACGCGCACCGCGCCGCCGGCGCCCGCATGGTTGAGTTCGCCGGCTACGACATGCCGGTGCAGTACGCGGGCGGGGTGCTGAAGGAGCACTTGTGGACCCGCGAGCACGCCGGCCTCTTCGACGTCTCGCACATGGGCCCGTCGTTCCTGCGGCTGAACTCGCCCAGCGGCGACGCCAAGGCCGACCACGCCGCCATCTGCGCCCTGCTGGAGCCGCTCTGCTGCGGCGACCTCACCGGCCTGGGGCGCGGGCGGCTGCGCTACACCCTGCTGCTCAACGAGACGGGCGGGATCTGCGACGACCTGATGGTCGGCCGGCCGCTGGCCGACGGCGAGCAGGGCATGCTGCAGATCATCGTCAACGCCGGGACTAAGGAAGCTGACTTCGCCCGCATCGCCGCCGCGGCTGGCGATGCCGCCGAGCTGATCCGGGCCGACGACCGCGGCCTGATCGCCGTGCAGGGACCCGAGGCCGCGGCCGTCGTCGCGCCGATCATCCCCGAGGCGGCCGAGCTTGGCTTCATGATGCTGACGCCGGCCGAGTACGAGGGCGAGCGGATCGTCATCTCCCGCTCCGGCTACACCGGCGAGGATGGCTACGAGATCCTGGTGCGGCCCGAGAACGCCCGCAAGCTCTGGGACCGGCTGCTGCAGGACGAGCGGGCGCGGCCGAGCGGCCTCGGCGCCCGCGATTCGCTGCGGCTCGAAGCCGGCCTGCCGCTCTACGGCCACGACCTCGATGAGAGCACCTCCCCCATCGAGGCCAGCCTCGACTTCGCCGTTTCCAAGCGCCGCCTGCAGGCCGAGGACTTCCCCGGCGCGGCCCGCATCGTGGGCGAGCTGGCCGGCAAGCTCAGCCGCCGCCGCGTCGGCCTGGCCGTGCAGGGCGCGCCGGCCCGCGAAGGCGCCGAGATCGTCGACGCCGCGGGCGCCGTGGTCGGCCGCGTCACCAGCGGCGGTTTTTCGCCAAGCCGCGGCGCCCCGATCGCCATGGGCTACGTGCCGCCGGCCCTGGCCGAGCCGGGCGCCCAGCTCGGCGTCGTCGTGCGCGGCCGGACCCAGCCGGCGAGCGTGACCGCCATGCCCTTCGTTCCCCACCGCTATCACCGCAAACCCGCCCCAGGAGCCGCCTGAATGCGCTTCACCAAGGACCATGAGTGGATCGACGAGGCCGACGGCGTCGCGACCATCGGCATCACCGCCTACGCCGCCGAACAGCTGGGCGACGTGGTCTTCATCGAGCTGCCCGACGTCGGCAAGACCGTGAAGGCCGGCGACCCGCTGGCCGTGGTCGAGAGCGTCAAGGCCGCCTCGGACGTCTACGCCCCGATCTCCGGTGAAGTGGTCGCGGCCAACGCCGACCTGCCCGACGCGCCGGAGACGGTGAACGCCATGCCGGAAAAGGATGGCTGGTTCGCCAAGGTGAAGCTGAGCAATCCTTCGGAGCTCGACGCTCTGATGGATCGGCCGGCCTACGAAGCCTTCCTGGCGACCCTCTGACCATGCGCTACCTGCCCCTCACCGCCGCCGACCGGGCGGAGATGCTCGCCGTCGTCGGCGCGGCCTCGATCGATGCGCTCTTCGCCGACGTCCCCGCGAGCGCCCGCCTCGCCGGCCCCGTCGCCCTGCCCGCCCACCAGGGTGAGCTGGAGGTGGAGCGTGCCCTGGGCCGGCTGGCGGCGAAGAACCGCCCGGCCGGGGCAGGGCCGTTCTTCTGCGGCGCCGGGGCCTATCGCCACCACGTGCCGGCGAGCGTCGATCACATCATCCAGCGCTCGGAATTCCTGACCAGCTACACGCCCTACCAGCCCGAAATCGCCCAGGGCACGCTGCAGGCGCTGTTCGAGTTCCAGACCCAGGTCGCGGCCCTGACCGGGATGCCGGTGGCCAACGCCTCGATGTACGACGGCTCCACCGCCTGCGCCGAGGCCGTGATGATGGCCGCCCGCGTCACCCGCCGCTCGCGCGCCGTGCTCTCCGGCGGCCTGCACCCGCACTACGCCGAGGCCTGCTGGACCCTGGCCCACTCGGCCGGCATCGCCACCGAGCGCCTGGGCGCCGCGATCGATGCCGAGGCCGCGGTGATCGCGGCGATCGACGCCGACACCGCCTGCGTCGTCGTGCAGACCCCCAACGTCTTCGGCACGGTCACCGACGTCTCCGCCATCGCCGAGGCCGCCCACAAGGCCGGCGCCCTGCTGGTGGTGGTCACCACCGAGGCGATCTCGTTCGGCCTGCTCAAGTCGCCCGGCGAGATGGGCGCCGACATCGCGGTCGCCGAAGGCCAGTCGATCGGCAATGCGCTGAGCTTCGGCGGCCCTTACGTGGGCCTCTTCGCCTGCCGCGAGCAGCATGTGCGGCAGATGCCGGGCCGGCTCTGCGGCGAGACGCTGGACGCCGAGGGCAGGCGCGGCTTCGTGCTTACCCTCTCGACGCGCGAGCAGCACATCCGCCGCGAGAAGGCGACCTCGAACATCTGCACCAACTCCGGCCTCTGCGCGCTCGCCTTCACCGTCCACATGACGCTGCTGGGCGAGACCGGCCTGCGGCAGCTGGCGGCGATCAACCACGCCCATGCCCGCCGCCTGCGCGACGCCCTGGCCGACGTGCCCGGCATCGAGATCCTGACCCCGCGCTTCTTCAACGAGTTCGCCATCCGCCTGAGCAAGCCGGCGACGGCGGTGGTGGATGCCTTGGCGGCGCGCGACATCATCGCCGGCGTGCCGTTCTCGCGGCTCGATCCCGGCGACGGCATGGACGACGTGCTCTTGGTCTGCGCCACCGAGACCACCACCGCGATGGATATCGCCGCCTTCGCCGAAGCGCTTACCGAGGAGCTCGCCGCATGAGCGTCGTCGCCATTGGCCGCCCGACCCGGCCAGATACCGACATCTCGCTGACCGCGGCGCCCGCCGAGAGCCACGGCCATGGCCTGGTGCAGGACGAAGCGCTGATCTTCGAGCTCGGCGGCTGGGACAAGACCGGCGTCGATCTGCCCGAGGCGGAGCTGGACGCGTCGGATCTCGCGGGCCTGACCCGGGCCGCGCCGATCGGCCTGCCCGGCCTCTCCGAGCCGGAGACGCTGCGCCACTACGTGCGGCTGAGCCAGAAGAACCACGCCATCGACCTGGCCATGTACCCGCTCGGCTCGTGCACGATGAAGCACAACCCGCGCCTGAACGAGAAGATGGCGCGCCTCGCCGGCTTCGCCGACATCCACCCGCTGCAGCCGCAGGCCACCGTGCAGGGCGCGCTCGCCCTGATGGACCAGCTGGCGCACTGGCTGAAGACCCTGACCGGCATGCCCGCCGTGGCGCT
>DATAVF010000122.1:0-1570 GCA_036267835.1 Caulobacteraceae bacterium | reverse complement strand
AGGATCACGTCGGCGAAGAAGCGTTTGTAGCGGCTGACCAGCCGGCCGTGCGCCATCGGTTGCGGCAGGAGCATCGCCGGCCTATGGCGTCCCTGCGCTGCAACGTCCAGGGATTGAGAGAGCCAGCATGGCAGACCGCGTCACCGCCGCCGTGCTGATCATCGGCGACGAGATCCTCTCCGGCCGCACCCAGGACACCAACCTCAACTTCATCGCCAAGTACATCGCCACCTACGGCGTCGACCTCGCCGAGGCCCGCGTCGTGCCCGACATCGAGGAAGAGATCATCTCGGCGCTGAACGCGCTGCGCGAGCGCTACGACTACGTGATCACCACCGGCGGCATCGGCCCCACCCACGACGACATCACCGCCGACAGCGTCGCCAAGGCCTTCGGCGTCGAACTCTACGAGCACCCCGAGATCATCGCCATGATGCAGAGCCGCTGGCAGGGCGAGCTGAATGCGGCGCGGCGGCGGATGGCGCGGGTGCCGGTGGGCGGCACGCTGGTGAAGAACGCGGTGCAGGGCCCGCCCGGCTTCCAGATCGGCAATGTGTTCGTGCTGGCCGGCGTGCCGATGGTGATGCGCGGCATGATGGACGACGTCGTGCCCCGCCTGCGCACCGGCGCCGTGGTCATAGCCAGGACCGTGCGGGTCGAGGGCGCCGGCGAGGGCGTGATCGCCGAGCCGCTGGCGGGCCTCGCCAAGGCCAATCCGGACCTGTCGCTGGGCAGCTATCCCTTCTATGGCCCGCAGGGCTACGGCTCCAACCTGGTGGTGCGCGGCCGCGACGCTGCCGAGGTGGAGCGCACCGTCGAGGCCCTGATCGCCGCCCTGGCCGACATCGGCGCCAAGTCCATCACCCGCGTCGAGGCCTGACCGGCCCGGCCCACCCCGTCTCCCTCTGAGGTTTCCCATGCGCCAAGCGCTCCTAGTCGCCGCCGTTCTGGGCGCCATGTCGCTCGCCCCGGTGGCGGCCCATGCCGACGACCCGTCCGACACCGACGTGCGCTGCCTGGTGGTCGGTGCGGCCCTGACCGGCAGCAGCGATCCCAGTGTGCAGAGCCTGGGCCGCGCCAGCCTGCTCTACTTCGCCGGCCGTCTCGACGGCCGCGGCGACGGCCAGAACCTGCCCTCCCGCGTCGCCGCCGTGGACGCCAAGATGACCGGCGACGACCTCAAGGCCCAGATCCCCAAATGCAGCGCCCTCTTCACGGCCGTCACCCAGAGCCTGCAGGCGATCGGCGACGCGATGCGCGCCCAGAACCCGCCACCGCCGGCGCCGACGCACTGATCCGTCGGCTGTAGTCCAGCCGCCCGCAAAAGCGCTATGACCGTCCCAGCGCGGGCGTGGCGGAATTGGTAGACGCAAGGGACTTAAAATCCCTCGGCTCGTAAGAGCTGTGCCGGTTCGAGTCCGGCTGCCCGCACCACATCTCTGGACAATTGCACCATGAACATACCCCAGCGCAAAATCGTCACGCCGATCGATCCCGTGAAACTTGACCGGCTCGCCCAGGTCGCCGTCAAGGTAGGATTGCAGCTTGCGCCCGGACAGGACCTGCTCAT